>NZ_JALQDP010000042.1:0-60348 GCF_023631165.1 Caballeronia sp. AZ1_KS37 | reverse complement strand
GTCAACGCCAATGTCAACGGCGGCTTCTCGTTCGCCAGCCCGCAGACCAACGTCGCGCCCGTCACGCAAGTCGATGCCTCGACGCACACGAACGTCGATCTGACCAACGTCACGAAGTCTATCGATGCGGTTGGCAGCGTGCTCGGCGGCGTGAAGCTGTAAGCCCTCACACAGCCATTCACGTCATCAGGAGAGACATCATGTTGAGAATCGAAAACCTCGCCGTCAGCAAGGAACTTGGTCGCGCTGAAATGGGCGCCATCGTCGGCGGCGCGAGCATCTTCCAGAACAACGGCATCAACGCCAACTCGATCACGGGCTTCGCGTTCGCGAGCCCGCAGATCAACGTGGCGCCGGTGACGCAGGTCGATGCATCGCAGTACACCAAGGTCGATCTGACCAACGTGACGAAGTCGCTCGACGCCATCGGCAGCTTGCTGCACGGCGTGAAAGCGTGAAGAACTGAAGCAGCACCGTCGACGGGAGAAGGAACAATTGTGCTTCCTTCTCCTTTCTTCACTACTTTGCGAGCGCAACTGCCTCGCGCTGCGCGATGAAATCCGCGGCAATGCCGTTATACGCAGCCGGAACGACATCGTGGATGTCACCCGCCTTCACCAGTTCACCGTGGTACAGAGCCCCGTCGTACTCGATATGAATCATGCTGTTCGGCGCGGGCTGCAGATAGCGATAGCCGCCCAACGATTGGATGACCCCTCCGGTCCTGGCCTGGATCTCCTCCAGAGACGCAAACGGATCCTTCCCCTTTGTCAGGTTCGCCCACAAGTGCGTGGTCACGACCGTGTACGGCAACTGATAGATGATGGATCCCTTCGGCATCGGCGATTTGTCGGCGGCAAGCAGAAACGGCAGTCCGTTGATGGCCGGACCCTCGTCCTTGCGAATGGCATCCGAGATCGGCAGACCCGATACGTCGTCCATTTTGATCGTGATTCGCTCCAAGGCCGTCGACATGCCTCGCATGCCGAGCTCATAACCTTGCGATAGCTTCTGGAAGATCTTCGAGTTCGAACCGAAATGGATGTAGGGGGTCGATCGCGACGTGAACGCACCTTCCGCCGTGATATACAGCTGCGTCTCATAGTCTTGCGTATATGCGCCCGCTATCGTTGTGGTCTCTGCGATGAAGTTGTCGTCGCTATCACTGTCGACGTAGAACCGGGTTCTGCCCGAAGCGACGGGCGTGTAGCCTCCGCTGCCGGGATAGTTCGCATCGAACTGATAGAAGCCGCTGCCGCTGTCCTTCAAGAAGATGCTGTTGAAGAAGCTCGCGGCCGCACTGGATGATGTGGGCGCGTCCGATGAAGTCGATGCCGTATCCGCCGAATTCGACGATGTCCCTCCCGTCGCCCCGTTGCCGTTGTTCTCGACAGCCGAGAGTCCGCTGCCGCTTCCGCCTCCACATGCGGCGAGCGCGAGCAGCAGTCCGGCAGTGAGCGCCTTCGCTGTCGCATGAATCGACGCGAGCGTCAGACTCTTCTCGTTGGCCATGTTTTCTCCTTTGTTATTTGGGCCGCAGTGTCTTGACCATGCAATGCAGCCCGAGGTCGATCGCGCGTCAGAATTGCGCGGTCATCTGAAATCCGACCGTCACGCGCGATGTCTCGAGTGAAGACGGCTTGTAAATCGGCGTGCCCGCGAAGAAGTCATAGCTGAACCCAGCGTACTTCGACGGAATGCCGCCGCGAACGCCGATCACCGCGCCGACGAGCTGCGTGCCCGCGAGAAACTCGGTATTCGGGCCGAACACGCGACCGTAATCCACGCCGACGTAGAGCGACTGGCGCGTCTGTCCGATCGGCATCTGCAATTCGTTGCGCCAGTAGAAGCCTTTTTCTGCGGCCAACATTTGTTCGCCGTCGAAGCCGCGCACGGTGTAGCGGCTGCCGATCGTCAGGTCGTCGATGTAGTAAAGCTGATCGTTGGTGTATTGCCCGTGTACGGTCGTCACGTAGCGGAAGCTTTGCTTCGCAATGGCAAACGGCATCGACAGGTTCATATCCAGCACGGCCATCTTGAAGCGGTAGGTCGGTGCGCGCGTGGATATGGAGTAAGGATCCGGTTCCGGATCGGGTCTCGCGCCCAGACCACCGATGCCTTGGCGATATGCCAATGTCGCGTCGAACTGTGCACCGCCGAAGTAATGTCGATCGGTCAGTCCCAGTTCGAGGAAAGTATTGTTGCGTCGTTGTAGCTCGATCTCCGTGTCTTCGATGAAGCTCGCACCGAAGCGCTTCGAGAGTTGCATATAGCTGCTGAGCACGTCGCTCTGGCTGCGGCGCAGCACGCGCTGCAGTTTGAGCCCCGCGCTCTGCGAATTGCCGCTCGACACGAACGATTGATTCACACCGGCGATCTGCTGATAGTAAGTGTTCGTGTTGCCATACAGCGTCGCGGTCCAATAGCCCCATGGGATCGAGTAGGAACCGTTGAAGCCGTGCGAGCCCAAAGTCTTGTCGTCGAAGTACAGGTCCTGATTCGCGCCTACGCTCAGGATGTCGTTCAGTCCAAGAAGATTGTCGATGCCCAGGCTGACGTTGCCTTGCCACTTGCCGGTTGCACGGCTGCCGGAGTTGTCGACAGAGGCGACGAACGTCCAAGGCTTGGCGCGCTTGACGGTGATGACGACATCGCTCTCACCGGGCGAGCTGGTCGGATCGACCTTCATGTCGACGTCCTGGCTCGCGACGCGCTTCATCTGCTCGAGGCCTTGCTCGAGATCGCGCAGGTTCAGCACGTCGCCGGGACGCGCCGGAAAAGCGGTCTTCCATGTGCCCGACGTGTTGGGATCGGCAAAGCGCAATTCGCGGATCACGCCGGGGATCAGAGCGAACTTGAGCGTGCCGGTCGACAGGTCCTGTTCGGGCAGCAGCACACGCGTCGTGATCAGTCCGCGGCTCAGGATTGCCTGCTGAAGCGCCTTGGTCAGTACGTTCACGCCGTCCTTGCCGATGCATTGACCTTTGTAGTGGTCGAGCCACTCGCGGGCGAACGCGAACGGATCGAGCGGCAGCGATGATGCGCCCTGCTTCCGAATCGGCTCGGGCAGCGTTTGCGGCACATCGAGCTCGAAGGCGTCGATGCGAAAGCACGGCGTCTCTGAAGGAAGCAACGGATATCGCTTCTCGTCAGGGATTTCCGAGCGCACGGCCGGCGCTCGAATCGCCGATTCGCGTTGCTGTGCCTCGCGTTGTTGCTGGATTTGCTGATCCTGTATCGCATTCGCGCGCGCGGCGGCGGCTTCGTCTGTGAATGGAATTTGCTGCGCATTTGCTGCGAGCGACATCAGGGCTGTGAACGACAGAGCCGCAAGCCTTTTTCGGTAAATCATCAACTAACTTCTAGGTCTGAATGGAACAAAAAAACCGTCGCGGGCGGCGACAACATCCATACGCCAAACCCGAGCGACTTACCCGACCAAGGCCGAGCAGAACGCCGCTGCTGATGCGTGTGTCGGACGTGGAGAGAGCGTCGTCATTACCATGAACGACGCTCATGAGCGCCTGAACCCGGCCCGGTGAATGAGCCGTGGTCTGATTAACTACGATCCGTCCTTTTACTTTTTCTTCGCCTTCTTGGACGACCGACGGAAACTTCTTACTATCGCCGTCTCCGTCGTGGCCGTAAATAATCCTTTCCTGATCTTTCCATTCAATCAGAAAAAGATTGTGACTATCGTTGGACCATTTCAATACGGGTCAGATGTTGAGAGTCATTCCGTCGTGCTGTCGGCTGCGGTGCGGCCTCGCGCGTCACGCCGACGGCGACTATCCGTAGGTCAATCAGCAGGCGGAGATTCTGGCCGGCGAAGGCGGCTTTAACGTCAATGTGAAGGGCAACATCGATCTGAAAGGCGCGGTGATTGCAAGTGCTGCGGACGCATCGCAGAACAGCTTGAGTACACTGGCACGCTGACGTACAGCGACATCGAGGGCCGTGATCACGGATCTACGTGATCACGATCAAGCACATACAACACGCGTTCTGCGCGCCGAAGCTCGCGCTGCCTCCGCTTGACTAATCGTGAACCCGCCGCCCGTGCTGCTCCGATGCGCGCTGCTCGTGGTCACATCCTGCACGCTGACGATGTTCAGATCACCAACGTCCGACACGCGCCGCGTTGCCGAGTCAGAATCCTTTTTTTGCTGATGCGCCAATGACCTGCATCGGTCTTGCGCTGCCCGCATTGACGCTCGTATCCCGCTGCGCCGCGAGCGTGCCACCGTTCGTCAGCGCGCCGGATGTAGCGACGATCACGTCGCGCTGAGAAACCCATCGACTTTCATCAAAAACAGCCCCGCAGCAGCCGGTCCGCGCGCCGATTTCCCACGCCAGTTATCATCGGTTCCACCTTTCGTCCGAGCGTGAAACCATGAGCACACTTCCCTACCGCAGCGCCCTCATCGTCGGTGCCGGGCCAGGCATCAGCGGCTCTCTTACGCGGCGTCTGCGCGCCGAAAACATTCCGGTTGTCATCGCGGCGCGCAATGTCGAAAAGCTCGCGGCGCTCGTCGATGAAACCGGCGCCATCGCGCTACCCGTCGATGCATCCGATGCCGGTCAGATGGAAACGCTCTTCGCCCAGGCCGAAGCCCGCATCGGCGCGCCGGAAATCGTCATCTACAACGCGAGCGGGCGCGTGCGCGGACCCATCGCGGAACTCGATGCCGAAGAAGTCGCGCAGGCTGTCGCCGTCTCGGCGCTCGGCGCGTTTCACGCCGTCCAGCAGGCCGCGCGCCGCATGATTCCCGCCGGCAAAGGCGCGATCCTGCTGACGGGCGCGACGGCGGGCGTCAAGGGTTTCGCGTTGTCTGCGCCCTTCGCGATGGGCAAGTTCGCGTTGCGCGGCCTCGCACAAAGCGCCGCGCGCGAACTGGCGCCGAAGGGCATTCACGTCGCGCATTTCGTGATCGACGGCGGCGTGCGCGCCGAACATCGCGCCGATCCGCCCGACGCGCCGGACAGCACGCTCGATCCCGACGCCATCGCGCAAACCTATCTCGATGTGCTGCGCCAGCATCGCAGCGCGTGGACGTGGGAAATCGAGCTGCGGCCGTGGGTGGAGAAGTTCTGAAGCGTCACGCGCTCGCGGCGAGCTGGCCGATCCGCTCGGCCATCGCGCGGTCGACGGGCGTGTAGACGATCATGCCGAGATCCGGCCGGCCATCGACGGAAAACGCCGAATATTCCAGCTCGACCGATCCGAGCGCCGGATGCATCAGACGCTTGATGCCGCCGCCTTCTTCGTGGCTGTGGACGTCGTTGTCGCGCCAGAGCGCGTCGAATTCGGGACTCGCGTGCCGAAGCTCTTCGACGAGCTCGCCGACTTCCGACACCAGCCCCGCGCGCGCCACATCCGCCCGGAACGCGCCGACGACGAAGCGCGCGACGCTGTCCCAGTCGTGCTGCCGCGCGCGGACATCGGGATTGCGGAACAGGAATCGCAGGATATTGCGCCCGCCGGGCGGCAGCGTGCCGTAATCGGTCAGCACGACGGCCGCGGCGCGATTCCACGCGACGACATCCCACGTCGGCGTCTTGACGATGGCCGGGCTGGTCTGCAGCGAATCGAGCAGACGCTGAAGCCGCGGACTGACGCCATCGGCGGACCGGTAACGGACTTCCGGCGGCCGTCCCAGCCCGAGCATGAAGAGATGCTCGCGCTCGGCATCGGTGAGCAACAGCGCGCCGCAGATGCGCTCCAGCACATCGGCCGACGGCGCGCCGCCGCGTCCCTGCTCCAGCCACGTGTACCAGGTCGGACTGATGTTCGCGCGCTGGGCGACCTCTTCGCGGCGCAGGCCGGGCGTGCGGCGGCGTCCGGCGAAACCGAAGCTCGCCGGATCGAGACGCGTGCGCCGGCTGCGCAGAAAATCGCCGAGCGATCTGGCCGTATCCACGGATATGAAACCCTGTTAGTCGTTTTAATAGGATGACGTCACTACTTTAACGGGATAAAAAAACGTCGGATAGTGAGCGCCATTCGACCAGGGAGCTTCACCATGCGAATTTTTCTGACGGGCGCGACCGGCTTCATCGGCTCGGCCTTGGTGCACGAATTGATCAACGCGGGTCATCGGGTGATCGGCATGACGCGCTCGGATGCGGGCGCGCGGGCGCTCGAAGATGCCGGCGCCGAAGTGCATCGCGGCACGCTGGAAGATCCAGAAAGCCTCGCGCGCGGCGCAGCGCTGGCGGATGCGGTCATCCACACGGCCTTCGATCACGACTTCTCGCGCTTCGTCGAGAACTGCGAAAAGGACAAGCGCGCGATCGCCGCGCTCGGATCGGCGCTCGCGGGCACGAATCGTCCGCTCGTCATCACGTCGGGCACCGGCATGGGCAGCGGCGAGCACGGCGAACCGGCGCGCGAGGACGTCTTCAACACGCGTCATCCGAATCCGCGCATCGCGTCCGAACTGGCGGGGAACACGCTGCTCGATTCCGGCATCAACGTGTCGGTGGTGAGACTGCCGCAGGTTCACGATCCGTTGAAGCAGGGTCTCATCACGCCGCTCATCGGCATTGCGCGCGACAAGGGCGTCGTCGCTTATGTGGGCGATGGCGGCAATCGCTGGCCGGCGGGCCATGTCTCCGATGCCGCGCGGCTCTACCGGCTCGCCGTCGAGAAGGCGGAAAGCGGCGCGCGTTATCACGCGGTCGGCGAGGAAGGCATCGCGAGCCGCGCGATTGCCGAAGCGCTCGGACGCGGGCTGAAGCTGCCGGTCACGTCGATTTCTCCGGACGATGCAGCCGCGCATTTCGGCTGGATGGCGATGTTCGTCGGCCTGGACATGCCCGCGTCGAGCGCGCTGACGCAGGCGCGCCTCGGATGGAAACCGACAGGCCCGACGCTCATCGCCGATTTGGACGAAGCGCGCTACCCCTGACGCGTTTCGTTTGGCGCAAATGCCCCCGAAACTGTCATTTCCGACAATAGCCGGAACGCTCGGAATTGCCTAAAGTGATCGGCATTCGATCACCTTTCGCAACCGGAGCCGATATGATCCGCCCGACCCACGCCGCACTCGACCGCCCGATCTGGACCGCGCTGACCACGAAGCAGGCGCATCTCGGCCTCGGCGACACACTCGCGCGGCGTTTCCATCCGGATGTCGCGCCGTTCGGGGCCATCGCCTCCGATACACCCGATGCCTGGCGCGCGCTGCACGCGCTGCTGCAACCCGGCGAACACGTCGCGATGCTGTCGGCGGATGCGCTCGCGGACATCGGCGCATTGCACGCGGAGCGCGTCGGCGCCATCCATCAGATGATCGCGACGTCGCGTTTCACGCGAAGCATCGACGACCGCGACGTGATCGCGCTCGGCGCTGCCGATATCGACGCCATGCTCGCGCTCGTGCAACGCACGAAACCCGGTCCGTTCGGCAGGCGCACGCGCGAAATGGGCCGCTACATCGGGATTCGCGAGCAAGGCGAACTCATCGCGATGGCGGGCGAGCGCATGGCCATCGACGGTCATGCGGAGATCAGCGCGGTGTGCGTCGATGAACGTTGCCGCGGACGCGGCCTGGCCGGACGGCTCATGAACATCCTGCGCAAGGAAATCGGCGAGCGCGGCGACACGCCGTTTCTGCATGTCTTCAGTCACAACGAAAGCGCCATCGCGCTGTATGAACGGCTCGGCTTCGAGCTGCGTCACGCGTTCACGTTGATGCGAATCAGCCGCCCGATGAAATAAGCATTCACTGCGGCGAATGCGCAGGTGCCCGCATTCCAGCGCAATGTCGTAATTCTTCTATCCGCGCGAGCCGGCTTTCGATGGAATACGGGACAGTCACGCGTTCCCGCAGCAACCCGCTCCTCTCTTACATGGGTACCATCATGTTCAATCGCGCAACCAGCACCGTTGAAAACGTCGATCCGGAACTCTGGGCGGCCATCACGAATGAAAACCGACGCCAGGAAGATCACATCGAGCTGATCGCGTCGGAGAACTACACGAGCCCGGCCGTGATGGCAGCGCAAGGCTCGCAGCTCACCAACAAGTACGCGGAAGGCTATCCGGGCAAGCGCTATTACGGCGGTTGCGAATATGTCGACGTGGTGGAGCAGCTCGCGATCGATCGCGTGAAGGAGCTTTTCGGCGCCGAAGCCGCGAACGTGCAGCCGAATTCCGGCTCGCAGGCCAATCAGGGCGTGTTCTTCGCGATGCTCAAGCCCGGCGACACCATCATGGGCCTGAGCCTCGCGCACGGCGGCCACCTCACGCACGGCTCGCCGGTCAACATGTCGGGCAAATGGTTCAACGTCGTGAGCTACGGTCTCAACGAAGCCGAAGACATCGACTACGAAGCGGCCGAGCAACTCGCGAATGAACACAAGCCGAAGCTGATCGTCGCGGGCGCGTCGGCGTTTGCGCTGAAGATCGATTTCGAGCGTCTTTCGAAGATCGCGAAGAGCGTCGGCGCGTATCTGATGGTCGACATGGCGCACTATGCCGGCCTGATCGCGGCTGGCGTGTATCCGAATCCGGTGCCGCACGCCGATTTCGTCACGACGACCACGCACAAGAGCCTGCGCGGCCCGCGCGGCGGCGTCATTCTGATGAAGGCCGAGTTCGAGAAGCAGATCAACTCGGCCATTTTCCCGGGCATTCAAGGCGGTCCGCTGATGCATGTGATCGCCGCGAAGGCCGTCGCGTTCAAGGAAGCGCTGTCGCCGGAGTTCAAGGAATATCAGCAGCGCGTGGTCGACAACGCGCGCGTGCTGGCCGAAACGCTCGTGAAGCGCGGTCTGCGTATCGTCTCGGGCCGCACGGAAAGCCATGTGATGCTTGTCGATCTGCGCGCGAAAAAAATCACCGGCAAGGCCGCGGAAGCCGCATTGGGCGCCGCGCACATCACGGTCAACAAGAACGCGATTCCGAACGATCCGGAGAAGCCGTTCGTCACGAGTGGCGTGCGCCTCGGCTCGCCCGCGATGACCACGCGCGGCTTCGGCACGAAGGAAGCGGAGATCGTCGGCAACCTGATCGCCGATGTGCTCGAAAGCCCGGAAGACGCGGGCAACCTCGAACGCGTTCGTCAGCAGGTCGCGGAATTGACCAAGCGCTTCCCCGTGTACGGCTGATCTGAACCGGTTATAGGCGTGATCGGCGGGCTTCGCTGTCTTCGTGCAGCGAAGCCCGCTTTCGCTTGACATCGACGTCTAGTTTATTGGACACTCCGTCCACTATGCTAGATACCGTCAAGCCTTCCGCTGAAGCCGACATCAACCAGCGCATCGCGGATCGCGTCCGCGAGTTGCGTGCCGCGCGCGGCTACACGCTGGACGCGCTCGCGGCGCGCTGCGGCGTGAGCCGCTCGATGATCTCGATGATCGAGCGCGGCGCGGCCAGCCCGACCGCCGTCGTGCTCGACAAGCTCGCGGCGGGCCTGGGCGTATCGCTCGCGAGCCTTTTCGGCGGGGAAGCGGAAGGCGCGCCCGCGCAACCGCTCGCGCGGCGCCGCCAGCAATTGAAATGGCGCGATCCCGAGTCCGGCTATACGCGCCGCAATCTATCGCCTGCGGGCTGGCCGTCGCCGTTTCAGCTCGTCGAAGTGGACTTTCCGCCGGGCGCGCGCGTCGCGTATGAAACCGGCGGACGCGAATCGAACATGCACCAGCAAGTCTGGGTGATGAGCGGACGCATCGACATCGTGATCGGCGACGAGCTTCACGCGCTTCAGCAAGGCGACTGCCTCGCGATGCGCCTCGACCGCCCGCTCATCTTCAGCAACCCGGCTTCGAAAGCGGCGCGCTACATTCTCGCCATCGGCGACGCGTCCGCCAACTGATTCAT
The DNA here is from genome assembly GCF_023631165.1 of Caballeronia sp. AZ1_KS37. Taxonomy (NCBI): domain Bacteria; kingdom Pseudomonadati; phylum Pseudomonadota; class Betaproteobacteria; order Burkholderiales; family Burkholderiaceae; genus Caballeronia; species Caballeronia sp. AZ1_KS37. The sequence continues at coordinate 50,522 of NZ_JALQDP010000042.1, read as the reverse complement.
CTTCAGCCCTGAACGGATATCGAATGAACACCACCGATCCGCACGACGACGTGCGCCTCATCGATTGCAACGAGGCCGAACACGCGCCGGCCATCCTCGAGATACTGAACGAAGCCATCGTCAACTCGACCGCGCTGTACGACTACGTGCCGCGCCCAGCAGAAGCCATGTCGACGTGGTTCGCCGCGAAACGCGCGGGCGGCTTTCCGGTTGTCGGCGCCGTCGATGCGTCGGGCAAGCTCATGGGCTTTGCGAGCTGGGGCACGTTCCGCGCGTTTCCCGCCTACAAGTACACCGTGGAGCACAGCGTCTATGTGCATCGCGATTGCCGTGGCCTCGGGCTCGGCGAGCGGCTGCTGCGCGAACTGATCCGGCGCGCGCGCGAAGCACAAGTGCATGTGCTCGTCGGCTGCGTCGATGCGACGAATGCGGGCAGCATCCGCCTGCATACGCGGCTCGGCTTCACGCATTCGGGAACGATCACCGAAGCCGGGTTCAAATTCGGCCGCTGGCTGGATGCGGCGTTCTATCAGCTCAAGCTCGAAACGCCCGTCGCGCCGGTCGACGGCTGACGCATAACATCAAGTAATGGAACGCGGAAAATAAAGCGCGTTGACGGTGTTTATGGGCGATCCAATACTTCGCTCATCGCCAACGCACTCTTTTTCGCGCCATGAATTCCGTCGACAGAATTTTTGCTCCCGCGGTCGATCTCGACGATCGCCTCGCCGATGCCGCCACCTGGGAACATGGCGGCAAGCTATGGCCGAGCGGCGAGCAACAGACGCTGACGTGCTGCCGCGTCGTCGACGAAACGCACGATATCAAGAGCTTCGAATTCCGCACCGCCGACGGCCTGCCCGTGCGGTTCGAACCGGGCCAGTTCATGACGGTGTCGGCGAAGGTGCAAGGGCAATCGGTCGAGCGTTGCTACACGATCTCCTCCGCACCGACGCGCCCGTTTTTGCTCTCGATAACGGTGAAGCGCGTGCCGGGCGGAACGATGTCCAACTGGCTGCACGACAACATGAAGCCCGGCAGCGAACTGCGTGCATACGGTCCTTCCGGCGCTTTCACGCCGAGCGTCGCGCCCGCGACGAAATCGCTGTATCTGTCGGCGGGATCGGGCGTCACGCCGCTCATGTCGATGACGCGCGCGAGCATCGACCTTGGGCTGGATCGCGACATCGTGTTCATCCACAGCGCGCGTACGCCTGCGGATATCGTGTTCCGCGATGAACTCGCGCGATTCGCGAAGCTCTCGCCGCGCCTGCGCGTGTTCTTCGTGTGCGAAGGCATCGGCGACGAGACGCGGTGGCAAGGTCCGATCGGCCGTCTCAGCCTGCAATTGCTGTCGCAATGGGCGCCCGACTATCTGGAGCGCGAGGTCTTCACGTGCGGCCCGGCCGGCTACATGAGCGCGGTGCGGACGTTGCTTCGCGAAGGCGGTCACGATCCGGCGCGCTATCACCAGGAAAGCTTCGATATCGGTGCGGGCGTCGCGCCCGCGCCTTCGCCGAACGAAGCCGGCGTTGCGCAGGAAACCTTCACCGTGAAGCTGTCGCGCTCGTCGAAATCGTTCACGATGAACGCATCGCAAACGGTGCTGTCGGCGGCGAAGAAGGCGGGCGTCGCGGTGGCGTCATCGTGCAGTCAGGGCATGTGCGGGACGTGCAAGACCAAGGTGCTCGAAGGCACCGTCGACATGAATCACAACGGCGGCATTCGCGAAAGGGAAGTCCAGAAGGGATTTCGCCTGCTGTGCTGCAGCCGTCCGACTTCGGACCTCGTACTGGAACTGTGAGGAGACGCACACATGGCGGTCGAAGACCCGGTGCGGACGATGCGCGATGTCAGAACCTATCGGCTCGCGCGCGTGCTTGCGCAATTGAAGCGACACGAATGTCCCGCGATCCTGCTGTACGACCCCGTCAATATCCGCTATGCGACGGACACGTCCAACATGCAGATATGGACCGCGCGCAATCCGTCGCGCTACATCATGGTGTTCGCGGATGGCCGCATCGTCGCGTGGGAGTTTCATAGCTGCGAGCACGTTTGGGACGGCATCGAGTTGAACGTCGAAATGCGCGGCGCGGTGAGCTGGATTTATTTCAGCGCGGGCCACGAAGCGGAAAGCCGCGCCGAAGTGTGGGCGAACGAAATCGTCGATGTGTTTCGCGCGCACGCGCGCGGCGACAGCCGGCTCGCGGTCGACCGGCTCGATCCGATCGGCTCGGCGCTGCTCGTCAATCGCGGCCTTACCTTGCTCGACGGTCAGGCGATGATGGAAGACGCCCGCGCGATCAAGTCGGCGGGCGAACTCGTGCTGATCGGCGAATCGCTGCGCGCGTGCGAGGCCGGTATCGAACGGATGCGTCGCGAGCTTCGGCCCGGCATGACCGAGCAGGAGCTATGGGCGCATCTTCACTTCGAGAACATCCGTCACGGCGGCGAATGGATCGAGACGCGACTGCTCGCGTCCGGCGAGCGCACCAATCCGTGGATGCGCGAATGTTCGTCGCGCGTGCTGCAAAACGGCGAACTGCTTGCCTTCGATACCGACATGGTCGGCCCGCACGGCTACTGCTCCGACATTTCGCGCACCTGGACGGTGGGCGACACGCTTCCATCCGACGAGCAACGCAAGCTGTACGAACTGGCTTATTCTCAGGTGCATTTCAACATGGACCTGCTGCGTCCGGGCATGACCTATCGCGAGTTCTCCGAGAAGGCGTGGAAGATTCCCGCGCCGTACGTGAAGAACCGGTATAGCTGCATCGCGCATGGCATCGGCATGGTCGATGAAGCGCCGGCCATCGCGCATCAGGTCGATTGGGACAGCGCGGGCTATGACGGCGTCTTCGAAACGGGGATGACGCTGTGCATCGAAAGCTATATCGGCGCGGAAGGCGGATGTCAGGGCGTGAAACTGGAGGAACAAGTGGTGCTTACGGAGCACGGCTGCGTGCCGCTCACGGCATGCAGCTTCGAGACCGACTGGTTGTGACGGAGAGCGCTTCATGAATCGTCGTGCGCAGAACGTGGCGGCTTACATCGCCATCGCGGAGAAGCTGTTTCAATCGGAGAAGCTGCCGGAAGCGGGACGTCGCGTCGCGGCGCGCGTGTTCGAGCGGTTGCAGACGCCATCCGACGATGGCGCGCGGCATCGCACGCGCTATCCCGCATGCGAATGGCTCGACGCGACGCTCGCGCCTTTCATCGACGATGACACCGGCTTCGGCACCGCCGCGCGCGCGATCAAGGCGCTCGAACCCGATCTCGGCTGGTCGCGCCGATCATCGGGCGTGAACGGTAGCGACGGCTATATCGATGCACACGTGCACGGCATGATCTGCGGTCCCGGCGGCGCGGAGAGCCGTTATGACGTGCAACTGGGCTTTTCGCTGATGCTGCCGCATACGCGTTATCCGGATCACAGTCATCCGCCCGAGGAAGCTTATGTGCTGTTCACGCCGGGTGAGTTTCGGCAGAACGGCGGAGAATGGCGCGATCCGGGCATCGGCGGCGGGATTCATAACGTGCGGAATAATCCGCACGCGATGCGGTCGGGTGATGTGCCGTTTTTCGCGATCTGGTGTCTGTTGACGAGGGAGGGGGATTAGGCGGCTTTCGAAGCCCCGCCCAGCGGGGCTTCGCTCACCTCACTTCCCCGGCGTCAACACAACCCTGAACCGCGCCTTGCCGCTCATCATCCGTTCATACGCCTCGCCCGCGCGCGACAGCGGATATTCCTCGATCATCGGCTTCACGCCCGACAGCGCGCTGAACGCGAGCGTTTCCTGCGAGTCCGCCGCCGTGCCCGACGGCCAGCCCTGCACCGAGTTGCGCCCCATGATGAACTGCGTGATCGGCACCTCGACCGGCTCTTCCGATATCCCGACCATGATGAGCTTGCCGTTCAGCCCCAGCCCGCCGATGGTCGCGCTCATCGCCTTGCCGCTCGTCGCCGTCGCGAGTATCACGCGCGCGCCGCCGAGCGCCTTGAGCGCGTCGGCCACGTTCTGCGATTCGCTGTCGATGTAATGATGCGCGCCGAGTTGCTTCGCGAGCGGCGCCTTGTCCTGTCCGCGCGCGATGGCCACCGTCTGGAAGCCCATCTTGCGCGCGAACTGCACGCCCAGATGACCGAGCCCGCCGATGCCGAGCACCGCGACCACATCGCCCGCTCGCGCGCCGCTGTTGCGCAGCGCATTGAACGTGGTGATGCCCGCGCAAAGAAGCGGCGCGGCATCGACGTCGGAGAGATCGTCGGGCATACGCGCGAGCGCTTCCTGCGGCGCCACCATGTATTCCGCGTAGCCGCCGTCATAGCTGATGCCCGGCACCAGCGCGCGCTGGCAAAGCACGAAGTCGCCGTGCCGGCAATGCTCGCAATGGCCGCAATGCCCGCCGTGCCAGCCCACGCCGACGCGCTGACCCTTTTCCCATCCTTCGACGTCCGCGCCGAGCTTCTCGATCACGCCTGCGATCTCGTGTCCCGGCACGCGCGGAAACTGCAGACCCGGCCAGAGTCCTTCGACGGTCAGCGAATCGCTGTGGCAGATCCCGCACGCCTGCACCTTGATGAGCACGTGTCCGGCGGGCGGTTCCGGCACATCGCGCTCGACGACTTCCAGCGGACCATTCGCTTTCGTTACCTGCACTGCCTGCATCGTTGGCATCGCTTGCTCCTTGTCATGGAGAAACACGCGCGGCGCACCTCGCGCGCCGCAATCGGATGAGACGGCCCGGTCAATCGCACTCCCGAGCGCATCGTCGAGAAACGTCGGAGATTGCGATTGTGACAGGGTTCCGCCCGATGCATCGGCCGCGCGTCCATGCGCGCGCTGACCGCGATGCGCCGCCTTTACGCCGAACGCAGCGGACGGAAGCCCGCGCGAACTTCATCCGTGAAGGCTTGCGGCTGCTCCCATGCCGCGAAATGCCCGCCTTTCGCCAGACGGTTGTAGTGAATCAGCTTCGGATACGCCTTCTCCGTCCAGCTTTGCGGCGCGGCATAGATCTCGTCCGGAAACACGCTCACCGCCACCGGAATCGCAACATGCTTCGGCGCGAAGAAGTTGAGCTTGTTTTCCCAGTACAGCCGCGCCGATGAAACGCCCGTGTTCGTCAGCCAATAAAGCGTGATGTTGTCGAGGATGTCGTCGCGCGTGAGACCCTCCGCCTGTCCGTCGAACACACGCGCGATAAGCGCCTGGCTCGCCGCGTCGTGATCGATCATCCATGCCGCGAGACCGATCGGCGAATCCTCGATGCCATACAGCGTCTGCGGCCGATTCGCCATTTCCTGCGCGTAGCCGAGGCCGTGTTTGTAGAAGTAATCGAGTTGATCGAACGCGTGCTTTTCATCGCCGGCCAAACCCGCGGGCGCGGGATTGCCGTACTTCAGCGCGTTGGCGATATCGTCCGGCACCGTCGCCGGCATGTTCGTGTGCATGCCGATCAGTTCCGGCGGCGCGATAAGCGCCATCTGCTCGGTCACCGCGTTGCCCCAGTCGCCGCCCTGCGCGACATAGCGCGTGTAGCCGAGCCGCTGCATCAGCGCGATCCATGCGCGCGCGATGCGCTGCGGGTCCCAGCCGGTCGTCGCCGGCTTGCCGGAAAATCCGTAGCCGGGCAGCGACGGAATCACGACATCGAACGCATCCGATGCATTGCCGCCATGCGCGGTCGGATTCGTCAGCGGATCGATGATCTTCAGTTGCTCGATGATCGAGCCGGGCCAGCCGTGCGTGACGATCATCGGCAACGCGTTCGCATGTTTCGAGCGAACGTGGATGAAGTGGATGTCGAGTCCGTCGATCTCGGTGACGAAGTTCGGCACCGCGTTGATCCGCGCTTCGAGCTTGCGCCAGTCGTAAGCGGTCGACCAATGGCGCGCGAGTTGCTGCATCGTCGCGAGTTGCACGCCTTGCGAGGCATCGGCGACGGTTTCGCGTTCGGGCCAGCGCGTCGACTGCACGCGCCGCTTCAGATCGGCGAGTTGCGCATCCGTTGCGTGGACGCGAAGCGGGCGAATCGCGGTCTTGTCGCCGCTCTTCACTTGCACGATGTCCGCCGTGCTCTGGATCGAATCGGCGAATGCGACGCGGCTCAATGCGCTCGCCGCGATGCTCGCCGCCGCGACGCCGATGAAATGACGGCGCGAAGCCGTCCGGAGAGGAAGATCGTTCGACATGACAAGCTCCTGAATGCGTGTGCGAGGAGGAGCGATGTTTGCCGCAACGAATCAGAATCACTGAACCGCACTTGCAGGCCGCCGTTCGGCAAGCCTGGGATCGTCACCGCCTCGATGCGCCGCGAAGGGTTTTCGCAGCAGGTGACGCGATTTTGTGCATGTGCACACTCGACGTAAATGCAGCCGGGGTTACAACAGAATTGTCGGGCGGGAAAGAGTCCCGCCCGACATCGCTTATGAATCACCGCGCCACATTCGACGCCACACGCGCACCGTTCTGTCTGCGCCGATAACTCGTATCGCGCGATGCAAGCCAGTAATAAACCGGCGACGTCAGCAGCAATCCAACGATCCACGACAGATCCGCGCCGTCGAGATACTTGGGCACCGCGCCCGCATACATCGGCGTGTTCATGAACGGAATCTGCACGACGATACCGATCGCATAAGCGATCAACGCCTGCGGATTGAATCGTCCATAGATGCCGCCGTCTACCTGAAAGATCGACTGGATGTCGTACTTGCCTTTGTGGATCACATAGAAGTCGATGAGATTGATCGCGGTCCACGGCACCAGTACGACGAGCAGCGCAAGCACGAGATCGACGAGATTCGCGACGAAGTTCGTCGATGCGCCGATCGCGCCATAGCAGCACGCGACGAGAATCACGACCGACAACACGGCGCGCGCTTTCGCCGTCGGAATCCAGCGATACGCGAACGTCTGCAATGACGTGATCACCGCGAGCACCGCGCCATACAGGTTCAACGCGTTGTGGCTGATGACGCTCAACAGGAACAACACGAGCATCGGCAGGCCGAGCGGTCCGGTGGCGAGCTTCACGGCATCCATCGCGTCGGCGCCGGGCGGCACCGCGAGCACCGCGACCGCGCCGAACACGAAGGCGAGCGTCGAGCCGATCGTGCAGCCGAGATACGTCGCCCAGAACGTCGACGAGACGCGCACGGTCGCCGGCAAATAGCGCGAATAGTCGGACACGTAAGGCGCGAACGCGATCTGCCACAGCGCGGAAAGCGATATGGTCGCGAGCCAGCCGGCGAAGTTGAAGCCGCCGCGCGTGAGGAAATCGTCCGTCGAGACATGCGTGAGGATGTAGCCGAAGCCCACGCAAATGCCGATGCCGAGGACCCACGTCCCGATGCGGTTCAGGATATGAATGAACTTGTATCCGATGATGCCGATCAGTCCCGATCCCAGCGCGCCGATCACGATGCCCACGGGCACCGACACCGACGTCTCGATGCCATGCAGCGACTTCCCCGCGAGCACGATGTTCGACGCGAAGAAGCCCACGTACATCACGCCCGCGATGACGGTCACGAGCAACGCGCCCCACGATCCGAACTGCGCGCGGCTCTGGATCATCTGCGGAATGCCCATTTGCGGCCCTTGCGCGGAATGCAACGCCATCAGCACGCCGCCGACCGCCTGTCCGACGACGATCGCAACGATGCCCCACAGCAGGTTCAGATGAAAGATCTGCACGCCGAGCGCGCCGGTCACGATCGGCAAGGGCGCGATATTGCCGCCGAACCATAGCGTGAACAGGTCGCGCACTTTGCCGTGACGATCCTCGGGCGGCACATAGCCGATGGTGTGCTTCTCGATCAACGGAGAAGCGTTGCGTGATGCACTAGTCAAAGTCGTCTCCAGTTTGTGCGCGGCAAAGCGATGCCCTGACGCGCATCGCGCCCGTATCGCCTGCGGCGTGTGAGAAATCAGGCTGTGGTCGAAAGATGATCGGCGAGGCGTATCAGCATCGCGTCGCAATCGTGGAGTTGTTCGAGGGTTACGTACTCATCGGGCTTGTGTCCCTGATCCATGCTGCCGGGACCGCATACGACAGTCGGAATGCCTGCCTGATCGAAGAGTCCGCCTTCCGTGCCGAACGCCACCGTGCCGAATTCCGACGATCCGCTCAAGAGCGCGACGAGACGCGCCGCTTCGCTTTCCGGCGATGTCGCGAGTCCGGGATACGCGGATAGCGCTTCGAGGCGAATGTCCGTCTCGGGTTCAATGGCGCGCATCTTCGGCAGCAGTTCGGCTTGTGCGTACGCCTGCAAATCCTTGGCGACCGTGCTCGCTTCGAAGCCGGGAAGCGCGCGCACTTCGAAATCGAACTCGCATTCCGCCGGCACGATGTTGAGCGCACGACCGCCCTTGATGACGCCCGTCTGCACGGTCGAATACGGCGGATCGAAGCGCTCGTCGTGATGCTCGGGCTGCGCCAGCCGTTCGCCGATTTCTTCAAGCCGATTGATGAGGCGCGCTGCATATTGAATCGCGTTCACGCCATACGGCGCATAGGCGGAATGACAAGGCGCGCCTTTCACCTGACAACGCATCGCGAGCTTGCCCTTGTGACCGAGCACCGGCTTCAACGATGTCGGCTCGCCGATCAGACACAGAACGGGCTTGTGCGCGCGCTTCTCCAGTTGCGCGAGCATCGGCCGCACGCCGAGGCATCCGACTTCCTCGTCGTATGAAAACGCCAGATGCACGGGCAATCTCAGTTCGCGCTCGATCAACATCGGCACGGCGGCCAGCACCGACGCGAGAAAGCCCTTCATGTCGGCTGTGCCGCGGCCATACAGCCGTCCATCTTTTTCCGTGAGACGGAATGGATCGACGGTCCACGGCTGGCCATCGACCGGCACGACATCCGTATGCCCCGAGAGCACGATGCCGCCGCGATCGCGCGGTCCGATCGTCGCGAACAGATTCGCCTTCGTGCGCTCCGCGTTGTAGAACAGCTCGCTTTCGATGTCGAACTGCGCGAGGTAATCGCGAACGAACTCGATCAGCGCGAGATTCGAATCGCGGCTGACGGTCGCGAAACTAATCAGCTTGTCGAGCAGATCGCGGCTCGTCGTGTCACTCATCGCCCGGCACTCCGTAGCTCGGCGCAGCGGTCGGGTTCAATGCGCGCGTCACGTAGTCCTGCATCTGCGGCTCGTACGCATGCCACAGGTCATCGAGCTTGCCGATGGGATCGTCATCGGCCCAGTCGACGCGCAGATCGACGAGCGGCCAGCTTTGCTCGCCCGCGATCTTCAGCGCCGCCGAATGCACCGGCCCCGCTTCGCCGCCCGCCGCGATCGCCGCATGCATCGCGGCAAGCAGACGATCCGCAAGCTGGCCCGATGCGTTCTCGAATGCGGGAATCATCGCTTCGATGACATGCACGCCCGCGAGCATGTTGCCCGCCGCGACGCATTGCCTGCCCGCGACCGCGTGATACGTGCCGAGCGCTTGCTTGCCGCTGAAGAACGCGGTGTGGCCTTGCGCATCGACGACCGTCACCTGCCGATACTCCCTCCATTCGTTCGCGCTCAACGCGCGTTCGAGTGCGGCGTTCGCATCGAGCTTGGCGCTTTCGATGTAATCGAGAATTTGCGGACCGAGCACGGGCAGCGTGACGTTCTGCGTCGCGACGACGCCCACGCCCGCGCGCACCCACGGACAGCGCGCGCCCACCGCGATGCTCGACGAACTGATCGCGATGCCGAGCTGCCCGGTCTCTTCACATCGTCCGACGATCGAGAATGTCATGCGCGCTCCTGGGGCGGCGTCCATCCATCGGGGATGACGGCGATCACGTCGATCTCCATCAGCCATTCGGGTTGTCCGAGCGCGACGACGGTAAGGCCCGTCGAAATCGGAAACACGCCCTTCAGCCATTTGCCGACTTCGCGATACACCGGCTCGCGAAAGCGCACATCGGTGAGATAAGTCGTCGTCTTGACGATATGCGAGAGATCGCTGCCCGCTTCTTCGAGCAACTGCTTCACGTTCTTCATCGCCTGCTCGGCCTGCGCGCGCGGATCGCCGAGACCGACGAGATTGCCGTCGAAGTCCGTGCCGATCTGACCGCGCACATAAACGGTATTGCCCGCGCGAACGGCCTGGCAGAGATCGTTATCGAGGGTCTGATTCGGGTACGTATCCTTCGTGTTGAACATGCGGATACGGGTATGCGTAGGTTGGCTCATCGAATGCACCTTGATTCCGGATAGTTTCTGATCAGTTGACGCCCATCTCGCTGACCTTGTGGACGCGCGATGCATCGGTCACGCCTTCTTCGCGCTTCGTCTCGACAGCACGTTGCGGCGCGTCGTAATAAGCGAGGTATTTGCGCTGCGTGACGATGTGATCGGCGATATGTTTCGCGTCGTGCCACACGCCCCAGATGAACGCGGAGCCGCGCCGCGAAAGCCACGGCAAGCCGAGAAAATAGATGCCCGGTTCTTTGGCGACGCCACGTTGATGTTTCGGCTTGCCTTTGTCATCGAATGCATCGACTTGCAGCCAGTTGAAATCGACGGCATAACCGGTCGCCCAGATGATCGACGTAACACCCGCTTGCGCGAGATCGAGTTCGAGAAGCGGATGCGTCATGCATTCCGGGTCGGCGGGAATATGGCGCGCTTCGGGCTCCTCGGGCAGATCGAGGCCGTTGCGTTGCGCATAGGCATCGGCGGCATCGAGCAATGACAAATAGTTCTCGTCGCCGCGACGGATGTTATCCGCGAGATCGGCTTCGAAGCTCACGCGCGTATCGTCGAACGATTTCGTCAGACCGACGAGCGTGATGCCCTGATGCGCGAGGCGCCTGAAGTCCACCGTATGGCCGCCGCGCGCGCCGCTCACGGCAATGGTCACATGCTCGCGGCCCGGCTTCATCACTTCCGCGTCCCATTCGCCGAGCACGCCGAGCCACCAGCAGAAATCGCGTCCGCGATATCCGCGCGGCGGACGATCGTGCGCGCCGACCGACAGATACACGCGCCGGCCCGCGCGCTGCAATTCATCGGCGATCTGCACGCCCGACGATCCCGCGCCCACGACGAGCACGCCGCCTTCGGGCAGTTGCTGCGGATTGCGATAGTCGGCGGAATGGATCTGCGTGAGCTTTGCGGACGACGGCGCGATCGGCGGAATCACGGGGCGCTGAAACGGACCCGTCGCGACGACCACGCGATTCGCTTCGATGGTTCCGTCGGATGTATCGACGGTAAAGCCCGGCCGCCCCGCATTGCGCACGACCTTCTTCACTTCGACGCCGGTGCGAATGGGCGCATCGAATTTCTTCGCATACTCGACGAAGTATTCCGCGACCTGATCTTTCGATGCGAAACCATTGGGGTCGAAATCCGCGAACTCGAGATTAGGGAAACGATCGTGCCATGCGGGACCATTGGCGACGAGCGAATCCCACCTGCCCGTGCGCCAGCGTTCGGCGATGCGATCGCGTTCCAGCACGAGATGCGGCACGCCGAGCTTGCTCAGGTGTTCGCTCATCGCGACGCCTGCCTGGCCCGCGCCGACCACGAGCGTGTCGATAGACGTTGTTTCCACTGTCATGGCTATGTCCTTCTGAAAGGCCGTTGTATCCGTGATGTCTTCGTGAAAATCTACGCGTCCCGATCGAATCCGAAAAATATATTTAAAAAATGCACGGCATCGGATTTGGCTATGCAATGAATTTTGAGCACTTCACAATGCGGCTCATCGAAGCTCCATTTCCGGAATGTCATCGATGGAAAGCCATCCCTTGCGCTATTCGCTGCGGCAATTGCGCTACTTCGTGGTCGCTGCCGAAGCCTTGTCCTTCACCGCCGCCGCGAAAAAACTGCATATTTCGCAGCCGTCGATATCGACCGCCCTCGCCGATCTCGAAGCATCGTTCGGCGTGCAGCTATTCATTCGCCATCATGCGAGCGGTCTGTCGCTCACGCAGGCCGGCCGCGATCTGCTCGGGCAAGCGCGCAATCTGCTGAAGATCGCGGAAGAACTGCAAATGGCCGCGAAAGAAATGGATGGCGGCATGACCGGCTCCATCGCGCTCGGCTGTCTCGTGTCGCTCGCACCGCCGTTGATGCCGGGGCTCATCAGCCGCTTCACGGCAGGGCACGCGGGCATTTCGTTTCGCACGGTCGAAGCGCATCAGGACGGCTTGTTGCGCGGCCTGCATGACGGTTCGCTCGATATCGCCCTCACCTATAGTCTGGACTTGACCGAAGACATCGCGTTCACGCCGCTGCTTTCGTTGCCGCCTTATGCGATCTTGCCGAAGACGCATCGGCTTGCGCGAGCGCGCAAGGTATCGCTCGCCGATTTGCAATCGGAGCCTTACGTGATGCTCGATCTGCCGCATAGCCGCGAGTATTTCGCCGCGCTCTTCGATGCGGTCGGCAGCCGTCCCGTGCCCGCGTTCCGGTCATCGCAACCGGAAGTCGTGCGCGGCATGGTGGCGAACGGCCTCGGCTATAGCATCCTCAACTTTCCGCTGAAGTCGAATCGCACGGTGGATGGCGAGGACTTCGTGATTAAGCGCTTCAAGGACAACGTCAACGCGACTACGTTAGGCATCGCGCAATCGCGCACAATGCGTCCGCGGCAAGTGGTGCATCGCTTCTCGTCGTTCTGCGAGAACTATATTAGGCGACTGCATATCGATACGTGAAGTTATCGGGGCTGCATAGATAAAAGCTTTGCTTTGTATCCGAAAACAATATTTTGGCTGGCAATTTGGCTTGATAGATTGATGTCCATGTCGAGCGCAATGCGGTCAAAGCCCGCGCCAGCGCGCTCTCACGAGTTGAGACAAGGAGGGCTTCATGATCGCAGTGGACACGCTCATCGACCAGTTACGGTCGAATTGCGAACGACCATTCAGCGATGCGCACGCCATGCCGCCTGGCGTCTATACATCGCCCGACTTCCTGTCACTCGAAGAGCGCGAGATCTTCGCGCATGAATGGCAATGCGTCGGCCGCGCGAGCGCGTTGAAGGAACCCGGCGATTACCTGACGGCGCAGATCGGCGCGCAGCCGATCGTCGTATTGCGCGACGAGCAGATGCAGCTCAAGGCGATGTCGAATGTGTGCCTGCATCGCATGTCGGTGCTGCTGGAAGGGCGCGGCAACAAGCGGCGCATCGTGTGCCCGTATCACGCGTGGAGTTATGGACTCGACGGCGAATTGAAGGGCGCGCCGCTCATGGACCGGCAAGAAGGCTTCTGCAAGGAAAGTTATAGGCTGCCCGCCGTGCGCTGCGAGGAATGGCAAGGCTGGATCTATGTGACGCTCGATGAAAGCGCGCCGCCCGTCGCAACGCAGCTAGCCGAACTGAGCGAATTGATCGGCGCGTATGGCATGACGGACTACATCGAAACTTTCTATGAAGAGCATGTGTGGGATACCAACTGGAAGATCCTCGCCGAAAACTTCATGGAAAGTTATCACTTGCCAATGCTGCATCGCGCGACCGTAGGGCCGCATTCGAAGCTCGAAGAGATGGAATGTCCACCGGGTTATCCCGCGTTCAACTATCACTGGATCACGAAGGAAGCGAGCTTGCCCATTGGCAATGCTCATCCGGATAACCCGCGCTTAACGGGTCATTGGCGCAAGACGACCGCACTGCTCGCGATCTATCCGACGCATCTCGTCACGCTTACGCCCGGCTATTTCTGGTATCTCGTGTTGCAGCCGCGCGGCGTCGGGCAAGTGCATATCCGCTTCGGCGGCGGTCTCGCGCCTGAATTCATCGCCGACGCGGAAGCGAACGCGCATATGTCGACATTGAAGAAGCTGCTCGACGAAGTGAACGCGGAAGACAGGCGCGGCGTGGAAGCGGTGTTTCGCGGCGTGCATGCGCCGCTCGCGAAGCCCGGAAATCTGAGCCACCTTGAACGGCCCAATTTCGACTTTGCGCGCTATATCGCGACGAAGCTCGCACAGCACTGAAAGACAGGACACGAACACGATGTCAGCCCCTTCCTTCATCTCCTTCTCCGGCGTGAGCAAATCGTATGACGGCGCCCATTACGTCGTGGAGGATTTGAACCTCGACGTGCGCAAGGGAGAATTTCTTTCGCTGCTCGGTCCGTCCGGCTCGGGTAAAACGACGACGCTGATGATGCTCGCGGGCTTCGAAACGCCGACGCAAGGCGAGATTCGTCTCGATGGCAGGCGTCTCGACGACAAGCCGCCGCATCAGCGCGACATCGGCATGGTCTTTCAGAACTACGCGCTCTTTCCGCATCTGACGATCGCGGAGAACGTCGCCTTTCCGCTTTCCGTGCGACGCGTGAGCCGCGCCGAGCAGAAGACGCGCGTGAAGCGCGCGCTGGAGATGATCGAGTTGCCCCATCTCGCGAGCCGGCGACCCTCACAGCTTTCCGGCGGGCAGCAGCAGCGCGTCGCGCTCGCACGCGCGCTCGTGTTCGAACCGAGCGTCGTGCTGATGGACGAGCCGCTCGGCGCACTCGACAAGCGCCTGCGCGAAACGATGCAATACGAAATCATGCGGCTGCACCGCGAGCTTTCGCTGACGATCGTCTACGTGACGCACGATCAGGCCGAAGCGCTGACGATGTCGGACCGGGTCGCCGTCTTTTCCGATGGCCGCATCCAGCAGGCCGCGACGCCGAGCGAGCTTTACGAGAACGCGCAGAACGCGTTCGTTGCGAACTTCGTCGGCGAGAACAACGGGCTCACGGGGCGCGTCGTCAGTGCGAACGGCGAATGGGCGACGCTGGCGCTATCGGACGGCAGCGTCATTCGCGGACGTTGCGAGCACGGCCTGCGCGCCGGCGATGAAGCGATGCTCGCGCTGCGCCCCGAACGCGCGCACATTCCCGGCACGGAAGACGCGCACGCGGACGAGCACAGCAACGTCGTGCGCGCACGCGTCGAGGAGCTCGTGTACTGCGGCGATCATCATCGCGTGCATCTGAAGCTCGGCTCGCGCGATTCCATCGTCGTCAAAGTGCCCAATACCCAGCGTCACGCATTGCCCTGCGCAGGCAGCACGATCGATATCGCGTGGCGTCACGACGACTGCAAGATTCTCGCGATGATGGCGCCAAAAAACGCGCCCGCGATTGCCCCGAGCACACCGCCCTCACCTTCTCTCATCCCGACCGCACCCGCAGGAGCCAACTGACATGCGCAATCACATCAAAGCACAATGCGCCGCACTCGCAGTATTTGCGTTTGCAACTATCTCGACACAGGCGGCGGAGACACTCTCCGTCGTGACGTTCGGCGGCGCGTTCGAAGCCGCCGCCAAGAAAGCCTGGTTCGAACCGTTCACGCAGGCAACGGGCGTGAACTTCTCGACCGAATCGTATGACGGCGGCCTCGCCAAGCTCTCCGCGATGGAGCAGGCGAAGAACACGACGTGGGATCTCATCGATCTGGAAACCAACGACGCGATCACCGCATGCGATGAAGGCCTGCTGCAGAAGTTCGACAAGAAGATGCTCGGCAAGACGAGCGACTTCATCCCCGGCTCGATCAGCGATTGCGCGGTTGCGAGCATGGTGTGGTCCACGGTCTATGCCTACGACGCGAGCAAGCTGAAGACCGCGCCGACCACTGTCAACGACTTCTTCGATTTGCAGAAATACCCCGGCAAGCGCGGCCTGCGCAAGTCGCCGAAGGTGTCGATGGAATGGGCGCTGATCGCCGATGGCGTCGACCCGAAAGATGTCTACAAGGTGCTCGGCACGCCCGCCGGCGTCGATCGCGCGTTCAAGAAGCTCGACACGATCAAGAAGAACATCGTGTGGTGGGAATCGGGCGCGCAGGCGCCGCAACTGCTCGCCGATGGCGCGGTCGTGATGGTGCAGGCCTACAACGGCCGCATCGACGACGCCGCGAAGAAAGACAACAAGCCGTTCAAGGCCGTGTGGGACGCGCAAGTCTACGACTTCGAGTGGTGGGCTATTCCGACGGGCGCGAAGCACGCCGATACCGCGGCGAAGTTCATCGTGTCGCAAGCGCAGCCGAAGGCTTCGGCGGATCTCTCGAAGTACATCGCGTATGCGCCGCCGCGTAAGGATGCGGTCGCGCTCGTCGACAAGCAGCGACTCGCCGACATGCCGACCGCGCCGGATAACTTCAAGCGCGCGGTGCAGATCAACGCGAACTTTTGGGCCGACAACGCAGATCAGATCAACAAGCGCTTCCAGGTCTGGCTCACGCAATAACGCTGTTCATGGATGAGAGTAACGACATGCCTGCATCGATTCACGCGCACGCCGCCGGTTCTCCGACGAGAGCCGATGGCCGCGCCTCGTATCAAAGAGCGCGCCGCCGCGCATCGGTGCAGGCGTTGTTGCTTGCCTTGCCGCTGATCGTGTTTTTGCTGTCGACGTTCATCGCGCCAATCGCGATGCTGCTTGCGCGCAGTGTCGAGAACAAGGAGGTGCCGGACAGCATGCCGGCGCTCACTCGTGCTCTCGATGCCTGGGACGGCCGCGGCGTGCCCGATGAACATCTGTTCGCGCTGCTCGCCTCGGGCCTGAAGGATGCGCAACAGAACGGGCAACTCGGCACCGTCGCGCGCAGGCTCAACTTCGCGCAGCCCGAGTTTCGCAGCTTGCTGATGCGGACCGCGCGCAGCGTGCGCGAGGAGACGCCGCCCGCGTGGAAGCCGGTTTTGATCGACATGGATGAACGTTGGAATTCGCCGGAGATCTGGCGTCTGTTGAAACGCGCGGCTACGTCGCCGACGCCGGACTATCTGCTTGCCGCCGTCGATGCGCAAGTGACGCCGCAAGGCAACGTCGCGTTCGTGGCGGATAACTCGTCGGTGTATCGACAGGCGTTTCTGCGCACGATATCGATCAGCGCGTCCGTCACGCTGCTGTGCCTCGTGCTCGGTTATCCGGTCGCATGGCTGCTCGCGAATCTGCCGACGCAAAGCAGCAACCGCCTGATGCTTTTCGTGATCGTGCCGTTCTGGACGTCGCTGCTCGTACGCACGACTGCGTGGTATGTGTTGCTGCAGCCGGGCGGTGTCATCAATGGCCTCTTGATGGGACTCGGTCTCGCGACGCATCCGCTGCCGCTCATCTTCAATCGCACGGGCGTGTTGATCGGCATGACGCATGTGTTGCTGCCGTACATGATTCTGGCGATCTTCTCGGTGATGAAAGGCGTGTCGCCGGTCTATCTGCGCGCGGCGCAATCGCTCGGCGCGCATCCGTTCACCGCGTTCGTGCGCGTGTACATACCGCAGACGTTGCCGGGTGTCGGCGCGGGATGCTTTCTCGTTTTCGTGCTCGCGCTCGGCTACTACATCACGCCCGCGCTGCTCGGCGGCGCGGGCGATGAAATGATCAGCCAGCTCATCGCGCTGCAGACGAATACGCAGCTCAATTGGGGGCTTGCGGGCGCGCTCTCGGCGTACCTCGTGATCTTCACCGCGATCTTCTATTTCCTGTTCAACCGCATCGTCGGCATCGACCGGTTGCGCTTCGGTTAAGGGGCCATTCTTCCATGACGGAATCACGCAACAGGGTGCTGACCGAACGCATCGCTTCCCGATGGGTGCGCGTGCATACCGCGCTCGTGCTGTTCTTTCTCGTCGCGCCGATTCTTGCGATCATCCCTTTGTCGTTCAATTCGGGATCCTACTTTTCTTATCCGTTGCAGGGGTTTTCGTTGCGCTGGTATGAGCAGGCGCTCACGAGTCCCGACTGGCAGCGCTCGCTTTTGAACAGCATCGGCATTGGTGCGGCGTCGACGTTGATCGCGACGTGTCTCGGCACGCTTGCAGCGCTCGGCCTTTCGCGTTCGCAGTTTCCGCTGCGCTCGGTCATCATGCCGATCATCATTTCGCCGATGATCGTGCCGATTGTCGTTGTCGCGGCCGGCTTCTATCTGATCTTTGCGCCGCTCGGGCTCGTCAACTCTTATCCCGGTGTGATCTTCGCGCATGCGGCGCTTGGCACGCCCTTTGTCGTGATTACCGTGACGGCGTCGTTGTTGTCCTTCGATCAAAGTCTCTTGCGTGCTGCGTCGGGGCTCGGGGCGACGCCGTGGATCGCCTTCCGGCGCGTGACCTTGCCGCTCATTACGCCGGCTGTGGCTACCGGCAGCGTGTTCGCGTTTGCTACTTCGTTCGATGAAGTTATCGTCATTCTCTTTATCGGCGGGCCGGATCAGCGAACCGTGCCGCGGCAGATGTGGAGCGGTATTCGCGATTCCATCGATCCTTCCATTCTTGCTGTTGCTACGATGCTGATCGTGTTTGCTGTTCTGCTCTTTGCCAGCATCAATTGGTTGCGGGGGCGGGCTAGTCGGGCTCTTGTTTGAAGTTTGAATCGCCCTCTGTTCGCCGTGCTTTCGCTTTCGCCGGATCCCGCTTTCGCGTCGGTCTATTGGCACTGCCCCTGTGCGGGGCGGCACTCACTTTCTTTGCTGCTGCAAAGAAAGTAAGCAAAGAAAGCAGCTACTGATGCCCGCGGTCACACGCAATTTGCGTAGTTCTCTCGTCCTAGGCGGCACTCGCCTAAAGAGTGCCCTCATAGGCCCAACCGGGCTTGGCTCGCGCACGGTCTGCCACATCGCACCACATAACAAATGGGTTCAGCACCAAATAGCTCCGGCCCGCTTCGCGGCCGACCGGTCAATCGGGTCCGCGCGTGCTTCTCTACTAACGTCTCCATCTCACTGCAATCGCCGCCCCCTTGGTTTCCCTTGCATAGCCGGCGGCAGCGCGTAGCGCTGTGCCGAAGCTCTTTCGTGCTGAACCAGTGTCCTTGGAAAACTAGCTCGTCAGACCGTGCGCGATCCAAGCCCCGTTATTGTGATGAGGGCACTCTTTAGGCGAGTGCCATCCGCGACGAGAGAATTACCCAACGTGCGTGTGACCGCGGGCCTGAAAAGCTGCTTTCTTTGGTTGCTTTCTTTGCACAGGACCAGAGTAAGCACTAAAGCGCTAACTCTGGTCGACGGCAAAGAAAGTGACTGCCGCCCCGCACAGGGGCAGTGCCGATAGATCACTAAGAAAACGGGATCCAGCGACAGAACCAAAAACAGCTTAAGCCAACGCCTCGGCCGCACGCCGCGGCAACATCCGATCAAACTCGCGCTTAACGATGCCATAGCACTCACAAGCCCGCTCCTCGAGTCCCGCACGATCGAGAATCTTGATACACCCACGGCTGTGATGAATCAGCCCCGCATCGTGCAGCTTGCCAGCCGCCTCCGTCACACCTTCACGGCGCACGCCGAGCATATCGGCGATCATCTGCTGCGTCACACGCAGTTGATCCGACGGCGTGCGATCCGTCTGAATCAGCAACCAACGGCACAGTTGCTTCGACAGCGAGTGATGACGATTACACGCGGCCGTCTGCGCCACTTGCGTCAGCAGGGCTTGCATGTACAGCAACATCACGCGGCGCAGAAAGTCGGAACGGCCGAAGTGCTCACGCAACGCACCCGCGCTCATGCGATACGCAAAGCCCGCACATTGCACCTGCACGCGCGTCGGCATCGTGTCGCCGCCCGTCAGCACCGGAACCCCCGACATTCCCTCACGTCCCACCGCCGCGACTTCAACGGAACCGCCGTCTTCCATCGTATGCAGCAGCGAAATGATCGCCGTGGTCGGGAAATACACGTGATGAATGCGCTGCCCGGAATCGCACAACAACTGCTCCGTGCGCAACTGGACCAGCTCGAGATGCGGTGCGATAGCCTGCCATTCCTGCGCCGGAAGCGCGCCCAACAGATGATTGCCGTGCAGATCGGATTGAAGTGTCAACATTTTTCTTAGTCTCGTGCGTTTGCGCTTCGCGCTTTTGATTTCTTCTGGCTCGCAACAGGATTCGCGCATGCGTCTGATGGCATACATCGAACCTGTTGCGTCCAGCCCCGTAGTACGAACCCGCTGCTTCTTCTTGTTTGATACCGCAGCGATGTTCGTGCGTGGTCATACATTAGCGAGAGGTGTGCCAGCGAACGCCAATCCTTATACCAACAGGACTTTGCGCGATTCCCCACGCAAAGCGCCGAGAACGTGCGCTCAAGTACGAAGAAAATTGATTCACCCGTGAAAAGCGACCTTCAGACGGATCGCGGGCGATGGCAGCAGAACGCCAAACGTTTTCGTCTGGCGAATGTCTTGTCAGAGCAGGCTCCGCCGATGCGCTCATCTAGCGAAACGAAGCCAATCGGAGGCTCGAAAGCCTTGTCGTAGCAGAAACAGCCCGCACGCGAAAAATGTTGCAAAGGTGGTTAACGGCGATGCGCGTCGTTTTTAAACCCCCGATGCCGAGTCGCGCGAAAGCCTTATGCGACAGGCGTCCGCGGGATTCTCAAAGGCTTGGCACAGGATGCGGACGTGAACCGTCGCGGTTTCGCGGCGCGGCGAAAAATGTTGCATCGCTTAAACCTCGGTGAATTTCGAATTCGGCAGCCGCTTCAAACCTTTGGCGCATGAATGTGACTCATGCCACGTTGAACAACCTTCGTTTGTGCGCAAGCATCGCTACCGGCACCATGCGTGACATACCCACTTCTATCCGCATGGAGCGAAAAGATGAGCGACGTCATGGAGACCCCCGCAAAGACCGCCGATCAGGCCATCGATCTCAAGGGCCGCGTATCGATCTATCAGCCGGAGCAGCAAGGCTTGATCTTCCCCGAGCTGCCCACGTTTGCGAGCCACGCGGAACATCGTCAGTACCTGAAGGAGCGCCTCGTCGCCGCGTGCCGCGCCTTCGCGCTGCAGGGCTTCGATTACGGGTTCGCGGGCCATCTCACCGTGCGCGATCCGGAGCATCCGTCGCTTTACTGGACCAATCCGATGGCCGTCCACTTCGCGCAAGTGAAGGTGTCTAATCTGATCTGCGCGGATCATCAGGGCAACGTGGTCGAAGGCGATTACGCGGTCAATCGCGCGGGCTTCGTGCTGCACGCGGCCGTGCATGAGCAGCATCAGGACATCGTCGCGATGTGCCACGCGCATACCGTCTACGGCACCGCCTTCGCGGCGCTCGGCAAGCCGCTCATTCCGATGTCGCAGGACGCGTGCGCGTTCTTCGAAGACCACGTCGTGATCGGCGATGAAGCCGGCAAGGTCGCCGTCGAAGTGAAGGGCGGCAACAAGGTCGCGAATGCGTTCAAGGGCGTGAAGGCCGCGATCCATCAGAATCATGGCCTACTCACGGCGAGCCGCCACAGCATCGATTCGGCGGCGTTCTGGTTCATCGCGCTCGAGCGTTGCTGCCAGCAACAACTGATGATCGAAGCGACCGGCATCACGCCGAAGCTCGTGCCCGAAGACCGCGCGCGCTATAGCCGGGAGCATGTGGGCAGCGACTACATCGGCTGGCTGCACTTCCAGACGATCTGGAACGATCTCGTCGCCACGCAGCCCGACATGTTCGACTGATTCCATTATGTTGCAGCCCCTCGCCTTCGGAGAAAGGCGAGGCGATTCCCCATGACTACGTCGAGACAAGCGTTCCCGGCGTCGCCTGGGTATCAGCGCGCGGACACATCTGAAGATGCCGACCGATCTAGATCAATCGCATCGTCACAGCCGCCAAGACAAGGTAACGTCCGAGCTTCGCAACCGTGACCAACGCGACGAATGGCAGAAGAGGCTCACGCATCACCCCAGCCAGGAGAGTAAGAGGATCACCAATGACGGGCGCCCAACTAAGCAAGAGCGACCATTTCCCTAAACGTTGATACATGCGCTGCGCGCGGTCCAATTTCTCGTCTGACACTGGAAACCAGCGGCGGCTCTTGAAGCGCTCGATGTATCGCCCCAAAACCCAATTGACCAGTGAACCCAACACGTTGCCGATCGTCGCGACCAGTATCAACGTTGCAGTTGAATAGCTTTTACTCAGCAGCAAGCCCACAAGCACAGCCTCCGATTGAAGAGGCAGAAGGGTGGCTGCGCCGAATGCGGCAAGAAACAATCCTCCGTATGCCGACAGCGTCAGCATGTCTTGAAGGGCATGCCAGCGCCTCGAATCGCTATTGCCATGGGTCTGTCCGAACTAGCTATTGATCGGCGAATAAATAGATGAAGCGAAAGATCGCTAACGTTGCCAACGCGAGCAGAAGTTGGTTCGCGATTCTATCGTATCGGTTTTGGAACTCTGACAATCGCGGTTTATACCTGAAACGCTCTCGCGACTGTCTTGCCTCCACATGCGGTTGCATTGGATCCTGATGCCGAAACGGCTCGTGAATCGCTGATTGTTCCTGCTGGCTCGAAACAGGCGATGCGATGTGAGTCGCATCGCCTTTTTTGTATGATGGCGGACCATCCCTCGCAACCGTCCAAAGGACCATCATCATGACCGCCGCAACGCAATTCGATCAGGTTTCCGTCATCAAACGCGCCAATGTCTACTTCGACGGCAAGTGCGTGTCGCACACGGTTCTCTTCGCCGATGGCACCAGGAAAACGCTCGGCGTGATCCTGCCGGGCACGCTCAACTTCGGCACCGACGCGCCCGAGCTCATGGAGGTGCAGGCAGGCCAGTGCCGTATTCGGCTCGACGGCAGCGATGAGTGGAAGACGTATAAGGCGGGCGAATCGTTCTCGGTGCCGGGCAAAAGCCGATTCGATATCGACGTGACGGAAACGCTGGATTACGTTTGTAGTTATCTTTGATTGGCGTGAAGGGGAAATGCGGTGCCGGGTAGGGATTCCGCACCTCATGATTCTTAGAGTGGATTTCGGCAAGACGAACTCCGTCCAACTTTTATGTCTGTCCACGTTTCGTGTACACTGACCAAAATTGGACGCCCAACCCGCCGATGCCACCCACCGACCAACTCGCCGAAGCCGCCGCAGCCGCCTTCACGGAGGCGACCGGCTTCGCCGCACGCAGCGTCAAACCACCCGCGCGCGGCGGCTACGACGCCGCCATCGAATTCCGCGTCGGCGGCGCGCGCTTCAAGCGCCCTGTCATCGTGCGGGAAAACATCGACCGGTTCAGCGCGTTATCCGCGTTCAGCGCCTCGGTCGCGCAGAACGGCGGCGCGAAACCCGCGCTCGTTACCGCGCATCTCTCCCCCGACATGATCCGCGCCTGCCGCGATCTGAACGTCGATGCCCTCGATCTCGCCGGCAACGCGAGCGTCATCGAAGGCGATGGCGTCGTCGTGATCGTGTCGGGCCGTCCGCGCGTCGCGCACGGCAAGGCGCGCCGCTCGAAAACCTGGACGAAGTCGACGTTGCGCGTCACGGCCGCCCTGCTCATCACGCCCGCGCTGCTGCAACGGGGCTATCGCGATATCGCGCAACACGCGGGCGTGAGCCACGGCACGGTGCAAAACGCGGTGCGGGCGCTCATCGATCATCGCGATGTATTCGAGCGGCCCGACGGCGCCGGCCTGCAAATCGCCGACAAGGAACGGCTCATCGACGAATGGGTGACGCTGTATCCGCGGCAATTGCGCGAATCGCTGCTGATCGGGCGTTATCGCGCGGAGTCGAACGACTGGTGGCGCGACGTGCCCGGCCTGCCGGGTCAATGCCAGTTCGGCGGCGAGCCGGCCGCAGCGATACTCACGGAATACCTGAAGCCCGCGACCGTCACCGCGTATTGCGCCGACGCCGCGCCGCGCGAATGGATCAAGGCGGCGCGGTTGCGGCCCGATCCCGCCGGAAACGTCGAATTCCTGCGCGCGCCCGTGGCGCTCGCGCCCGTCGATGGTCTTCCGCCGAACGTCGTCGCGCCGCTCATCGTCTATGCGGATCTCGTCGCGAGCGGCGACCCGCGCAATCTCGAAACCGCCAGGATGCTGCGTGAACGCTATCTTGCCGCTTGAACTGCTGCCGCATCGCCCGCTCGCCGGCGTCTTTTCCGCGATGCTGCGCGAAGTCGTCGCCGCGTCGCACGCGACGAACATCGCGTGGTTCGTCGGCGGCGCGAGCGCGCGCGACATCCTGCTCACGCACGTCCACGACATCGAGGCGACGCGCGCCACCGCCGACGTCGATATCGGCATCTCGATT
The DNA here is from genome assembly GCF_023631165.1 of Caballeronia sp. AZ1_KS37. Lineage (NCBI taxonomy): Bacteria > Pseudomonadati > Pseudomonadota > Betaproteobacteria > Burkholderiales > Burkholderiaceae > Caballeronia > Caballeronia sp. AZ1_KS37. The sequence goes on along the minus strand of NZ_JALQDP010000042.1, from coordinate 26,505 downwards.
CAAAGCTGGACCGGCCACGACGCGCTGCGGCAAGCGCTCGTCGCGTCGGGGCATTTCACCGCGCCGAAAGGCTCGGCGCATCGGCTGAATTTCAACGCGCCGCAGACCGGCGAGCGCACGTGGCTCGATATCGTGCCCTTCGGCGGCGTGCAGGACGCGCACGGCGAAATCGCGTGGCCGCCGGATGGTTCGGTGCGGATGAACGTCGCGGGTTTTCGCCAGGCGCTCGATGCGGCGCTCGCCGTGCGCGTCGCGCGCGATCTCGTCGTGCCGGTCGCTTCGCTGCCCGCGCAGGCGATGCTGAAGATCATCGCGTGGCAAGACCGGCACGCCGCCGACCGCAAGGACGCGATCGACCTGCTCTTTCTGATGGCGCGTTACGCTCAAGCCGGCAACCTCGATCGTCTTTATGCCGATGCCTTCGATCTCGTCGAGCGCCACGGACACGATCCGGATATCGCGGGCGCGGCGCTTCTCGGCCGCGACACGGCCGCGCTCGTCGATGAAAACCTCCGCGCGCAGATTCTCGCGATCCTGCGCCCCGGCGATCCCGCGCCGCCGATCCTCACGCACATGCTCGGCTCGCGCATGCGAGTCTTCGAAGCGGATACGTCGGAACGCGTCGCCGCATTGTTCGACGCATTCCGCAGCGCGTTCTAGCCGTTGCGAAACAGATAGCTGTACGCGTTGAGCGCGGGCACCCCGCCGAGATGCGCGTAGAGCACTTTCGAGCCTTCGGGGAATTCGCCGTTGCGCACCATCTGGATCATGCCGTCCATCGATTTGCCTTCGTAGACGGGATCGGTCAGCACGCCTTCGAGCCGCGCGCACAGACGGATCGCCTCGAGCGTGCCTTCGTTCGGCAGGCCGTATTCGGGGCCGCCGAAGCGCGTATCGAGAATCACGTCGTCGCGCGTGATGTCCTGGCCGAGATCGACGAGTTCCGCCGTGTGCTTCGCGATCCGCAGAATCTGCTCGTGCGTCTGCTCCGGTTTCGCCGATGCATCGATGCCGATCACGCGCCGCGCGCGCCCATCCGCCGCGAAGCCGACCACCATGCCCGCCTGCGTGCTGCCCGTCACCGAGCACACGACGATGTAGTCGAACTTGAAGCCCAGCTCCGCTTCCTGCGCGCGCACTTCCTCCGCGAAGCCGACGAAACCGAGGCCGCCCAGCGGATGCTCCGAGCAACCCGCCGGCACCGGAAACGGCTTGCCGCCCGCCGCGCGCACGCTTTCCATCGCGTCCTGCCAGCTTTTGCGGATGCCGATATCGAAGCCATCGGCGACGAGGCGCACGTCCGCGCCCATCATCCGCGACATCTGGATATTGCCGACGCGGTCATAGACGGCATCGGAGTAATTGACCCAGTTTTCCTGCACGAGCACGCACTTCATGCCGAGATGCGCCGCGACCGCGGCGACCTGGCGCGTCTGATTCGACTGCACGCCGCCGATGGAAACCAGCGTGTCGCAGCCTTCGGCGATCGCCTCGGGAATCAGATATTCGAGCTTGCGCGTCTTGTTGCCGCCAAACGCGAGGCCGCTGTTGCAGTCCTCGCGCTTCGCGTACAACTCGACCTTGCCGCCGAGATGCGCGGACAGGCGCTTGAGCGGCTGAATGGGCGTCGGTCCGAACGTGAGCGGATAGCGGGGAAAACGTTGCAGATTCATGTCGGCATCCTCGTGATGGTGGGACTGCATGACAGAATCGTAGAGATTCTCGTGACGGATCGGGTTGCGAAAAAATGCCGTTCGGCCTAACGTTTTTGGACGCGAGACGCTGTTCGCTAACTTTTATTTCGTACAAGAGCCCATTGAAGCAATGAAAAAAACCGCATCCGCTCCAAACCCGCATCCGGCAAGCGTCCAGACCGATCGCGTCGATCGCGCGATCCTGCGTCAGTTGCAGCGCGATGCGTCGATCTCGAACGTCGCGCTCGCGGAGAAGGTCAATCTGAGTCCGCCCGCGTGTCTGCGGCGCGTCGAGCGGCTGCGCGAAGCGGGGCTGATCCGCGCGACCGTCGCGCTGCTCGATCCGAAAGCGCTCGATGCCGGCATGCTCGTCTTGATCGGCGTGATCCTCGACCGCTCGACGCCCGATTCCTTCGACGCCTTCGAGAAAGCCGCTCAGAAAGTGCCCGGCTGCATGGAATGCCACGTCGTGACCGGCGAATTCGACTTCTTCATGCTGATCCGCACGCGCGACAGCGAAAGCTTCAACCGGCTCCACGCCGAAAAGCTGCTCTATCTGCCGGGCGTGCGGCAGATCCGCACGTTCGTCGTGTTGCGTGAGGTGCTTTCGACGACGGCGTTTCCAATCGGCGAATCGGCGGGAACGCGGGCGGTGTAGCGTCGGCGACACTTTTGCGAAAGACCTGCTGAAAAATTACGCTACGATTCAGGGTTTTCCATGTCCGGGCATCCCGTTTCGTTGTGACCGCGTCTGATTTCAAAGCCTGGGCCAAGGCGATTCTGGCTCGCCTCGCGTCGCGGCTGCGTCCGCATCTGCGTGCGCGTTCGCTGCTCCTTCTGCCGGCGCTCTTTCTTATCTATGTGCTGGTGCTGATTCCGTTCACGCCCGGTATCCGCGATATCCGCCGTGCAAAAGTCGATCAGCCCGCGCAGATCTATTCCGCCGACGGCAAGCTCCTCGCCGAATTCAAGCCGACGCATCGCGAATGGGTGAGTCTCAAGCAGATTTCGCCGCAGGTGATCGACGCGCTCATCTCGACCGAAGACCGGCGGTTCTATCAGCATCACGGCATCGACTTCCGGCGCACGGCGGGCGCGGCGCTGCGCACGTTCTCGGGCGACCGGCAAGGCGGCTCGACGCTCACGCAGCAGCTCGCGCGCAATCTGTATCCCGAGGAAATCGGCCGCTCGCAGACGCTCACGCGCAAGCTGAAGGAAGCGATCACGGCGTTCAAGATCGAAGCGCTCTATTCGAAGGACGAGATTCTCGAAACGTATCTGAACACGGTGCCGTTCCTGTACAACGCGTACGGCATCGAAATGGCCGCGCGCACTTACTTCGACAAATCCGCCGGCCAGCTCGACGTGCTCGAAAGCGCGACGCTCATCGGCATGTTGAAGGGCAACAGTTACTACAACCCGGTGATCAATCCGGAGCGCGCGCTCGACCGGCGCAACATCGTCCTCGGGCAGATGGTCAAGTTCGGCCACTTGCCGGCGACCAAACTCGACGCGCTGAAGAAACGTCCGCTGCGCATCGACTTCGAGCGGCAGACGGAAGCGCCCGGCCGCGCGCCGCACTTCGCGCAGCAGTTGCGCAAATGGCTGATCGGCTGGGCCGACGACAACGACTACAACATCTATTCCGATGGCCTCGTCGTGCGCACGACCATCGATTCGCGTCTGCAGGCGATGGCGACGAACGCGCTCGCGCTGCAGGGCAACCAGTTGCAATCGATCGCCAACGCGGCGTGGGGCGGCCGCGCCGGTTGCGCGAACGCGAACGCCGATCTCGGGCACGCGTTCATCCGCGAGACGGACGCATACCGCGCGCTGCGCACGGGCGGCGCGAACGACGCCGACGCCATCAAGAAACTCGGCTCGGACCGCGCCTTCATGCAGGCGCTGTGCGAGGACAAGACGCGCGTGCAGGCCGCGTTCGTCGCGCTCGATCCGCGCAACGGGCAGATCAAGGCGTGGGTCGGCAGCCGCGATTTCACGCAGGATCCGTTCGATCACGTCGCGCAGGCGCGCCGCCAGCCCGGCTCGACCTTCAAGCCTTTCGTCTACGGCGCGGCGTTCGAGCGCGGCGCGAAGCCGGCCGATACGATCGTCGATCAGACCGTCGAAATCCCGATACGCGGCGACGAAATCTGGCGCCCGACCGACGACTCGCCGCCGTCGGGCCGTCCCGTGAGCCTGCGCGACGGCATCGCGTATTCGAAGAACCGCATCAGCGCGCAGTTGATGGAACAAGTCGGTCCGGGACGCGTCGCGCGGCTCGCGCGTGACATGGGCGTGCGCGACAGTCATCTCGACGTGGTGCCGTCGCTCGCGCTTGGCACGAGCCCGGTGACGCTGAGGGAAATGGTGTCGGCGTACGGCACGATCGCGAACGACGGCAGTTATATGGAGCCGCTGCTCGTCACGCGCATCGAGAACAAGGACGGCGAAGTCCTCGCGCAGTTCGAGAGCACGCCCGAGCGCGCGCTGTCCGTCGATGCGACGCGCAAGCTCGTCGATGTGATGCGCGACGTCATCAACCGCGGCACCGGCACGACGATCCGCACGCGCTTCGGCATTCGCGCGGATGTCGCGGGCAAGACCGGCACTACGCAGGACAACGCCGACGGCTGGTTCATCCTGATGCATCCGCAACTCGTCGCGGGCGCGTGGGTCGGCTTCAACGACAGCCGCGTCACGCTGCGCAGCGATTACTGGGGCCAAGGCGCGCACAGCGCGTTGCCGATCGTCGGCGACTTCATGCAGCGTTCGCTGCGTTCGCATCTGATCGATGCCCGCGCGCGCTTCGATACGCAGGAAGCGCCGGGCATGTGGCAAACGATGCTCACGAACGCAAAAACCTGGTTCGACGAGACGTTCTCGAAAGCGCCGAAGCCGGGCAAGCCGAAAACCGCGCAGACGGCGGCGCAGCATCCGGTGCGTCCGAAGCGGCCGCCTTCGGAGCCCGCCGCCGAAGTGACCGAAGAGCCGCCGCAACCGCCAGTGTTTACGACGATGCCGCCGATCCTGCCCACGCCCGGCGAAACTGCAAGCTCTCCGGCGCCCGCTTCCGACGTGCAACCGTAAACGCTTACGCCGCCCGCGAACAAAGGCGGGTGCTTGCGTAGACAGTTAGTTGCGAGCTAGCGACGAAAGACTTGCGTATCGGGCGAAATGAGCGCGCGCGCACAGAGCACGCGCACAAATGGTGCTCCGATTCACCAAGGCGAAACAAACGCATTCAAAGATTTCGCCGCGCACCCCGGCGCGCTGTGGCCACATGCGCCCGCCAAAAGTCTCGCGCACTGCGAGACGTCTATCTCATTCCAGGCTGGTTTCGGAGAACAAGTTGAACAAGCGATTTCCTCGCCTCAAGCGAGCCCTCGTGGCCACCGCGCTCGCCTTGCCGCTTACGTCGTCGAGTTTTGCGCAGAACATCAGCGCTACCCTGCCGTGGACCGGCACCTGGAGCACCGCGCCGATGATCGTCGGCGGCGGCGGCTTCAATAATCAGACCATCCGGCAGATCGTGCACACGAGCATCGGCGGGACGGCCGCCGGCGTCCAGTTTTCCAATCAGTACGGCAGCGAGCCGCTCGTGATCGGCGACGTGCGCGTCGCGTTGCGCGCCGACGGCAAACGCACCGTGCCGGGCAGCGACCGGGCCGTCACCTTCAACGGTCAGCCCTTCGTGACGATTCCGCCCGGCAAGACGGAGATGAGCGATCCGATCGCGATCGCGGTGCCGGCGATGTCGGACATCGTCGTCAGCGCCTATCTCCCGCAGCAGACGCCATCGGAAACCACCGGTCACGCCGAAGGCCTGCAGGACGTGTACGTCGCGCCCGGCGATGTCAGCGCCGACACCGAATTCGCGGGCGGCGTGGTCAACGCGCTCGGCGCGCAGTCGTATTACTTCCTCACCGACGTCGTCGTGCAGAACGCCAGTGCGACGGGCGCGGTGGTCGCGTTCGGCGCGTCGATCACGGACGGCATCGATTCGCCGCCGAACACGAACGGCCGCTGGCCCAACCTGCTCGCCGCGCGTCTGCAGCAGGCGGGCATGACGGTGGGCGTGCTGAATCAGGGTATCGCCGGCAACGATTTCTTCACGAACGACGCGGGCGATGCCGGCCTCACGCGCTTCCAGCGCGACGTGCTCGACAAGTACAACGTCAAGTGGGTCATCATTTCCGACGATGCCGTCAACAACCTGATCGGCGGATCGCCGCCGACGGCCGCGCGCCTGAACAGCGCGTTCGCGCAACTGACGCAGAGCGCGCACGCGGCGGGCGTCAAGGCGATCTGCTCGACGCTCACGCCGTTCGAGGGCGTGTCGCCGTGGACGGCCGACATCGAAGCGACGCGGCAAGCGGTGAACGCGTTCGTCGCGACGCCCGACAGCGGCTGCGACGCCGTGCTCGATCAGGCCGCCGCGCTCGGCGATCCGGCCAATCCGCCTGTCATGCTCGGTGCGTACGACAGCGGCGACCATCTGCATCCGAATCAGGCGGGGCTGCAGGCGATCGCCAATTCCGTGAATCTCAACTGGCTCAAGTAGGCGGCGCGGAAAAGCAAAAAACGCCATGCGGAAAATTCATCCGCATGGCGTTTTTCGTTTCATCGCCGATTACGACTTGACGATCGTCGGGTTCTGCACGTTGATGCGCGGACCCGCGTTGTCCCACTGCTCGACGATCAGCGGGTACTTCCACTTCGGATTCGTGCTGCTGATCTGACCGTTGACGATGTAGCCGTCGAGCGACAGACCCTGAACCGCGAACGAACCGCCGGGGCTGGTCGTGTCGACGTGGTTGTTGATCGCGATCGTGACCGTCTTGCTGATCGGACCCGGCAGCGAGCCGAACCACACGTTGATGCCGCCGCCCTTGCAGTTCGCCGTCGTCGGGCTGTTGATCGTGATGCTCTTGAACACGGCCGAGTTGTCGTTCGGTTCGAAGTCGAGACCGCAAGCCGGCGCCGTGCCGGTGATGTTCTGCCAAATCGGGCTGTTGAACGTGATCGTGTCGCCCGAGATGATCGACACACCCTGACGGCGGCAGCCGTCGGCCTTGTGGTTGTCGACGACGAGGTTGTACGTCGGCGTGTTCTTCTTGCTCTGGCTGTCGTTGATGTAGATGCCGTCGCCCCACGTGTTGATCGTGGTCGGCGCGATCAGGTGCACGTTCTGTGCGCCGATGATCGAGAAGCCCATGCCGTGCTCGCCGCCCGAAGCCGAGTTCAGCTCCTTGCTGCCGTCGAGGTACGCGTTTTCGACGATGACGTTGCTCACGTCTTCGATGAGCATCATCTGGTAGATGTCGGCGTTGTGCGGGAGCAGCTTGATCGAAGCGCCCGACGCAAAGCGGATGTGCGTGTTCGTGCGCAGCTTGAGACCCGTCGTGTCGATGCGGACCTGGCCCGAGATCAGGAGAATCTGACCGACGGAACCGTCGATGGCGGCTTGCAGCGCGGCGCGGTCGTTGGTCGAGCCGTCGGCCTTCACGCCGAACGACGATGCGTTGATGGTGCCTGCGGTGTTCGTGCTGGCGGCGTTCGTCGAGCTTGCCGCGGCCGGCGCGCTGGCGGTCGTCGTGGCGCTTGCCGACGAAGCCGAGCTCGCGGGCGTCGCCGTCGAGGCGCCGCTGCCAGTGTTACGGCGTCTCCAGCGATCGGCGACCGAATCGGGGGCCGCGCTGTCGCTGCCGCCGCCGCATGCGGCGAGCACAAACGCGCCGCTACCCGCGATAAGCGAGGTCAGGAGTTTGCGACGGGTTGCGATACGCGTGTCGACGACGGTGTTGTCTGCCTGGGTGTCTGCCTGAGTGTTGTTCGAAAGCATTGTCTTTCCGAGTTGGTTGTGCGTTGTCGACGGGCGGACCCGTTCATGCGACTACGGCCGCACGCAACGTTTCTTTATGGGCGTGAGATGACCAACGCAAATTCAGCAGGCGCAAACGATTGCGCCGCTCAGCGCTCGACAGCCGCACACGGCGACTCCGAAAGGCATCTCGGCGAAAAACATGACGACTTCGGGATTGGACGAACCAGAGTCGGAAGAGCCAGATAATCCGGAAGTACCCACTCAACCCCGCGCTTGATCGGCCCGCGAACGGGCTGATGAAGCGCTGAAGTCTGACGGCAGTAATTACCGTCTTTTTTAAATCCTACAGATTGTTACGAGGCGTTTCTACCCGGCACTTGTTACAAAATGTACGCTTGTAACTTATTATTTTGCTTTTCCGCGTCTTTATTGCTGTGTATTTCCGCTTTTAATCGACGGCGAGTAAATTAATCTACCGCTTTTTTAATGTTAATACCGTAGATGAATAACACCACTTCAAACCAGTTGAGGTACGATGACTAATAATCATCTGAAGAATCGATTATAACGACACGAACGTTCACCCGCCGAGAGCGCGACCTATCGCCTCGGAAGGCCCGGTGGGGCTTGCAGAGCGCCTTTCGTATGCCGAAACGAGCAACGATCCCCCGATTATTTCGCCTTATTGACCGGTCAATCCGCCGACGATTATCCAGACGCGCACCAAAATTGCCGCATCTGCACGGTTGCAGTCCCAACATTACATTCAAGTAAGCACCGTTTTAAACGATTTCATCCGACGAATCGGATTTTGTAAGTGCGGTCCAAAAACTTTTTTCATTCAAAAGACGAAAGACCCTACAGGGCTTACCCTTATCGGGTTTTTACGAATCGGATCATTTTCCGCTGAATCCCGCGCGCAGCCTGGGATTCGAGCGAAACGCTAATGATCTGATTAAAGAAACCGGTTTATTCAACAGACAAAACAGGCGAAAGTTGGAATCGTTTCGATTGCCAGCCGGTCATATGTTCCGTTTCGCACTGATCCAGTTGGACAGAAAGACTAGTCTCGGATTTGGTGCGCTCAGCACAGTCGGGGGAACGGCCGATTCCGGCCGGAGGTATTACAAGAAATCACACGACCAGCGGATACACCGCGATGAAAACCTTTGATCTGATCAAAAGCGATCTCTATCGCTATACGGGCGAGTACAGCGTCATGCTCCTTCTCGAGCAACTGATGCTGAACGAAGGGTTCAACTACATGTTCTGGCTGCGCCTCGCGAGCGCCGCGTCGTCGCGGCCCATGCGCCTCGTGCTCAACCACATCGTGCGTCTGAAGCAGCGCCGCTTCGGGTTCGTCATCAGTCCGCGCACGCGCATCGGGCCGGGCTTCTATATCAGTCATATCGGCACGATCGCGGTAAACCCGACGGCGGTCATCGGCGCGAACTGCAACATCTCGCAGGGCGTGACCATCGGATCGAATCACGGCAAGGCGGCTACCATCGGCAACAACGTGTATATCGGGCCGAACGTCTGCATCATCGAAGACGTGACCATCGGCGACAACGTGACGATCGGCGCGGGCAGCGTCGTGACGAAGGATATTCCGCCGAACGTCACGGTGGCCGGCTGCCCGGCGCGCATTCTGACCGACGACGCCACGCCCGAGCGGGCGGCGCGCTACATCATGCGTCCGTGGCAGACAGGCGCGGTATGAAGGGCCGGCTTCGGCATGGCGAGGTGCCTTAGCGAACAGTCACGCCGCCCGTTTTGGTGCACGCTCTCCTCTCTCACGCGAAAGCCGCGGGCCTTCGCGTGATTTCTGTCGCATGGCGCTTTCGTTTCGACGTCAGGCCATGCGGCGAAAGGCTCCCACGCAGGAGGACCCGTGCTGAGCGCAGCAGTGCAATCGGTGAGACGACGTCTCGGCGGCGTGCATCAGGATCACAAGAGAATCGCAAGAAGCGCGGTCGTCCTGCTGATCTTCGTGATCGCCGGGAAGTGCATCGGCGCGTCGAAGGAAATGGCGATCGCGTATCGCTACGGGATCAGCGGCACGGTCGACGCCTATCAGTTCGCGCTCACGCTCGTCACCTGGCTGCCGACGATGCTCACGAACGTGCTCGCCGTGCTGCTCGTTCCCGCGCTCGTCTCGCTTCAGGAAGACAAGTCGCAGCGCAACGGTTTTCTCGGCGAGCTGGAAGGCGTGGGCCTCGTGCTCGGCCTCGGCTCGTCGCTTCTGCTATGGCTTTTCTGGCCTTATCTCGCCGATGTCATCGCGGGCAGTCTCGCCGAATCCACACGCGACATGTGCCGCGCGATGATCATCAGCATGACGCCGGTCGGTGTGCTGACCTTCACGATCTGCATTTCGTCGTCGCGGCTGCAGGCGTCGGGCAAGCACATCAACACCTTGCTCGAATGCGTGCCGGCCATCGGCCTGCTGGTCTTCGTGCTTGCCGCGCGCAACAACGAATCGATTTTTCCGCTCGTCATGGGGACGTCGCTCGGCTTCGTCGTGCAGGCCGCGTGGCTGCGCGTGCTCGCCAGGCGAGCCGACACGATGCCCGCCCGGCCGCGCGTTTCGATGCGCGCGAAGCAGTGGCCATCGACGATCCGCTCGATGGGCATGCTCACGATCGGCGCGGTCGTCGCGAGTCTGTGGCTTCCGATCGATCAGTACTTCATGGCGCAGCAAGGCGACGGCGCCATCGCGACGCTCGGCTACGCGAACCGGCTGCTCTCGCTCGTGCTCAGCATGGGCGCGCTTGCGATCACGCGCGCGACCTTGCCGATTCTCGCGGAGATTCTTCATCGCGGCGATCATGCGCGCGCACGCAGCACCGCGCTGAAGTGGTCCGGCATCATGACCGTACTGGGCCTGACCGGCAGCATCCTCGCGTATGCGCTCGCGCCGTACGTCGTGAAGCTGCTGTTTCAGAAAGGCGCGTTCACCGCCGACGACACCATCGCCGTCACCACGCTCTTTCGCTACGGGCTGCTGCAAGTGCCGTTCTACTTCGGCATGTGCGTGCTCGTGCAGCTGTTCGCGAGCGAGACACGCTATCGCGCGATCTCCGTCATTTCGCTGATCGGCTTCGCGACGAAGATCATCGGCAACGTCATTCTCGTGCGCTACTACGGCGCGCAGGGCGTGCTGCTCGCGACCGGCATCGGCGCGATCGCGGTGCTCGCGAGCTATATCTTCTGGACGCGCTATGCGCCGCCGTTCACCGGCAACGGCGCGCAGCACGATACCGGCACGCCGCAATAAGCACCTGCTTTCAACCTTGTTCGAAGACGCGCCGGAACATCGGCACGAGGAAGCGGTTGCCGTATTCGCTCATGTGATGGAAGTCGGAATAAAGCGGCCGGCCATCGTGCGAGCCCATGCACTTGCCGTCCGGGCACAGGAACGGACGCGGGTCGAGCAGATGGATACCGCATTGATCGTGTGCCTGATGCATCGCCTGCAGCAACGCGCCATTGCGCTGAACGTAATCCGACATGGTGATCGACAGATCGGGCGCCTTCGGATCCCGCATCTTCTCGCGCGCGAGCGTCAGCGGCACGTTGAAGTCGAACTCGGGAATCGGTTCGACGAGATAGACCGGGCGAATCTTCGAGATGCGGCAAACGGTCGATAGCAAGTGCTCGCGATACAACTCCGTCGTGAACGGCGTCGATGTCTGCGCCGGCTGCTCCGGATTGACGAACGCGAAGTCGTCCATCGTCGGACCGGACCAGTACTGCGACCAGTGATTCGCGATGATGACCGGCGTCTTCGCGCTCTGATCGCGGCTCAGGATATCGATGTACTTGCGGTCCTGATCGAAGCAATCGCCATTGCCGCGGCGAATGCCGTAGATCGTCGGGCAACCTTCTATCGTGATGAGCAGCACATCATCGGGCTTGCCGTTCGGCACGGCGTCGACGACCGCTTCGGCGATCGCTTCCGCGTGACTGTCGCCGAGCACCACGACGCGGCTCTCCTTCTGCTTGTTCGCGACATCGCACGGATCGATCATCATGTGACACTTCGTGCGATGCGGATTCGTGTCGTAGGTCTCGCTATCGGCGATGAACACCGAACGGTCGAAGCGATTCGGCACGCCCTGGCTCGCATAGATGCTGCCGCCGCCGATTGCCAGCAGCAGCGTGAACGCGAGAATCGGACGCAGCGTGATGAAGCGCGGAAAGGCGCGCGCCTCGTCTCGCGCCGGCGGCTTTCTGGTCTTCGACTCGACGAGCGCATACGACAGATAGCCCATGACGAAGCCGCCCGCGATCGCGGCCGCGCGCCAGCGCAGCGAACCTTCCCTGTCGAAGTACGTGAGCGCGACGACGAACGGCCAGTGCCAGAGATAGACCGAGTACGAAATCTTGCCGATGAACTGCGCGAGCGGATTGCCCGTGAAGATCGAATGCCTGCGCGCCGCGAGAATCACGAACGCCGTGCCGAGCACCGGCACGAGCGCGAGGTAGCCCGGCCATTCGTTGTTCTCGTTGAACATGACCGCGCCGTACGCGATCATCGCGAGGCCGATGCATTCCAGCGTGCGGCGCACGGGCCTGCCCGCCGTCAACGGGAACAGATAGACGAGCCCGCCCGCGATCATTTCCCATGCGCGCGTTGGCAGCAGGAAGAACGCGGCCGTCGGCCATTTCGTCGGATCGGAGAGATAGACGCACGCCGCGAACGAAACGAGCGCGGCGCCGACGAGCGCGATCTTCGTCCCGCGTCGCCCGAAGAGCTTGCGCACGAGCAGAATGCCGAGCGGATACAGCAGATAGAACTGCCACTCGACGGAAAGCGACCACGTATGCAGCAGCCATTTCAGATGCGAGCGCGTATCGAAGTAACCCGCTTCGCGCCAGTAAACGATGTTCGAAAAGAAGCCGAGGCTCGATCCCGCCGCCTTGCCGAACGCGCGAAACTCGGAAGGCAGGAATATCAGCCAGCCGAACACACCGAGCGCGAAGCAAAGAAACGCGAGCGCCGGAATGATGCGCCGCGCTCGATCGCCATAGAATTCGAGCACCGAGAACCTGTCCTTCGAAAGGCGTCTGAAGATGATGCTCGTCATCAGATAACCGGAGATCACGAAGAACACGTCGACGCCGAGAAAGCCGCCTTTGAAGCCGGGCACATCGAAGTGGAAAAGGACGACCGCGAGAACCGCGAACGCGCGCAGGCCGTTGATGTCGTTACGAAAGTTCATCGCGCTTCCCCCAAGAACTTCTTTTTTGCCGCGCACGCGCCAGCGCGATGCAATGGACATCGCCATTGCATCGCGCCCGCGGTGCGGGTTATTTTCTAGCGTCTTGTCTTTCCTGATTACTTCGTCATACGAACAAACCGAATTCCATCTCCGCAAGCCGGCTTTCTTCCGATTGCGTCGCCCGCGCGACTTCCGCCATGGTCGCGGGCTGCATGCCGTAGGTCTCTCTCAAGTACACGTGATGCTTCAGCACCGCTTCGAGGACGCCGAGGTTCTCGGCCAGATTCGCACCGAAGTTATGCGGATGCCACCACAAGTGGAACGAACGCCCCGTGCGCGCCGCCGACGTCATCGACTGCTTGATCCGATGGATGCGCAGCCATTCGAGCGCGCGCTTGTTGCGCGCATATGGACGCAGGAAGCGGCTCGAACGCACGTCGATGAGTCCGCGAGCCGGGCGCGGATCGAACGCGTGATCGCCTGAGATATTGATGTACGTATCGACGAGACGCGCCGCGCGGCGCATCGCCGCTTCATCGGCGCGCGAGGTTTCGCGATACATCCAGCTGCGCTCCGTGCCGCGATACGCGACGAGCCCTTGCTCCGCGCACACCGACAGATACGCGTTGTTCACCTGATTGCGCGGAAACACGATGCTCGCGGGCGGATCGGCGAGACGCCGGATCGATGCGACCGATGCTTCCATGTCGGCGGCGAACTGCGCCCTGTTCTGCCCTGCTTCGAGTGCGTAGTAATGGCAGAACGTATGGCTCGCGAGCTCGCTGCCTTCGGTATCGACGATCCGACGCGCGAGCGACAGACCATAGTGGTACGGATCGCTCTTTTCGTTATCGCCGATCGAATCGAGATAACCGTTGGCGTATGGACTCAGCTTCGTATCGGTATAAGTCGGCCGGACGTCGGGCAGATTCGCGAGCAGGTCCTTTTTGTTATCGAACAGCAGCATGCCGACCGTCGCCCACGTCGCCTTCACGCGATACTTCGTGAACATGTCGAGCATCGCCGGAATCGCCTCGCGCACGCCGAGAATGTTCTTTCCGTATGTGGCGATCGAGCGATGGTCGCGCACGCCCCACATCAGTTCGAAATCGAGCGAAATCAGGAAGTAGGACATCGTCGTCAGGGCATCAGGAAGTAGTGATAGACGCCTTCGAAATAACTCTTCGTGGCGTCGGCTGCGACGGCCACGAACACGCCGAAGGTGATGACCAGAACCATCGCGTTCTTGAACTTGATCTCGGGCGCGAGGAACGGCAGCAGCAGCGGCACGCAATACCAGACGCGGCCCTTCGCGAACGGAAACACGAAGAACGCAACGACGAGATACACGAAGAGTCCGACATGCATGATCGACAGCCGCGTGAATGCGCGCTGACGCTGCGTATCCTGCGCGCGCCACGTCGAGTAGAGCACCATGACCGATGCCATCGTGTAGAACAGCAGCAGCGACAGCAGCTTGATCGTGAAGTTTTCCTGATAGCCCGAGTACTCGTCGATACGACGGCCGCCGTAGGTCGCAAACAGAAACTTCGCCGCCGACGCAAGCACGATCGCCACCACGCTCACCGCGACGAGCGCGCGCGCTTTCCTTTGCTCGCCGATGAAACCGGCGGTCATCAGGAACGCTGTAGGCACCGCGAAGGTCGTGTGCACGAAGCTCGCGAGCCCCATGCCGATGGTCGGCTTATTGAAGCGCAGCGCGAAGAGCATCGCGATGGCAAGACCGAAGCCCTGGCGGATCTGGAACAGACCGACCGTAGCGAGCGCATACGGAATCACGAGCCACAGAACGAGACCGATGAGCGGCCTGCGCGTCTGCAACAGCGAATACATCACGACCAGGTTAAGCAGCACCACCGTAATGCGGATGCCGCCTTCGGGCGACACGCCGAACGCATTGAGGAGGATGACCCACGAGCGCCAGCCCAGCTCTTCCGTGATAAGGCTGATGAGAAAGCCCATATCCGACTCGCGGTTCTGATAGAACTGCACGAGCCAGTGCCAGTCGGTCGAGCGGAAGTACTGGATGTACGCTTCCTGGTCGAAGATCAGGCCGACGCTGCGCTCGCGGAACGCGACGATCGAGAGCGCCGTGGCCGCGAGCACAAGGAACGCCCAGCCGGATGGCGTCATGAAGTACGCGAATCCGGTCATGCGTCGTATCGGTTCGCTCTGCGCGCTCTGTGCGCTTTGCTGCGCCGTATTGTTCATTGTCGTTGCTTGCATCGTATTGGCCTTTTTTCCGCTTTAGTTATTGTGTGTGGGCGCGGCTTTCATGGCACGAGCCTCAGGTTGGTGACGATGATCTTCGGTCCCGCCTTGTCGTAATCGATGCTTTCCACTGTCGACATCTTCGGACTCACCCATGTCGGCGAATGACTCGCGATCTGCCCGGACACCTTGCGCCCATTCAGCTTGAGCGATGACACGGCGAACGCGGCATCGCTCGCGCCTTCGTCGCGATGATTCGTGATGCCGATATCGACATGCTTGGGCATCGGCCCGACGATCTCCTCCAGCCAGACGATGATCCCGTACCGGCAATTGCGCGTCGTCGGATTGACGATGCGAATGTTCTCGAGAATATCGGCGTTGCTGTTCGGCTCCGCGTCGAGCCCCGCTTCCGGCTGCGTGCCGCCGATGTTCTCCCACAGCGGATTCTCGAACACGATGTTGCGTCCGCTGATGATCGACACGCCTTGTCTGCGGCAGCGGTCCGCATGATGATTCACCACGCGAATACCGCTGCTGTACTTAAACGCGACGTTGTAGCTGTTGGCGATATAGATGCCATCGCCCCAGCAGCCGATCGTCTTCGGCGAGATGAGCGTCACCTCCGTGCTTCCCGCAATCGAAAAGCCCATGCCGTGACCGTTTTCACGCAGCGCCGGTTTCGCGGCATTAAGCTCCTTGCTACCGTCGAGCACCGCGTTCTCGACGAGCACGTTGCTCACGTCCCAGATGCGGAAGATCGAATAGAACGACGTATCGTGCGGCAGCAGCTTGATCGACGCGCCCGGTGCGAAGCGCAGGTGACTATCGCGCCGCAGGTCGAGCCCTTTGTCGTCGATACGGCACTTGCCCGTGATGAGCAAGGTCGAATCGACGGATTGATCGATGGCCCGCTGCAGCGCGATGCGATCGTTCGTCTTGCCGTCGCCCTTCACGCCGAACGACTTGTCGGTGACGACATCGCGTTTCTGCGCCGCGCGCGCGTCGAAGCCGGCGACGCCCGCTCCACTGGCGACGGCGCCCATCAGCAGCGAGCGGATCACTTGTCGCCGGTCGACCATTACGCTTTCTCTCCCGTCACCGCACGCGCATAAGCCGTGCTCTTGCCTTCGCCGCCGCGCGAGCGTGCGCCGAGTTGCGCGAAGATCGCGTCCCACTGACGCAGGATCGCCGGCGACGAATAACGCTGCCGTACCGATGCCGCCGCCTTGCGTCCGAGCTCGGCGCGCAACGCTTCGTCCGACATCACGCGGCGCAGCGCATCGATCAGAGCGGCCTTGTCGCCGGCAGGCACGAGCAGACCGTCCTGGCCGTCGCGCGTGAGTTCGCGCGGGCCGCTCTTGCAGTCGAACGCGACCGTCGCGAGGCCGAGCGCCATGCCTTCGAGCATCGCCATCGGCAGACCTTCGTAGCGCGACGACAGCACGAACGCATCCGAGCGCGCCATCTCTTCCCAAGGCGTCGTCGTCTTGCCGGGCATCAGCACGCGCTCGTTCATCTTCAGTTGCGCGACCTGCGCTTCGAGCACCGCGCGCTCCGGGCCTTCGCCCCAGATCCACAGATCCCAGTCCGGAAACTCGGGCGCGAGCGTCGCGAATACATCGATCAGCAGATCGAACTGTTTTTGCGTGTTGAGACGCCCGACCGCGACGAGCCGCTTGCGCGCGCTCTTCTCGATGGTTTCGGGCTGCAACAGCAACAACTCGTCCGGCAGCGGATTGGGCACCACTTCGATGCGCTTCACGCGCGGCACCATCTTCCTGAACGATGCCTCCATGTTGTCCGTGAGCAGCGTGAGCAGGTCCGCGCTCGGATAAACGAAGCGGCACATCTGGCTCATGAGCTGCGAACGGCCGTCGGCGGACGGATCGATGTGCTCGCTCGCGATAACCGGAATGCCGAGGCCGCGCGTCGCGAGAATCGTCGTGATGTTCACGTTCGAGAGGAACGACACGACCACATCGGGCGCGCTTTCGCGGATCAGCGCACGCAGCGCGCGAAAGCGCGCGGGATATTGCAGCATGCGCGCGCCGGCCTTCACGCGATCGGCGAGGAAGACGCAGCGCACGTTCGGCGCGAGCGGATAAAAGCACGCGCCACGGCCGCTATACGTGATGACGAGCGTCACCGTATCGCCGCGTTGCGCCCACGCATTGACGAGCGAGGCCGCGACGCGCTCCGCGCCGCCGCTTCCCATCGAACTGACCACGAGCATGATCTTCATCGGTCGTGGCTCCTCATCGTCCGGCTGCGGGAGCGTGAAGTTCCGCGCGACGCGGCACCTTCACGCCCGACTCTTCGAACACTTCCTGCCACAGCGCGATGGTCTTCGACAACGCGAACGTGTCGTTGACCGACGTCGCGCACAGCGCCATGCGATGACGTTCTGCGTCGTCCTTCATCAGCGATTCGAGCGACTTCGCGAGCGCGCTCGCATCGCCGACCGGGTTCACGAGCAGGCCGTTCATGCCGTGCGTGACGATCACGCGCGGACCCGAATCGCAGTCGTAGCTCACGGCCGCGCAGCCGCTCGCCATCGCTTCGACGAGCGTCATCGAGAAGCCCTCGAAGTGCGAACTCAGCACGTAGAGATCGGCGCGCTCGTACCAGTCCGCGACGTTGCCCGCGCGGCCAGGCAGAAACACGCGGCCGCGCAGCTTCGCCTCTTCGACACGGCGTTCGAGACTCGCACGCGCAAGCCCTTCGCCGACGATCACCAGATCCCATTGCGGCAGCGCGCCGGCAATCTTCCTGAACGCATCGATGAGGCTGTCGAAACCTTTTTCGGGTGAGAGCCGTCCGACCGCGAGCAACAACTTGCGCCCGTCCTTCACGACGCTTTTCGGCTCGATGATCGGATTCGTTCGCGCGATAGGCAGCGTGAACGGCGGCGGAATCACCTTGACGTCTGTCGCGCGGCAATGCGTTTCGATCCAGTCGCGGGTTTCGTCGGTGAGCGCGACGACCTTGTCCGCGAAGCGATACGTCAAGAGCCGCAGACGCTCCCAGAACGGCGTGAGCGGCGCGCGCGGCGGATGCGTGTGCTCGCTCGCGATGATCTTGTACGGCAGCCCGATGCCCGCAAGCACGGCGAGCACGTTGGCCGTCGCCATGACGCCGAGCGCGACAGTAGGCTTCGTCTCGCGCAACACCTTGCGGAACGCGAGCACGCGCTTCGCGTTCGACATCAGCGTACGCACGAAGCCGCCGCCCTCGACGCCGCCCGCGAGCCCCAGCTCGAGGCGCTTCACGCCCGGATGAAACGGATAGACATCGCCTTCACCGGCTGTCAGCGTGACGACGGTCACTTCCCAGCCGAGCGCCGCCCACTCGTTCGCGAGATTGGCAGTGACGCGTTCAGCGCCGCCGCCGTGCATCGAGTAGATGAAAACGACTATTTTCATGCGGGCCTCGTCGCGAGTTCGGCTTCGACCGGCACGCGGCGCTGCGACAGAAAGCGGATGTACCACGGCATCGCGATCGCGAGTCCGTCGGCGAGCGGAATGGCGCTCGCATAGCCGAGCAGTTGCGCGGCCTTATCGACGTTCGCTTGCGAATGACGCACATCGCCCGCGCGGAACGGCGCATACACCGGGCTGCCTTCGTTGATGACGCC
Organism: Caballeronia sp. AZ1_KS37; assembly: GCF_023631165.1. Taxonomy (NCBI): domain Bacteria; kingdom Pseudomonadati; phylum Pseudomonadota; class Betaproteobacteria; order Burkholderiales; family Burkholderiaceae; genus Caballeronia; species Caballeronia sp. AZ1_KS37. Next base: position 7,887 of record NZ_JALQDP010000042.1, on the reverse strand, counting down.
GTTGTCCGCGAGCACGCGCTTCAAGCCGTCATAGAGCTGATTGAGCGTCGTGCGATCGCCGACCGCGACGTTGTAGACCTGATTGCGCGCTTGCGGCTCGGAGAGCGCAGCGAGGATGTTCATCTGCACCACGTTGTCGATGAAGCAGAAATCGCGGCTCGTTTCGCCGTCACCGTTGATCGTCACCTGTTCGTCGTCGATGAGCGCGGCCGTCCACTTCGGGATCACGGCCGCATACGCGCCGTCCGGATCCTGGCGCTTGCCGAACACGTTGAAGTAACGCAGACCGATGGCGTTCAACCCGTACGTGCGCGCAAAGACCGAAGCGTACAGCTCGTTGGCGTACTTCGTCACCGCATACGGCGAAAGCGGCTGGCCGATGCGATCCTCGACTTTCGGCAGGCCCGGATGGTCGCCATACGTCGAGCTCGACGCGGCGTAAGTGAAGCTCTCGACTTTCGCGTCGCGCGCGGCGACGAGCATGTTCAGAAAGCCGCTGATGTTGACTTCGTGCGTCGTGATCGGATCGTTCACGGAGCGCGGCACCGAGCCGAGCGCCGCTTCGTGCAGAACGTGCGCGACGCCTGTCACCGCGGTGCGGCAATCGTCGAGATTACGGATATCGCCTTCGATGAAGCGAAAGCGCGCCCATTGCGCGGGCGTCACGAGCGAGCGCACTTCATCGAGATTGCGTTGATGCCCGGTCGCGAAGTTGTCGAGCCCGACGACGTCCTGGTCGAGCTTCAGCAGCGCTTCGAGCAGATTCGAGCCGATGAACCCGGCGACGCCGGTAATGAGCCACTTCTGCGGCGTGCGCGTCAGTTGTTGACGGATCGATTCGTAACGATCAGACATGAAAGTCTCCAAATTTGCCGACGGGCGCGGCGTGTTCGCGGCGCTCGTCTTCGATCGCGATCGAGGGAACCAGCTCGCGATACACGGCGAGCGTCTTCTCGATGACGATGCGTTCGTCGAAATTCTTCAGTGCCTTCTCGCGCGCGGCGAGGCCCAGCTTTCTCGCGAGCGCGCGGTCGTCGTCGAGCTGGCGGATCGCATCGGCGAGCGCGCGTGCATCGCGCACCGGCACTTGCAAACCATCCACGCCCGACTCGCTGACCACTTCGCGGCAGCCCGGCGCGTCCGTCGTGATGAGCGGCAGCGCGCAGCCCGCGGCTTCGATCAGCGCTTTCGGCAAGCCTTCGCGATAGCTCGGCAGCACCATCACATCCACTTCCGTGAAGAGCTTCGGCATATCGCTCACATGACCGAGCCATTCGACGAGCCCTTCCTTCACCCAGCCCTGCACCATCGCCGTGCTCACCGATGCCGGGTTGCCGTCGTCGGGCGAACCCGCGAGCAGGAAGCGCACGGTGCGATTCTCGCGGCGCAGCATGCGCGCCGCCTCCACATATTCTTCGATGCCCTTGTCCCACACGAGCCGCGCCGCCAGCAGAATGCGCAGCGGCTTGGCCGCATCGTCCGGCGACGCCTCGCGCACCTTGAAGCGCGTCAGATCGACGCCCGATCCCTTGATCAGACGAATCGACTGCTTCTCGACGATGCGCGCGGCTTCGAACAGCTTGATGTCGTCCGGATTCTGCAGGACGAGAATGCTGTCGCGGCCGTTCAGCGCCGAGCGCATCACCGTGCGCACGACCGGCTTCAAGATACGCGCTTTCAGATCGCGGCTCGTGAAGACGTAGCCCATCCCCGCGACCGCGTTCACGCGCGCCGGCACGCCTGCGAGCTTGCTCGCGAACGAGCCGTACACCGCGCTCTTGATCGTGAAGCCGTGCACCAGTTGCGGCTTTTCGCGCTGGAAGAAGCGCGCGAGCCAGAGCACGAGCGCCAGTTCGCGCAGCGGATTCAGACTGCGCCGGTTCATCGGCACCGCATGCCAGCGAAAACCCTGATCGCGCAGCTTCGGGCCGTATTCGCCGTCGGGTGACAACAGAATGACTTCGAAACCCGCGTCGCGCAGTTTGCGAGCGAACGAAAGCCGGAAATTAAACAGATACCAATCGGTGTTGGCGTACAGAACTACCTTGGGCATCTTCATTGCGAACTCCGAACGTCCGGTTGACATCGCCGCGGGCAACCCCCGAAATTCCGGGAGCCGAACCGCGGCGATGTTGTGCGACGGCCTGCACCGGTCAATGCCGATGCCACCGAACCTCAGAGACGCATGTCGCTCGCCTCGGGCGGCAGAACGTACTTGAGGTCGCACAGCACGTGCTGCGACTTGCCGTAGGCGTGAATGCCTTCCGCGCCTTCATCGGCGAACTGCTTGTGCGCCACCGCGAGCACGACCGCATCGTAGACGCCCTTGGCGGGCTGATCGATCGGATCGATGCCGTACTCGTGATGCGCCTCTTCCTTCGAGACCCACGGGTCGTACACGTCGACCTGGACGCCGTACTCCTTGAGATCGGCGATGATGTCGACCACGCGCGTGTTGCGCAGGTCCGGGCAGTTCTCCTTGAACGTGAGACCCATGATGAGCACGCGCGCGCCCGAAATGGCGATGTCGCGCTTGGTCATCGTCTTCACGAGCTGCGAGACGACATAGTTGCCCATGCTGTCGTTCAGGCGGCGCCCGGCGAGGATGATCTCCGGGTGATAGCCGATCGCCTGCGCCTTGTGCGTCAGGTAATACGGATCCACGCCAATGCAGTGGCCGCCGACGAGGCCCGGGCGGAACGGGATGAAGTTCCATTTCGTGCCGGCCGCGAGCAGCACGGATTCGGTGTCGATGTTCATCTTGTTGAAGATGATCGACAGTTCATTGATCAGCGCAATGTTCACGTCGCGCTGCGTGTTCTCGATCACCTTGGCCGCTTCGGCGACGCGGATGCTGCTCGCCTTGTGCGTGCCGGCCGTGATGATGCCGCGATAGAGCTCGTCGACGAAATCGGCCACTTCGGGCGTCGAGCCGGACGTGACCTTCTTGATGTCCGGCAGGCGGTGCGACTTGTCGCCCGGGTTGATGCGCTCGGGGCTGTAGCCGACGAAGAAGTCTTCGTTGAACTTCAGGCCCGACATCTTTTCGAGCACCGGGACGCACTCTTCTTCGGTCGCGCCGGGATAAACCGTCGATTCATAGATGACGACGTCGCCCTTCTTGAGCACGCTGCCGATGGTCGTCGATGCGCCGATCAGCGGCGACAGGTCCGGACGCTTGTAGTGATCGATCGGTGTCGGCACGGTCGCGATGAACACGGTGCAGCTGCGCAGGTCTTCTACATCGGCGCTGTACTGCATGAAGGTCGCGGAAGCCAGCTCGGCATCGTCGACTTCGAGCGTGACATCGCGCCCTTCGCGCAGCGCGTTGATGCGCGCGCGATTGATATCGAAGCCCACGACGGGATGGCGCTTGCCAAATTCGACGGCGAGCGGCAGGCCAACGTAGCCCAATCCGACAATGCCGAGTTTCAACTCTTGCGGCGAGAACATATTCACTTCTCCTCGTTATGCAACTCAGGACGTTTATTTAGTACTGCTGTTCGATTCGGGGTCCAGCTGAAGCAAATGCCGGATGAGTCAGTCTCTAGTCTTCCTTGTCGGCCTTGTAGGCAGCGTAGGCGTAGCCGCCGTACTGGCGCGCCTGGGCATAGTTGCCGTAGTGCACCTTGAAGCCGTTGAGCAACACGCCGGTGACGCTTGCGCCCGATTGTTCGAGCCGCTTCACGGACTCCGAGATTTCCCCGGAACGCGTATCCCCATAACGCGCAACCAGGAAGATCGAGCCCGCGACGGGCGCCATGATCGCCGTGTCGGACACCGCCAGAATGGCCGGTGCGTCGAGCAGCACGATGTCGTATTCCGCCGATGCGCGATTCACCGATTCCGTGAATGCGTCCGACAAAAGCAGCTCGGCCGGGTCCGGCGGATAGAAGCCGCACTGGACGAAGTCGAGATTGTTCAGCACCGAGCGATGCACGGTCTCTTCGAGCGTGGCCGAACCGTTCACGACATCCACGAGACCCTTGCCGCGCGGCAGGCCGAAGTACTGGTTCAGGTGGCCACGGCGCAGGTCGCAGTCGACGAGCAGCACGCGCTTGCCGCCGGCGGCGAGCAGCGTCGCCAGGTTCGCGGAGACGAACGACTTGCCGATGCCGGGCAGCGGACCCGCGAGCATCACGACGTTGTTCGGCGCATCCATCAAGGCGTACTGCAGGGACGAGCGCATCATGCGCAGGCCTTCCACAGCCGGATCGGTCGGGTAACGCGAGGCGAGCGCGAGCTGTTCCGGCTTCTTCTCGGCGATGCGCTTCGCGAGTTCCTTCTGACGCTCGCTGTCCGGAATCGTCGCGAATACCGAAAGACCCGTCTTCGATTCCAGTTCCTTCGGATCGAGCACGCCCTTGAACAGGAAGTCGCGAGCGAACGCCATCACGATGCCGAGGAACAGACCGATACCAGCCGCGATCACGAGCACCAGCGCCTTGACCGGCTTGACGGGACGCTCGGGCACTTCGGCGTGGTCGAGCAGCTCCACCGTCGGCGTGCGGCCGGCTTTGATGAGGCGCATCGTTTCAATGTTGTTGCGCAATGCCGAATAGACGTCGGTGCTCATGCGCACGTCGCGTTGCAAACGAAGCGCGCCCTGCTCGGCCTGCGGCATCGCCTTGACGCGCGCTGCCAGGTCGTTGATGTACTTCTCGGTCGCCGCGATCTGCTGGTCGATCACCACCACGCTCGGGTGCGAGGGCGAGAAGTGCACGGCCAGGTCGGCGCGACGGCGCTTCAGGTCGAGCAACTGCGCATCCGCTTGCGAAGCCTGCTGCATCACGATGCGGCCTTCTTCGTCCGGATTGAACAGCGTGCGGCTGTTGCGATACGCGTTGTAGTTGTCTTCGGCCGTTTCCATCTGACGCTTGGCGTCGGGAAGCTGCTGCTCGAGATATTCGAGCGACTTCTCGGCGTTGATCCCGCGACGATCGGCGTTCTGCTTCACGTACATGCGCGACAGTTCGTTGATCGTCGCCGCCACGAGCACCGGGTCCTTGCCTTCCAGTGTCGTGCTGATGACGCCCGACTTGTTGCCCTGCTCGGCGATCGCCAGCGAATTCTGCAGACGATCGATGGCGGACACGCGCGAGTTACGCGTCAGATCGAATTCGACGCCCTTCTCGCCGTGGATGAAGCCCACGAGCAGCGAGATGGGACCGGCGTCGGTGTCGAAACGCTGCACGCTGCCGACCTGGCCGCCGACGCCCGTTTCGACGCCCGGGCCGCGCACCTGATACTGGCCGTTGCCGAGATAGCGCAGCGTGTATTCCTTGCCTTCGTATTTCTTCGGCACGTCGAACGCGGACACGTCGATCGATTCGGCGCCCCATGCGTAACCGCCGCGGCCGAAGAGACCGGGAGTCGACGTTTCATCGTTCATGCGGGCGACCATGCCCCCGATGATCGGGAAGCGATGCGGCGCTGCCTGGATGTACAGCTTGAGCGCATCGACGACGGGACCGAGCACGAACTTCGATCCGATGACCTGGATCTCGCCTTCGGCCGTCGCACGCTGATCGAACAGCGTGGCCGCGGTCCGAACCATGTCGCGTGAGTCGGCCGGCTGTCCATTGCTCGAGTCGTCGACTCTGACGAGCATGCCGGCCTGATAAATCGGGGCCGAGAAATACGCGTACACCACCCCGATGCTGAAGACGACCGCCACGGTCGCCGCGATCATCTTCCAGTGACGGCCCAGCGTTTCGAGAATCGACGTCAGCTCGATCTCTTTCTCGCTCTCGGCCATTACGGCTGACGCCTGATTTTTAACTTTCATAGAACGTCTCGTTACAGGCTCTTATGGGACCGGCGCGGCAAGCGCACCGGATGCGGATCGAAACACCTGCGGCGCACCCCTAAGGGCGCAAACATCATTTCCTTATTCTTGAATTCAGGCCTGCATTCAGGGCCGTTAAAATCCCGCCCCGGCATTGCAGTCGTATTGAAACACACGACCCAAAAAAAGAGAAATTCCCACAGACGATTTTTGTTGTTTATCGAACCTTTCAGAGCGACCGAGTGTTCGCTTTCCCGCTTTTAAGAATTTAACGAGTATGCGGGCCATTTGAGCAAATCGAAAAGTAGCATAGGCCGCCTTGTTGTATGCGCGGCACCGCACATATAATCGCTATTAATCGAACTGCTAATTCTATGAAGAAAGCCGGTTTAGCCTGGGTTCGATTTGCGGACATTTTTTCGCCTGCCGGGACGGGCTCGTCGGGCCTGTTGTGCCGGCAGCGCCGGCCCGCTGGGCTCTAACGCAGGGAAAAACGTACCGGCCCTCAGAAGAATATGCGCGCGAAGGTGGGCTTGCGTACGGACAAGGCGCGAATTTCAAAAGCGCGCATTAAGTCCTTTATATGAAATCCGTGTTTTAACGCGCTATTAATTTCGGGTTTGTATGAATAATCGGGGGAAGCCCCAATAAAATCGCAGTAGGCTCGGTTTCACACATTAAAGCGCCATAAATGCGTGGACAATGGCAGGGGTTGTACCTACCATAGGCTTTCGGGTATTGATATTCGAAAAGAGATGCGCCCTCTTCGTGAGTGAAAAAAATGTTAAACCTTGCGCTTGGCTTCATCAGTTCTTTCTGCATGACGCTACTTATAGTTCGATTCGCGGGACGCTACGGGGCGCTTTCCCTGGATCATGATTTGAACGGGGTTCAAAAGAACCATTCTCATCCGGTTCCGCGGGTCGGCGGCATCGCATTGATGGTCGCGGCCTGCGTGACGTTTCCCATCGCCGCGATCTTCGGCGGCAATCCGCGCGACGAGTCCCTTTTGCTGCTGCTTTGCGCAGCGCCCGCATTCGGAAGCGGCGTGATCGAAGACCTGACCAAGCGCGTGAGCGTGCGGGCGCGGCTGCTGAGCGCGATGCTGGCCGCGCTGCTCGGCGCGTTCATTCTCAACGGCGTCGTCGGCCGTGTGGATCTGCCGCTCGTCGATCCGATTCTCGCCGTCACGCCCATTGCGATCGGACTCACCGTGCTCGCGGTCGCCGGACTCACCAACGCGGTCAATATCATCGACGGTTTCAACGGACTCGCCGCCGTCGTGGCGATTCTGATCTTCGGTTCGATCGGCTATGTCGCGCATGAAGTCGGCGACCTGCTCGTGATGAGCACCGCGCTCACGATGATCGGCGCGATCGGCGGCTTCGCGATCTGGAACTATCCGGCTGCGTCGATTTTTCTCGGTGACGGCGGTGCGTACTTCATCGGCTTCACGATCGCCGAATTGCTCGTGCTGCTGGTCGCGCGGCATCCGAACGTCTGTGCGTGGTATGCAATGGTCGTCGCGATTTATCCGCTTTTCGAAACGCTCTTCTCGATCTACCGCCGCCGGATCGTGCGCGGGCGTCCGGTCGGCGCGCCCGACGGCATCCATCTGCACACGCTCATCTTCAAGCGAGTCGTGCGCAAAGGGACGGACCCGCGTCAGCGTCAGCGCAGAAACGCGCGCACGTCGCCGTATCTGTGGGTGCTGAGCATGATCGGCATCGTGCCCGCGTCGCTCTTCTGGCACAACCCGGTGGTGCTCGCGGTGACGGCGGTCGTGTTCGCGGTGGCGTACGTGTGGCTCTACACGGCGATCGTGCGGTTCAAGACGCCGCGATGGCTCCTCGGCAGTCAGCGGCGCAGCGTCGTTGCCAGCGCGGTTGCCGAGCAGACGACACATCACAAGTGATCCTGAGCAGTTCGTAGGAACGTAATCACGAAAGGCCCCGGTCGAATCTGAACTGACCCCGCAAAGTTGGACAGTTTTGGGCTAGGCCGCTAAGGGCTGAGTTCTGTACATCACAGGACTCAGCCCTTTCAGCTTCAGCTTGATGCGGTGGTGATTGTAGTAGTGAATGTAGCGTCTGATTCCG
>NZ_JALQDP010000041.1:0-164732 GCF_023631165.1 Caballeronia sp. AZ1_KS37 | reverse complement strand
GAGTCGTGCGCTGTACTTGCTCATGAAAAAACACCCCAAATCGTTGAACGGGTGTCCAACTTTTGGGGTGCAGTTCAATCGACCGGGGCCTTTTAGTTTTAGCGATGCAGTCAAGCGGTGAAGCAGCGATGCACTGAAGCCTGAGCAGTGAGGCGCGTGCAATCGACGCATAAAAAAAGGCCTTGATCGCTTCCGATCAAGGCCTTCGTCATTCGAACCGCGTCGAGCGCGGCGCATTCGATATCAGCTTGCGACGCTCGCGAGATCCGCCGTGTGCGACGCGAAGAGCGGGATCGACGATGCCTGCTGGTGCTCGAGCCACTGCTGGAACATCAGCACGTTCCACAACTGACGATGCCAGTTCTGCTCGCCCGACAGATGCTGCTGCCATTTCGCGCGCACCGTGGCGGCGTCGAAGAAGCCCTCGCGACGCAGCCGCGACGCATCGAGCAAGGCCTCCGCCCAGTCGCGCAGCTCGCCGCGCAGCCAGTGCGTGATCGGCACGCCGAAGCCCTGCTTGGGCCGCTCGATCATCGCGCGCGGCACATGGCGATAGAGCACCTGGCGCAGCGCCCATTTGGTCTGTCCGTCGCGCACTTTCATCGATTGCGGCAGACGCCACGCGAACTCCACGACGCGATGATCGAGGAACGGCACGCGCGTTTCGAGCGACACGCCCATCGCGGCACGATCGACTTTCGTGAGAATGTCGTCGGGTAGATAGGTAATCATGTCGAGCGCCATCATGCGCTGCACGTCGTCGAGGCCGGTGAAGGCCGGCGCATTGCCGGTCATCAGCGTGGGCGGCTGGTATCCGCCGATCACGAGCGCGGCGGGGTCGTTCCATTGCGACATGAGATGCAGATACACCTCGTCGCGCGACTGGCACGACAGCAGTTCCGCGCCCTTGTGCAGCTTGTCGCCGACCTTCACGCCGCGCAGCGACGACGGCAGAATCGGCTCCATCAGGCCCGCCATGCTGTTCCAGCGCTTCGGCGAGATTCCGGCTATGCCCGATGCCGCCAGCTTGCGCAACGGCGCCGGCATCATCGTCATCTTGTCCCACATGCCCGGCGCGGTCTTGTAACGCTGATAGCCGCAGAAAAGCTCGTCGCCGGCATCGCCGGACAGCGAGACCGTGACGTGCTGCCGCGCGAGTTGCGAGACGAGGAACGTCGGCACCTGCGACGAATCAGCGAACGGTTCGTCGTATAGCTCCGGCAGACGCGGGATCACATCGAGCGCCTGGCGCGCCGTCACGTACATCTCGGTGTGCTCCGTGCCGAGATGCCTGGAGACGGCCTTCGCGAGCTTGGCTTCGTCGAAATCGCTTTCGTTGAAGCCGATGGTGAAGGTCTTCACCGGACGCGACGACTGCTTCTGCATCAGCGCGACGATCGTGGACGAATCCACGCCGCCCGACAGAAACGCGCCGAGGGGCACGTCGGAAAGCATCTGCTGACGGATCGCGTCCGTGAGCAGATGCTCGAGTTCATCGACGGCGTCTTCGGCGCTGCCCGCGAAACCGCGTGCGGATCCGTTGACCGCCGCATCGACGCCCGACCAGTACGACCACACGCGCGGCTCGCGCCGTTCGAGCGAGACGGTGAGCATCTTGCCCGGTTCGAGCTTGCGGATGCCCTCGAAAATGGAATACGGCGACGGCACGCAGCCGTGGCGGATTTGCAGCGTCAACGCGCCGCGATCGACGTTGTTCTCGAACGCGGGATGCTCGCGCAGCCCTTTGAGCTCGGAGCCGAACAGGAACGCGGCTTCCTCGCCCTGCCCTTGCCAGCCGTAGTAGAGCGGCTTTTCGCCGAGCCGGTCGCGCGCGAGCGTGAGCTGGCATTCCTGCCGGTCCCACACCGCGAACGCGAACATGCCGACCGCGCGCTCTATCGTCGCCTGAATGCCCCACGCATCGAAGCCCGCGACGAGCGTCTCGGTGTCGGAACTGCCGCGCCACGCGGGCGCGCGTTGCGTGTCTTCGAGCTCGTCGCGCAGATCGAGATGGTTGTAGATCTCGCCATTGAACGCGATGACATATCGCCCGCTGCCCGACGCCATCGGCTGATGTCCCGCCGACGACAGATCGATGATCGCCAGCCGCCGATGACCGAGCGCGATGCCGCGCAGATCATCGGTCCAGTCGCCCGCGTCGTCGGGGCCGCGATAGGCGATGGCGAGCGCCATCTTCCGCACCGTTGTCTTCGAGTCGCCCGCGCCGAAGCCGCGTCCACCCAGAAAGCCGACGATACCGCACATATTGGTTCTCCTTACGATCCGGCCATAGGCCGCGCTTATGCGATGCTCATTTCTCTTCGACGAGCCGCAGGTAGATATCTTCGAAACGCTCGCGCGCGCGCATCATCGTGAATTCGGCGTGGATGCGCGCTTTCGCCATCTGACCGAGACGAAGGCGCTCGTCGGGTTTCATGTCGACGATGCGATCGAGTCCCGCCGCAAGCGCGTCGCTGTTTTCCTTCTCGACGACCACGCCCGTATTCGCGACGAGCATGGCCGCGTCGCCCACGTCGGTGACGACGCACGGAAGCGCCATCGCCATCGCTTCGCCGACGACATTCGGAAATCCTTCGGTGCGCGACGACAGGCAGAACACATCCATCGCCGACAGGCACGCGGGCACGTCGCGCCGCTCGCCGAGCAGCACGAAGCGCGATGCGAATCCCGTCTGCGCGATCCAGTCCGCGAGCTCGCGATTGTTCGCGTCGAGATCGCGGCCGACGAGCATGAAGCGCACATCGGGATGGCGCGCGGCCAACATGCCCGCCGCGCGCACGAAATTCTGGTGATCCTTCACCGGATGAAAGCGTCCGAGCACGCCGACGACGACGTCGCGCTCGCCGAATCCGCATTGCTCGCGGATCGCGCTGCGTTGCTCCGGCGTGGCGCACAGGCGCGCGACGTCGAAGCCGTTCGGCACGACCATCATGCGGCTCGCGTCGTAGCCGACCGACACATGCGCGCGGCGCGACGCCTCGGCCGCGCAGACGATCGTCTGCGGCACGTAGTACGACAGCCACGCGCAAATCTTGCGCAGCAGCACGGTCACGCGCGAGCCGCCCGATCGGACATCGGTGGTGCGCACGCCCCAGACGATGCGCTTGTGCGCCGCGATCCGTCCGGCGAGCCCGCCGAGAAAGTCGGCGTGATACATCCACGTCTGAATGATGTCGGGGCGTTCTTCGCGGATCAGTTTCACGAGGCGCATCAACGCGCGCGGAAAGCCGAGCGGGGATTTCATGCCGAGGCTATGAACGTCGATGCCGCGCGCGGCGAGTTCTTCGCCGATCTTGCCGGTGGTCGTCAGCGAGCAGACGACGTGACGAAATCGCGGATCTTCGATGTGCGACTCGATGAGGCGCTGAAGCATACGTTCAGCGCCGTCCGCATTGAGCGCAACGATGACATGGAGAAGCTTCATGGTCCCGGCTGCCGTTTTTCTACGATGGGCCCGTCTCCAGGCAACCGACGCGCGCGTCGCTGGCGGCAATGCTTGTACTGACGGGTGTGTTTTATGACGATGGGCTGCCTCGCCGGGGCACGCTCCGGCGAGTCATCAATGTAAGCCGGCGCGGTGGCACGCACTGTGCGACGTGCCACACGCCGGTTCTCCTGTCCGCGCGCGTCCTGCGGGCGTCAGGCGCGCCTCATCGCACCGCGCCACGGATTCCATTTGCGAAGCTGCGTCTTGAGATCGATGACCGTGATCCCGCCGACCGCATTCCACGTATGCAACCCCTGATGACCGCGCGGCGGCGTGCGAACCGACACCGTGCGCTCGGCATAGGTCGTCGTCGTGAGCTCGGTGATCTCGCGGAACGTCAGCGCCGCGCCGTATTCGCGCTCGCAATTCTGCGCGGGGCGAATCAGGCGGTTCTGGCCGTCCTTGAACAGGTTGCCCGCCATGCGCGCGAGGCGGCAGTCGGAAACGACCGGGTTCATCGGATGCGCGGTCCATTCGCCGAACGGGCTGTCGGAATAAAAAATCGACAGTTCGTCCCAGTTCGATCCGCCGTCCTCCGTCATGCTCGTGAACATCCACCATGTCTTGCCGTCGTGATGGAGCGTCGTATCGGCGGCGACGACATCGCGCATGATCACCTTGTGCAGCACCCATTCCGTCGGGAACGACGCCGCGCGGTACATCTCGATCGTGCGGTTGCCACAGGTCTCCGGAATCATGAAGACCTCGCCCTCATGCTCGAAGAGGAACGGATACGACAGGTGATAGTTCTTGTCGAGCACGACGCGCGGCGTCTCTTGCCAAGTCTGCGTGGCCGGATCGAACGCGATATGGCTGATCGTGCCGCGATTCGTGTCGTAGGGCAGGCTTTCGAAGAACAGGTGATAGTCGCCGTTCTTGCCGCGCCAGAGGAACGGATCGGCATGGAACTGCGACGTCATGCCGGGAAGCGTCACCCAGTTGCGGCTTTCGTCGCCGTCCGCGGACGGGGCATCGGTGCGCCGATACGCCAGGACCCAGTGTCCGCGCTGAACCAGCAGCTTGAGCGGCTGATTCAGCACTTTGCGGCCGAGATGGCGCAGCGCGAAGCACGCCGAAGTGAAACCCGACAGACGCGCGGGCCGAGCCTTCGGCTTGACGAGCGGAAGATCGCGCAGCGGCGGGTTCGCGTCGAGCCGCTTCTGCGCCCGGTCGACGAGAACGGCGACGCGCTGCAGGCTCGTCTGCAACGACTTCAGGAAGAAAAGCTTCTCCGGTATCGCGACATACGACTCGGCGAGCAGTCGCATTTCGCCGGAGTCGGGGGACTTCCAGACGGCCTGGATATGTGGCGTTCGGCACTGAAGCAGCGCTTTCCACAGCGCCTCGATGTTCTCTTGGCCGTCGTACAGGACGGTGATTGGAGCACGAACGTGAGCGCGTCGCGGTGTCTCTTCGGGGTCGCCGTAGAGCCGCTTCTCGATGCGCGTCCACCATTCAAGCACGGAAGGATATGCGGGTTGCGCCATTTTCTTTTCCCTCAGACAGCAGCGGATTCGCCAGTCGATAGAATTGAAATCTTTAGCTAAGCGCTTAACTGTCTTTTATATGTGTTGTGTTCCGGCGCTTTCGAAATGATGAACCTACATTTCATGATGATGCCGGCGAAGAAAGACTAGAGTCTGGGGAACGTGACTGCGGTGCGCTATCGCACACAGTTGCGACAGCTAAATAATGCGAGGGATTTTGAACGGCTGTGCCGGAATGGCTCCGCGGTGCGATGGCCGGCACGCCTGGCGCTGGCCACGGGCCGATACGGAGGGAGACCTAACTTGTTGGCGGATCAGAAAATTTTGTCGCGGATCAAGGCTCGTCGCGGCGCACGGCGACCTCGCGCCTGCGATACCACGTAGGCCGCTTATGAGCCGGCTTGCTCATTTCATCTGCCTTATGTTTGGAAGAAGGCGAAAAGATAATTTCGAACACGGCCAGCAAAGCGAGGCCGATTATTGCGAAAAAAACAATTGCGCCTATAACACCGCCTACAGACATGCTTCCTCCGCGCTCGTACGCGTTGAATCAAGCATTAGATAAAACCTGCCGCTGAAAGTTTTGGCCGAATGAAATTTTGATTTATTCGCGGATTATATCACATCGGAAATCGGCCAATTTCCGCGTGACGGACCTATGTGGATGATTTTCGGACGGATGCGGCCCGCGCAAATCCCTGAACAAAAGGGTGAAAGCGCATCTTTTCCGTGGACCGCTCGCCGGGCAGCGCGGCCGCGCGGGCGGACGAACGGCATGGTGCGGCGCGGGCCGGGGACGCGCATCGACCGCTGCGACGCGAAGGCCGGCGCGATTTATTCGGAGACCGATGCAGAGCGTATTACACGTCGAGATGCGGATTTCGAAAGACAACGGCGCGTCATTCGAATGCGCGCGTCGATATTCCCGATTTGCCGCCAGTCGTCTCGCCTATTTGACCGACGATTAACCGATCATTTCAGCAAGTAAGAAAGCGCGTTTCACGCGAGCCCCTCTTTTTCCGCGGGTTTGTCGGACGTTGTCAAGAGAATGTCCGCTACCGCCAATAAGGAAAGGCCGACCACCGCCACGAACCCGACGGTTCCGGCGAATAGGCTGACGAGCTTCATGGTTTCCTCCGCCAGTCAAAGGGCGAATGCTTCCGTTGCTCAAGCTGCCGCTCGCGTCCGACGATACTCGCCGGTGCGCCTGGCAACCGTCCCAACGCTAGCATAGGCATAAGTTCGCCGGAAAAGTATTCATTTCGTGGCGAAACAGGTGCCTTCGCGATTTGCGCAGACGAAAAAAGCCTCGATGCGACCGATCGGCGACCCGATTCAGCGCCCGCGCCTGCCGGCGCCGGCCGTCATCGCCGCATCGGCGTCGCCGTTTTTCCACGCGTGCCGCGCCGGCTCCCGGCTGCCGCCCATCGCGCGGGTCAGGATCGCGCGTGTGCCAGGCGTCGCACTGACTTGCGCGAGTTGAGGCGCATCGATCCACAGCAACTCATGGAATCGCGCGCCGGCTTTCGGCCGCAGATGCACCTCGTCCGGTATCGCAATGCGAAAAACATGATGCAGATGATGCGCCGACGCCTGCTGAAACAGAAACGCCGCAGCACTCGCCTCGACGCCGGTGTCTTCGTGCAGCGCTCGGATCGCTGCAACAATCGTCAATTCGTCGTATGCCACCGCTCCGCCCGGCAGAAGCCACGGTCCGCCACGCTCCCGGACCAGCAGCACTGACTGGCGACGAACCAGCAGCACGGTTGCTCGTTCTCTCATCCCCGTCTCCGTGTTGCACCCCAATTCGTTATTGGATCGATGCTGCGATACGGCGCGCGGCGTGCCATTTTGATTTCACCGTCGCGTCGAACCTGAGCGTGAATTGACGTGCACGTTCGATCTTCACAGGCTTTGTCGCGCTTCGCAATGCGTGATGTCCCACGTATGTGCGCTGCACGACGAGGCTGGCCGGCAAAAAATGCCCGCCTTTGCGAGACTTTGGGAGTGGACTCGAGCTGCGGAGTTCCGCTGGACTGGCGGATGGCGGAGGAAAAGTCGACGCGGCCGCGCGGGTCGATGCGCGCGGCCGGCAATGCTCGACGCGATCGCGTCAGGCGCCGAACGCCGGATCGCTCATGCTGTCGCGCCCGGTTTCGACGTGACCGGCGAGACGGCGCAGGAACGCGGAATCGGTGTCGACCGTGATTTCGATGTCATACCAGCCGTGGGCGTCGCGCAGATCGACATAGAGCTGCTCCGTGTCGCCGCCCCGCACGCGCCGCGTGATCGTCTTCGACGGATCGTAGGCATTCTTCACGCTGAAGGTGCATGCCGCGGTTCCGCGGTTCGCGAGCCGCAGTTGCAGGTTGCCGTTGGCGACGTCGTAGCCTTCGGCGACATCCGGCGCGGCCTGCTCGCGCGACCACCAGTGCGACTGCGCGCTCGCCTTGCCCGCGATCCGCCGCAGAAAGCCGTTCGGGCCGTGCACGACGAAATCGAAGCTGCCGTCCGCGTTCGCCGCGACGCTGTCCGCGAGACGCTTGCGCGCTTCGACCGTATAGGTGCGAGGCGCATCCGCGCTCGCATTGCGATACAGCAGAAAGACCGCGCCCGCGCGTCCGGTGTTGACGAAGTCGAACGAGACGGCGTCCTTCGACGCATCCGGGCGCGCGCGCACGAAAAGCTCGTACGGCAATGCGCGCGCGGCGCGCACGCCGGACTCCTGCTTCGGCAGCGCCTGCGCGGCGGGCGGGACAGGCACATAGTCGGGATGGCGCTGCTTGTCGGGCGGAACGTAGCCGCTCGTCGCCGGCAGCGTCGGCATCGCGCTATTCGGATTGCGGAAGTCGAACGCGGACGTCAGATCGCCGCAAATCGCGCGACGCCACGGCGAGATGTTCGGCTCGGCGAGGTTGTGCGCGCGCCCGAAGCGTTTCTGGATGAAGCGGATCACCGAGGTATGGTCGAAGGTTTCGGAGCATACCCAGCCGCCTTTGGACCAAGGCGACACGACGAGCATCGGCACGCGCGCGCCCAGGCCGTAGGGGCCGCTCGCGTATTTCGCGCTGCCCGGAAAGATCTCCGCGCTGGTATCGACCGTCGAAAGACCGTTCGCGCTCGACGTCGGCGGAAACGGCGGGACGAGGTGATCGAAGAAGCCGTCGTTTTCGTCGTAGTTGATGAGCAGCGCCGTTTTGCTCCACAAATCCGGATTCGACGTCAGCACCTGCAACACCTGATCGATATACCAGGCGCCGTAGTTCGCGGGCCAGTTCGGGTGCTCGGAAAACGCCTCGGGCGCGACGATCCACGAGACTTGCGGCAGCGTGCCCGCCGCCACATCGCGCTTCAGGATCGAAAAGTAGTCGTCGCCGGCGACCGCGTTCGTGCCGCGACGCGCCTTTTCATACAGCGGACTGCCGGGCTGCGCATTCTGATACTGCTTGAAGTACAGCAGCGAATTGTCGCCATAGTTGCCGATGTACGCGTCGTCGGTCCAGCCCCACGAATTCTTCGCGTCGAGCCCCGTGCCGATGTCCTGATAGATCTTCCACGAGATGCCCGCGCGCTCCAGCACTTCGGGGAACGTGGACCAGCCGTAGCCGGCTTCCGCGTTATCGACGACCGGGCCGCCGCCGGTGCCGTCGTTGCCGACATAGCCCGTCCACATGTAGTAGCGGTTCGGATCGGTCGATGTGTTCGTCGAGCAGTGATACGCGTCGCAGATCGTGAAGGCGTCGGCGAGCTGATAGTGGAACGGGATGTCGTCGCGCTGCAGATACGCCATCGTCGTCGTGCCCTTGAACGGCACCCATTGGTCATAGCGGCCGTCGTGGAACGCGCCCTTCCCGTCCGTCCATCCGTGCGGCAAATCCTGCAGGAACTGCAGGCCGAGATTCGCGGCGTCCGGGTGGAACGGCAGCACTTCGCCCGCACCGGACGCGATCGGCTGATTGAACACCGGCTTGCCGTTGGGCAGCGTCACGGCGGTCTTGTCGCCGAAGCCGCGCACGCCGCGCATGGTGCCGAAGTAGTGATCGAACGAGCGGTTCTCCTGCATCAGCACGACGATGTGCTCGATGTCCTCGATCGATCCATGACGGTTGTTCGCGGGAATCGCGAGCGCCTGGCGAATGCCGAGCGGCATCACGTTCAGTGCGGCGGTCGCGCCTGCCGCCTGGGCGGCCGCGCGCAGAAAGTCACGACGGTTCGTGTTTTTCATTCGTTTTGCGGGAAGTAAATGGATGGGTCAGTCAACCGTGTGAATCACCGGTGTCGCGAGCGGTTCCGACGCGGCTCGCGCTATCGCGGGCTGCGCCGCTTCATCGGATGCGCCTCCTGTGGCCTGTTTCGCCCAATTCTGAAGCTCGCTCGTCGCGGATGGGCCGGATGTCGCGGATGTTTCGGACGATACGTCGCGCGTGAGCCCGGCGGAGGCCGATGATTCCGTGTCCCGCTCGCCGCAACCGCAAACGATTGCACTGGCGCAAACGACGAGACACGCCACGAGCGCGTGACGGCATGCAACAGTGGACATCGGTTTCTCCGGCTTCGGTCGCAGATCGATACAGCGCTGCGAAGCTTAGCCACGGCTTGTGTAAGCAATATGACCGGTCCGCGATACCATAGGCCGCGTATCGACAACAGGACGAAAAGAGCGTGATACAGCGTGACGATGCAAGCGGGGAACTTCGCAGACAGGCGCTTCTGCTCGCGATGGCGCTATCGCTCGGCAGCGCCATCGCGCTCGGGCTCGCGCGCTTCTCCTACGCGCTGCTGCTTCCGCCGATGCGGCTCGACCTCGCGTGGAACTTCGCCCAGGCTGGCGCGATGAATACGGCGAATGCGTTCGGCTACCTGCTCGGCGCACTCGCGTTCTCACGATTGTCGATGCGCGCGCCGTCGCGCACGCTGTTCGTCGCGGGCTGCGCGCTCACCGTCGTCCTGATGGCGGCGAGCGGCACGACGACCGATACCGACGCCCTGCTCGCGTTACGCGTCGCGACGGGAATCGGCAGCGCGCTCGTCTTCGTGAGCGGCGGCGTGCTGGCGGCACGGCTCGCATCGATGTCGCCGCGCGACGCCGGACTCGTCATCGGCTTGTATTACGGCGGCACGGGCTGGGGCATCGTGATCTCGTCGATACTCGTTCCGCTGACGGTCCTGCCGGTCGCGCACGGCTGGCGCGTCGCGTGGTTCGCGCTCGCCGCGGGTTGCGCGGCGTGTTCCGGCGCCGCCGTCTGGGCCGCGCGGCGTATCGAATCCGCGCAGCCTGTTTCGGCGACGCGTCAAGGTACGGACAGCGCCGCGGGCGCGCCGGTTCGGCGGCGGCGTTTCGCGCTCGCGCTCGCCGGATACGGGTGCTTCGGTATCGGCTATATCGGCTACATGACGTTCATCGTCGCCCTGCTTCGCAACGCAGGCATGAGCGCGGCGGTCGTGATCGGCTTTTATATCCTGCTGGGCGTGGCGACGGTCGTATCGGCGCGGACGTGGTCCGGGCTGCTCGATCGCATGCGCGGCGGTCAGGCGCTCGCGATCCTCAACGGACTGCTCGCCGCCGCAACGCTCATTCCCGCGATGTTCGCGCATCCGCTGGCGGCGTTCGTCTCGGGTACGTTGTTCGGCGCGACGTTTTTATCGGCGGTGGCATCGACGACGGCTTTCGTGCGGCACAATCTGCCGGCGAATCAGTGGCCGCGTGGGATCAACGCGTTCACGATCGTGTTCGCGCTGGGGCAGATCGTCGGTCCGGTCGTGATCGGACGGGTGTCGGACAGCGCCGGGCTCACTCGCGGACTCGTTTATTCGGCGCTCGTGCTGGCTGCCGGCGCGGTGCTCGCGGGCTGTCAGAAAACCTTGCTGAATAGACAGGATGCCTGAGAAATTCTCGACCCTTCGCGCAGATCAGATTCGGTTGCCCGCACGCGCCTTCTTCATCTTCGCGTAGACATGCGAGCAGAAGGCGTCGGCGACCACGCGATTGACGGTGAGAATGTTGTCGGCGCTCAGGCTCTCGCGTGAAACGCCCTGCTTCTCGATGAGCCGCTGTGGAATCAGCTGGCTCACGAACGAGTGACACAGTTCCTTGCGTGCCGGCGCATCGACGGATTCGAAGTACTCGCGGCCGGCGCGGATCTCCTCGCTCATCTTGGCTTTGGCCGTATCGTTCTGAACCTGAATGCTGGCTTCAAGATGCGCCTGCGCCGTATCGCGCGAACGGCGGTCCTTCTTGTCGTCCTCGAGTTGCTTCGCCTTGATCGACGCCATCTTCCGGTCCGCTTCGCCGATGCGGTAATTCCCTTCCAGGGCCTTGAACAGATAGCCGCGCGGGCTGACCGTCACCTTGCCTTCGTTGAGCTTGTATCGCGTGTATTCGATCGCCTGTTCGAGCCGCTCGTCGGTCCACACGTCGCGCCGCTTCGCGAGGCGCTCGAAGTCGGGGGTATCGAAAGCGAATTCGTTGTGCAGAAGCAGATACATCGAATCCTGAATGCCGGCGCGCGCCGCGTCGGCGCCCTGCTTCTTCGTGAAGCGGAAACGGATTTTCAGCTTGTCCGCCGGAACGCGATCGGCATTGGGCTCCCAGCTGACATCGAAATCGGAGACTTCGTTGAGCTGGTCGATGGCGGGCTCGAGGAACCGCTTCTTGAATTCCTTCACTTCCTTGCGCGATTCGCCGACCTTGCCGGGCCATTCGAGCACGTCTTCGAATGCGAACCACTCGGTCACACCGTGGCCTTCGCACGGAATGAGGCGGTCGTAAATCGCGCGGGCGAGCGAAAGCGAAAAAGCCGTCGATGCGCGCAGGCTCAGCCAATGCGCCTTGTACGGGCTGATCAGATATTTGATGACCCGCCCGGCAAGCAGGACGCACACGACGTTGCGCTCGATGTAGCAGTCACCCAGCAAACTGATGGTGCCCCACGAGTCCTTCTCGGTCAGTTCCTCGATCGACGGCGCGGTCATGATTTCGACGCGCGCCCGGGCCGCGGCTCGCATCTGCGCGATCAGATGACTGTGGTTGCGGCTGTCGTAGCGCATCAACCACTTGAAGTAGTTGACGTCGGCCGTGAACGTATAGACCTTGTCGTCGATGAGTTCTTCGGGCGCCTTCGTCGCAACGATGAAGTACGCCGCATCGAGCACGCGCCGCGCGGCGATGCCCAATCCGCCGACCCGCGTGAAGATGTTGTTGCGCAGGAAACCGATGTCCCTCGTCGACTCGCAGATCGCCGATCCCTGCGCGGACATGTCTTCGTAGATGTCCAGCGCCAACTGCTGCGGTGTGACAGTGAGGTCTTGGTTTTCCATGCTTCCGATTCGGCTTCGATCCCCGGCACTCTATCAGGCGAGCGAGGGGTGTCAACACAAAAACCACCCCGCTGCTGCTTCACGTTATCCGCACAAAAATCGCCCCGCTCGCTGAAGCGGATCACAATTTCCACCCCGGTCGCCACAATTTCCGCCTCGTGCGGCCCAATTTGCGGCGCTGTCCGCACAAAAAGCGCCCTAGGCGTCACAAAAAGCACCTCTATCCACAGGGTTGCGTGTTGATTTTTAAGGGAAATGGGTGGCGCTGTTTGTTGGTGGGTGGGTCTAGGTTTACAAAAAAACTGAACTGACATCGACTGAGTTTACGCTCGCTGCGGCGAATGAATTTCGTTAAGTCGTTGAATCTAATATAGAAAAGCGGATGAGAGCGAACCGCACAAAAACCGCCCCCGGGGTGGTTTTTGTGCGGACGCCGCAGTGATTTCACGATGCTTAGGATTCAACTCGTTCTTCGCCGTCTACTCAATTCACGGCACCGAGCGGCCTATTTAGAAAAGAACGAAAAATCAAGGGGTTGGATATACACCGCTGGCCGATCGGTTAAAACTCGACGCAATACAACCTTGTTTACGCGTATTCGTGTATTCTGCGCTTCGACGTCAATACTTGGAGAAAGCGCAGAATGGCAAACGTAGGCACGCTACCTATGGAAGACCGGAAGGTTACGCTCCGCGAAGTTGCTGAGTTCGCGGATAACCTGGAACCCTTCTCGGATAACCTTCGTGAACAGATTCTGGCGCCGCGTCCGCGTAAGCTCGCGCCCTTCTATACGATTAGCGAACTGGCCGAGATGTGCAATCTGACTCGGCAGCAGATTCAATATCTGGTCACGAAGGGCGAAGGCGGGCTTCCGACAGGCACGCTGAACGGCAGCGGCCGCAGCCGGACATTTACTCTGCCTGAAGTGCGCGTCTGGGTGAAGATGGCTTCCGATATCTACCAGACCCGGCTCGACGACAGCAACGGCACCTTCAGAGGCAAGGTGCTGACAACGGCTCAGTTGAAGGGCGGCTCCGCTAAAACCACAACGACGGTTTGCCTCGCACAGGCTCTGACGCTTCTTGGCCGCAAAGTATTGCTCATCGACCTCGATCCGCAAGCTTCGGCTTCGGAGTTGTGCGGTCTCTATGCCGAAAAGGAAATCTCCGGCGACGACACCGTGCTGCCCTATATCTACGATCAAAACGTAGAGGGCGGTCTCGGCGCGAGCGTGCAATCGACGTATTGGGATGGCCTCGACATCATCCCCGGCCATACATTCTTATATGGAGCGGAGTTCTTGCTGCCGGCTCGCCAGAAGACCATTCAGGGCTACCGATTCTGGGCGGTTTTGCGCGAGGGTCTCGAGCCATTGCGCTCGCAGTATGACTACATCCTGATCGATACGTCACCGTCGCTGTCGTATATGAATTTGAACGCGCTGCTCGCCGCCGACGCGCTCGTCATGCCGATGATTCCCGAGAATCTCGACTTCATTAGTTCGCTCGCGTTCTGGCGACTCTTCTCGGATGTTGCCGAAGACTTCCTTCCTTACGAGGAGGATAAGGTCTACGACTTCATCTCTATTTTGTTGTCGAAGGTGGATTACGGCAAGACGTCGTCCGCGCCGGTTGTTCGGCAATGGGCGCAAAGCGCATACGGGCGCTGGCTCGACCCGTTCGAGATTCCGGCCAGCTCGGTCATGAGCGGAGGCGCGCTTTCCTTCTCGACGGCACTCGACGTGGTCAGCACGCATTCAACGGCGAAGTCGCTTCAGCGAGTGCGGCAGCCCATGATGCAATATGCCAAATGGCTGGATGATATGTTCGTCAAATCGTGGAGGGAGTCGGCATGAGTAATAACATCCGAGAACAACTCATGGCCAAGACGGCCAACCTGCCGAAGCCCGCGGATTTCAAAGGCGAGAACAAAAAGGATAAGACCACTCGTGGCCCGCAGACGATGCCGGGAATCACGAGTGCGCTAGCTGCTGCACAGCTTCGGATCCAGGAACTCGAAGCCCGAGGTGTCGACACTGAAATCTCGGTCGATGCGATCGTGCCGAATCCATGGCAACCGCGTCGTCAATTCAACGAAGGCAAGCTTTCCGAGTTGGCGCGGTCGATCGGTGAGGTCGGGCTGTTGCAGGCGGTAACGGTTCGACGAGTCGGAGAATCGTTCCAACTCGTTGCGGGCGAACGACGCTGGCGCGCACATAAGCTGATCAACAAGGCGACTGTTCGCGCAGTTGTGATCGACTGCACGGATCAGGACATGGCGGCTTTGGCGTTGATGGAAAACGTGACGCGCGATGATCTGTCTGATTATGAAATCGCCATCGCGATTCGTCGTGCGGAAGCGGAATTTCCGAACCGAACGCGGCTCGCGGAAGCTATGGGCATTACTCGTAGCGACCTGTATCGGTTTCTTGCATATGATGCGCTCCCGGACTTCGTGAAGCGGGATCTGGATTTGAACCCGTCCGTGCTCGGAGCATCGTCGGCTCAGGATATCGCGAACGCACTGAAGAAGACGGGCGAACATGGACTCAAGGTGCTGCAAGAATTGTGGCCGATGGTGCTGTCGGGCGACCTGGTTCAGACGAAGGTTGCGCCGAGTTTGAATGCACAGGCCAGCCGTGGAGAATTGGCGACGGATGCCGGTGGGCGGAGCATCCTGAAGATCTTCGCCGGAAAGGTCCAAGCCGGGAGCATCACGAAGGATGTCAAGGGACTGACCTTCAAGTTCAAAGCCGGGGTAATGACAGAGGAGCAGGAAAGTCAACTTAGAGAACACATAGGGAAGATGTTCTCGATTCGGTCTGAGTGATTTTTTTGAACCCGCCTCGGCGGGTTTCTTTATGGGCGACAAACGAAGTTTCGCGTGACGAAATATCAAGGGCGAGAGTGGCATGTGTCCGAATTCGGACACATGTCCGGGTTCGAGCGCGTAGGCACGATGCGCGACCATTGTTGCCAACGACCTTGGTGTCCGAATTCGGACACATGTCCGGGTTCGACCACGTAGGCACGATGGGCGACCACTGTTTCCAACGACCTTGGTGTCCGGATTCGGACACATGTCCGGGTTCGACGGCGTAGGCAGGATACGAGACCATCGTTGCCAGCGACCTCAGTGTCCGAAACCGGACATGTATGGCCGGCCTGCCCGCCGTGGGCTGCAGGCGAGGGTTTCGCTAACGGGCCTCGATCGCATGACGGAGCGCACCAGCCGAAAAATGCCTTCCGCTCCGACAGCGCGACCGTAACGAGCGATCCGAATCCGGGAAGACGCGAGGCTGCTCAGCCGTCTTCGAGACTCGAGGCCACCGGTCACTTCGCTTCTCACCAGCGGAAGCGGTTGCACGCTGAGTGTCCGAATTCGGACACTCAGTGGGAGACGAGAACATCAAAACTCACGCAGTGAGTACATCGATTGGACAGCATGCGACGACGAATCTCCGGCAACCGGTACGCGTGGAGGAATGCTCTGCCCGCGCCTGTGCTCCTCGCGTCGATCGCGAACACCGCCATCTTCATTCACACCCAAGCCGACGGACCGCAACCTTCTGCTTGCGACCGCGGAAAGCGGAAGTGCTCGACGGCACTCGAAAATGAAAAACGCTGAGTACGTCCCTGTCTCGCCCAATGAGGCGCGCCGACGCCGTTACCGCTGCTAAACCTGCAACCCGCGTTGGCGCCTGATTGCCATTAGCTGAAGTGAATGGCGAAGGTCGAGGAGGAGTGGTGATTCTTTATCGTTGCCGCCAGAGACAAGAGCGGACCATGCGACGCTATCCAAACTGGTCCATTCGCCACGCCATCCCTTGTATTTAGCGTGCATGGATAACGAATATCCGCGGACTGACTCAACGGTGGCTCAGGACCATCGCAAGGCGAACAAAATCGGTGCTCGGGTGCGGCCGGCCGATCATTCGTGACTAGCCAAAGACCAATGCGCCAACGTGACGGGTATCGAAACCTCTACTCGTGCGTGGAACAAAGCTGACCACAATAGCATTCAAAAAACCAATTAAAAATCAATTGGTTATATAAACAAACTCAACTTGTTTCACGAAAAGAGGTCCACCGAACAGTCCGACTCATCGCGAAGCAGCCCGGTCGCCAAATCTGAGCGCCCGAAAGACACCCGCAACTCGCCGTCCGTATCAAACACTACATAATCCGTAAAGTTCAAGTCGTCGACCATTGAAAATCACCATAATCCGACCGAGCCAAATCACGCGATACGTTATATCATTTCGCCGTTCACAGCGATGCGCCGCCTCCATGCCCGGACCGCGCCGACCAAACGAAACGTTATAACATCACATCCAGCGACCGTGTTCAGTCCAAACCCAACATCAATGCCCGCCCGCGCCCTCAACGTCCTGCCTTGGACGGCGCTCCTAATCACAACTGCGGCCAGCGCCCAATCTCAACCGATAAACGACACATCGCTCCAACCGATCTTCGTAACCGCGAACCCGCTAGGCTCAAACGCTTTGGCATCCCCGACAAGCGTCCTCGACGGCACTGCCCTCACACTGCGACGCGCCGACTCCCTCGGCGAAACCCTGAACGGACTGCCCGGAGTCTCGACGACAACCTACGGTCCGATGGTCGGAAGGCCGATCATCCGCGGCATGGACGGCGACAGAATCCGCTTACTGCAGAACGGCGTCGCGGCTTACGACGCATCGTCGCTGTCCTACGACCACGCCGTGCCGCAAGAATCGCTCTCAGTCGAACGGGTGGAAATCGTGCGTGGGCCGGCGGCGTTGCTCTACGGCGGGAACGCGATCGGCGGAGTAGTGAATACGATCGACAACCGCATCCCGCGCGACCCGATCAAAGGCGTGTCGGGACAAGTCGATGCCAGCTACGGCGGCGCCAACGATGCCCGCGCTGGCGCCGCCCAAGTCGAAGGCGGAAATGGCCGATTCGCCTTCCACGTCGATGCCTTCGATCGCGAGACGAGTAACGAGCGCATCCCCGGATTCGCGCACTCGGATGGTCAACGCGCGCTCGACGGCCCCGATGTCGCGCAACCCTACGGCAGCATCCCGAACAGTGACGGCCGCTGGCACGGCGGCGCCGTCGGCTCGTCCTACACGTGGACGGACGGTTACGCGGGCATCAGCTACAACGGATACGAGGCGAACTATGGCTCGGTCGCCGAGGACGATGTGCGTCTTCGCATGCATCAGGATCACATCGCGGCGTCGTCGGAGATACGCGATCTGCAAGGCCCCTTCAGCCGGTTGAAGCTCGACTTCGCCTACACCGACTACGAGCACAAGGAGATCGACGACGGCGAGACCGGCACGATTTTCCGCAATCACGGATACGAGGCGCGCATCGAGGCGCGGCACCGGAAGATCGGTCCGCTCGATGGCGCGATCGGCGTGCAACTCGGCCAGAACACGTTCTCCGCGCTCGGCGATGAAGCGCTCGTGCCGACATCGCAGACGACGAACGCGGCGCTTTTCGGTCTGGAAGAGTGGACGGTCACGGATGCGCTGAAGTTGAGCATCGGCGCACGCTACGAACACGTGAACATCGATCCGACGTCGGGTGGAAACGAAAAATTCGCCGATTCCCCGAAGCGCGATTTCAACGCAGGCAGCGTCTCGGCCGGCGCGCTGTTCAAGCTGAACTCGGCGTGGAGCCTCGCCGGCAATGTCGCGTACACGGAACGCGCGCCCACGTACTACGAGCTTTACTCGAACGGTCCGCACGATGCGACCGGCCAATATCTGATCGGCAACCCTGACGCGCAAAAAGAAAAAGCGATCTCGACCGATTTGTCGATGCGCTTCGCGCGCGGCGCGAACAAGGCGAGCGCGGGCGTCTTCTACAGCCGCTTTCGCAACTATCTGACGGAATTCAACACCGGCCGGCTCGTCAACGACGACGATGAACCCGTCGCGCCCGGCACCGACGATGCGCTCAACGAAGCCGTCTATCGCGGCGTGCGCGCGGAGTTCTACGGCGTCGAACTGGACGGAACCTGGCGCGTCTTCGACAAGGGCGCGCAACGTCTCGATGTCGAAATCGTCGCGGACTACACGCACGCGCGCAACATCGATACCGGCGAGGCATTGCCACGCATCTCGCCGCTGCGCGCGACGCTCGCGCTCGACTACGCGTATGGGCCGTACGGCGCGAGAACCGAACTGGTTCACGCGTGGGCGCAGCATCGCGTGCCGGAAAACGAACTGCCGACCGCGAGCTACACCACGCTCGGCGTCATCCTGACGTACAAATTTCGCGTCGGCGCGACGAACTGGCTCGCCTTTCTGCGCGGCCAGAACCTAACTAATCAGGAAGTGCGCTACGCGAGCTCGGTCGTGCGGGACATCGCGCCGGAAGGCGGCCGCAGCGTGATGATCGGCTTGCGTACCGCCTTTTGACGGCGAACGCGAGCGTCAAACGCGCGCCGACTTGCGGGCTTGCGTCGACTGATACGGCTCGCCGGCCTTGAAGCGTTCGAGCCGTTCGCTCGCAACCGACAAGGCCGCGAGCGACGCGCGCCGCAACTGATGATCGTAGAGCGACACGATCGCCGCGATCCGCTCGAAGTCCTCGGGCGCGAGGATCCACGAACCGGACGTGCGTCCGATGTCGAAGACGGCGGCCATCGACTGATCCGCGAGCAGCAGTTCTTCGTGCGAGAAATCGCCGTGTCCCGCTTCGGCTAGGAACTTGGCGAGATAAATCGCCTCGGTGACATGCTGCGCCGGCGCGACGTCCGACGAACCCGAGCGCAACGCCGTCAGCGACATATGCGCCACGAGTGCGAGCTCGTCCGCCACTGCGCGCGGGATGGGAAGCAGCTGCGCTTTGCTGAGCCGCGCGCGCGTCGCTTGCGGCGAGCGCTGAAAAGGAATAGTGCGTGACATGCGAGGACCGATGAACGTTGACCTTTTCAGGTTAACGTTCATCGATCGTCGAATCTGAAGGGTGCCGGGCGCGTTCCTGTTCAAAATGTTCGACGACGGCGATCGCGCGCTCGCATTGATCGGCGTCCAGCGTGTGGATGCTGCATTTCTCCGGCTCGACGCCGATCGCCTGCGCGAGCCACTTCATGCCCTTGGAGCGCGCCTCGAAAACATTGCAGCCGTCGCGCCGGACCTTCGCCTGCACGAGCGGTTCGAGAACGGCGTGCAGTTTCACTTTGAGATCGCGCAGGCGGGCATCGGCGAGACGGCCGAGCGGGACATTACGCGTGCTGCGTGGAAAGATGCCGATCCACGCCTGACAATCGGCGCACAACCAGAGCGGGCCGTGGTCTTCGCGATACGGATAGGCCTCGTCGCCCGCGCGCGTCAGGGTCGCGGGCGCGCCGCAGTAATCGCAATTCGGATGAGGCAGAGGTTTGACAGGTCGGCCGACACGCATCGTCGAAAATCCCGGGCGGGAAATCCAATATAGCAAAACCGTGCATCGTCTTCGAAACGCCACGCGATTGAAAGCTCGATGCATGCCGCGATATCGCAATCTGCTTAAGCAAGCGCGTTCGCGCAGATGCTGCCATGCGCGCCGGCCAAGGAAACCGCGGATCGGGAATTTACTTTTCCGATCCGCGGTATAGGGTAGGAGTGCGTGCTACCCGCCACGCGCTTTCGGGGCTTACAAGCCCCATCCTCAAGTTCCATCAGAAGCCCGGAAGGCGCGGCGTTTCGCGCTCGAAACCGGGTCCCAGCATGCGTGCCCGCGAGTTCGTCGCAGGCTTGCAGTCCTCAATCGGTTTCTTGACTCAAGAAGGTGATGGCGATGAGAGCAACTCTTCTATTGGCCGCATCGGCCGCAAGCGTCTTCGCGATGAGCGCCGTCGCGCAAACGCAGAACATGCAGATGGCGCCGGCCCAAGGCAGCACCGCGCAGCAGAATGCGCAAGACGGCAGCACGGCAACGAACGATTCCAGCTATGGCGGAGCGATGTCGACGAGCAAGTCCGGCAGCGCATCGCGCGATGCCTGGACGGGCAGCACGATGCAACTCTGCACGCCGGGCCTGAGCTGCAACATCTATAGCGGCCAGTAGCAATGTGCCGAAGGCGGCGGGGACGCCTTCGACGAATTCGATCCTCGTTCCATTTCGCAGTCCCCCAATGGCGGGGCTGAATCCCTCCCGATGCATGGTTTTTCCAGACGATCGTTCGGTCGATAGTTGAGCCCATCAAAAGACGGCCGCTCATCGGCCCCGCGTGGCGATGCTT
This sequence comes from Caballeronia sp. AZ1_KS37, assembly GCF_023631165.1. Taxonomy (NCBI): domain Bacteria; kingdom Pseudomonadati; phylum Pseudomonadota; class Betaproteobacteria; order Burkholderiales; family Burkholderiaceae; genus Caballeronia; species Caballeronia sp. AZ1_KS37. The sequence continues at coordinate 144,197 of NZ_JALQDP010000041.1, read as the reverse complement.
CCACACGACAGACTCTTGTCCGCAGCGAAATCAAATAGTCAGCCACGCGGATCTCCGGGCTTCACATTCGTCGAGGCCACGTTCGTTCTCTATGCATAAGCCCATCTGGACAGCCGCGACCGCGCGGCCCGTAAGGAGGTACCCGAAATGAGATCCCAACAGACAAAGCGTGCGACGTTCCTCGCGATCACGATGCTCACGTGCGCCAGCACCTTCGCCGCGACTGCCGCGACCGACGCCGATCCGCTCGCGTTCACGGTTCAGACGCCAACGGGCGGAACGTCACGCCTCATTTACGCCGATGACGACGGCTGGCGCCTCGACGATCGCGATGCGAATCTGAAGCCGACGGAAGCGCGCATCACGCAGGCGTCGACGGAACCGCAAAAGGAAGCGTCGGCGGGCGAGCGGCCGATGACCGTGTTCATCGACGGTCCAACGGGCTTCACTTACGTATGGATACGCGATCAGGGATGGAAGTACGTCGGCCGAATCTCAGGACGCAATCATTGATTCGCGCAGCGCTTGCCGGCATCGTCGGCGTTTGGCTGGTCGCCCATGCTCACGCAGCGGCCGCAGCCGACAACTCGCTGATCGATGCATGGCGGGCCGTGCGCGTCGCCGACTGCGCGCGCTGCCATGGCAAGGATCTTGAAGGACTCGCCGCGCCGTCGATCGTCGGCTTTGCGCGCACGCAGAGCCGCGAGCGCTTCATCGCCGCGATTCTCGACGGCAATCCGCCGTTGGGTATGCCGGCCTATCGCGGCAACGCGCTGATCGAGAATCACATCGACGCGATCTATCGCTACTTCGCGGCGCGCGCCGACGGCAGCATTGCGGCAGGCGCGGTGCCGGCGCGTGAGTCAGACGAGTCAGCTGACGCACCTACACTTAAACAGCGCGCTATCACTCCAGGCGCGAACGGAGGTTGATCGTGAACTCCCCTCAATCCGCCGGCGACGGCGCCGGCTGGACCGACAAGCTCGATGACGCCGCCACGCTCGCGATGCTCGTTACGGCGATCGGCGCGCAGCAGACGAAGCTGGCCGCGAGCAAACACACGGGGCTGAACGGACAGGTCGATCGAGCGCAACATCAGAAGTCATTGCTCGGCGCTTTCGTACTGATTCGGATAGCTGATGATATTCCGGATGCCGCGCGATTTGGCCCCTTCGCGAAGCACCCGGCGACGTATCGCGCCGCATGCCGCATCTCCAACGGACAGCCGTGTCCGCAGCCGGACACGTCGCCGGACGTTCGCGGCATCGCGCTCAAGTTCTTCACGGAAGAGGGCGCCGAAACCGATCTGCTGATGACCAACGAAGGCGGTCGCTCACATGCGCGCGACGCCGCTCAGTTCATGGCGGTCGCCGATATCATCGTCGCGTTGCTTGCGGAAGGCACGGTGAGCGGGATCGCGCAGGGCTTGCGCGAGATGATGATGGCAAGACTCGGGCCCGTCGAGGGCGCGCGCATTCTGGCGATCCTTTTCAAGGAAACCAGAGTGCATCACGTCGACAGCCTGGCGACGGAGCATTACTGGGGATCGGTCGTGCAACTGGGGCAGGCGGCGATCAAGTATTCGCTGCATCCGCATCCGTCGACGTCCTCGGGGACGAACGCCGAGCGTCATGGCGACAACTATCTGCGCGCCGATATCTGCAATCGTCTGGAGCAAGGTCCGGTCAAGTGGCAACTCGGCGTGCAATTCTTCGTCGATGAACAAACGACGCCCGTCAACGATGCATCCATCGCGTGGAAGTCGGATGTAGTGACCATCGGCGAACTCGAAATCGATGCACCGCCATCCGTCGACGACGAAGCACGTATCGAACGGCTCGCGTTCAATCCGGCCAACGGCTTCGCGCCGCTCGGCATCACGCACGCACGCAAGGATGTCTACGCGGCGAGCGCCGCGAATCGCGAGGAGCGAGGCGTGCTGTCGAGCGAGGAAGCGAGAGCGTTGCTGGCCGCACGCTAGCGGACGAGCGTCGCGCGGCTGCGCAAGATCGCACGTCGCGCGTCGTTTTTCTCCGATAATGATGCCCATTTCAGCAGCGAGCGCTCGCGCCGGGCGCTGCATCGATATCGGAGTCCGCCATGCATCTTGCCGGCATGATCCTTCCGATCTTTGCCATCATTCTCACCGGATGGGTGGCGCGCGTGTCGGGCTACATGCCGCATGCGCTCGCGCCTTCCCTGATGCGCTTCGCTTATTACGTCGCGATGCCCGCGCTGGTCTTTCTGACCATCGCCGACGAGTCGCTTCGCTCGCTGCTCGAATGGCGCTTTCTCGCGGCGTTCGGCGGCGGCTCGATGATCTGCTTCGCCGCCGTGTTGCTCGTCGCGCGCATCGTGCGCGGCGCGAGTCTCGCATCCGCTGCGATGCTCGCCGCTGCCGTCGCGATGACCAACACCGGCTTCGTCGCACTGCCGATCCTGAAGACGCTCTACGGCAAGCCCGGCGTGCTCGCGGCGGCGGTCGCGACGGTGTTCGTCGGCGCGATCATGTTTCCTGTGCTTGTCGTGCTGGTCGAGATCGGCCGGATGGATGCATCGCGCAAGATCGATGTCACCGCGCTCGTTCGGCAGATCGCGACCAATCCCGTCATTCTCGCGACGATTTGCGGACTGCTGTGGTCCGTCGTCGGACTGACGCTGCCGGTTCCTGTCGCATCGTTTCTCACGATACTCGGCGAAGCACTGACGCCATGCGCGCTCTTCGCGATCGGTCTCGATCTCACGCTCGACGAGTTGCGCGGACGCGTCAATCTCTACGCGCTGTTGACCGCGCTCAAGCTCGCGATCGTGCCGCTCGTCGTGTACGCGCTGTGCCTCGCGACAAGACTCGGTCACGACGCGACCATCGCCGCGGTCGTGTGCGCCGCCGTGCCGACCGCGAAAAGCGCATACGTGCTTGCTTCGGAATACGACGTCGAGAAGGGCGTGGTCGGCGCGGTCATCTCGATGACCACGCTCTTTTCGATCGTCACCTTGCTCGCGTGGCTCTACGTGCTCTAGTTGCGATCACACGTCGCCGAGTTCTTCGTCGACGTTGCGCTCTTCGTCATCGGGCGGCGAAATGCCGAGTGCCTTGTCCCATTGCGGCTCGCTCAGATAGCGCTCGCGCAGGAAGTCGACGAACGCTTTCACCTTGGTCGTCGAACGATGCGAAGTCGGATACACCGCGGACAGCCACAACGGCGGCGCAGCGTAATCGGGCAGCACGCGCACGAGACGGCGTTCGAGCAGATCGCTGGCGGCGACCATCGTCGGCAGATAGACGACGCCCGCGCCCGCGCGCGCGAACTCGAGCAGCAGATGCACGCTATTGGTTTTAAGCACCGCGTTGAGCGCGATCTCATAGCACTCGTTGCCCTTCATGAGCGGCCAGTTGTCGCCCCACGGATAGTGCGCGTAACGCGCGAAATCGTGACGCAGCAAATCGAGCGGCGTCTCGATCGCAGGCTCTTCCTTGAGATACGCGGGCGTCGCGCACAATACGCCGCGCACCGGAAAGAGCTTGCGCTCGACGAGCAGGTTCGACGCGGGCGGATAAATCTGCAGAGCGAGATCGAAGCCTTCCTGCACGGGATCGATCACGCGATCGTTCACCGTCACGACGAACTCGATGCGCGGATGCGCCTCGCGAAACGCGATCAGCGCCTGCGAAAAGTGTCCGAGCGCGAAGCCGGGCAAGACATGAACGTTGAGCGTGCCACAGAGCGATTGCGTTTCGGGAATCGCGCGTCCCGACAGCTCGTTCACTTTCGACACGAGCAGCAGGCAATCCTGATAGTAGGATTCGCCGACTTCCGAAAGCCGCACGGCACGCGTCGAGCGATGAAACAGCGCGACGCCGAAGTGCTCCTCGAGTTGCTTCACACGCGACGTGACAACCGATTTCGCCACGCCGAGCTGCCGCGCCGCGCTCGCGAAACTCTGCGCTTCGGCTGCGCGAACGAAGGCCTCCATCGACATGAAGAGGTCCATGCTTCCTCCTGGCTTATCCCGCGGCTTTTCTATAGCGCAGTGGCGTGGTTCCGAGCCGTTTCGAAAAGAGCGCCGTCATGTGTTGCTGCGACGAAAATCCGCACGCGGCGGCGATATCGACAAGCGGCGCATCGTCCGCGCGCAACATGCGCGCAGCGGCGCCGATGCGCTTCTCCAGCACATAGCGATAGAGCGAATAACCGGTACGCGCCTTCACGCCATCGAAGACCGCGCGCACGGGCAGATCGAGCTCGGCGGCGATATCCGCGCAGGACAGGTTCTGATCGATGTTGTCGGCGACATAAGCTGCGAGCGTTGCGAATGTAGCGTCCGTCAGCGCCGATTTACGTTCGCGCGCGGCGCGTTCGAGATGACGCGTCGTCTCGATCCACGCGAGCGTAGCGACGCACTGCAGTTCCCACGGATCGATCTTGCCCGATCCGTCATGCGCTTTCTGACGCACATAGCGCACGAGATGACGGATCGGATCGGCGTCGAGATTGCTGCGGCTGCCCGCGCGACGCAACGGTTCCGCGTTGCGATCGGCGATGCGGTCCACGAACCCATCGGCATATCGAAACGCGATGAAGCCATGCTGCACATCGTGCGCGTCGATACGCATGCTGCCGCCGCGCGGATGATACGCGGCCGTTTCCGCGCGAAACGTGAAGGGCGCGGCGGGGCCGTCGTCGTAGCGCGTATCGGAGACGATCGTGCCGAGCAGCAGGCAGATCATGTCTGACGAATTGCTCAATTCCAGCGAATAAGGTCGCGGGCCCGAGATGCAGTATTCGAGTCCCGGAACGCCCGCGAGCTTGCTGAAGCGGTCGATGCGAGCGGGCGCTGCAATGGCGCTCATCGTTACGTCTCCTTTTCTCGCGGCTTTCGATGCCGCTGTCCACGCGAGTATAGATGCGAGCGCAAAGCTCTTGCACGCGCGATGGGTCGCCGTTTGCGAACGCCACGTGCGTGCTTTGTGCGTGGTGTAAACCCGCATCCGCCGGAATCTGTAATTTCCGAAACCTGAAAGACCGATACGCCGCGCCTTCGTAACGTTCGCTCATACGACACGAACGACCGGAGACGACGATGCAAATGCGGCACCCGAAATCAAAGATACGACGACGTCACGCATGGGCGCTCGCCATGCTTGGCGCAACCTGCACGATGGCCCACGCGTCGGGCATTCCCTTCGCGACGGACCGTCCGCAAACGTGGCAGTTCAGCAGCGACTTCGAAGGCACTTATGATTCCTTCGGCCAGAACCTCGAATGGAATCACGACAGCCGCGCATTCGATTCACACGGCAATCAGGTCGCGGGTCCGGGCACGAACACCTTCGTCGGGCTATCGACGTTCATCCACTACTGGAAAGTGCCGTCGCTGCCGCATGTCGGCTTCAACGCGAGCATCACGGTGCCCGCGATCCGCACGCAGGGCTCGCAATTCTCGGCAAGCGGCATTGGCGATCCGCTCGTCGGCGGGCTCGTCTGGTACAACCCCGCGCCCGCGACGACGCTCGGCTTTCAGACCTATGTACAAGTGCCCGTCGGGCAGAACGCGGTATCGACGAATACGTGGTCGTTCTGGCCGTCAGTCTTCTATGACGACTGGTACGGACACCTGAACGTAGACCTCCTGCTCGGCGGCATTCTGCGCGGACGCACGCTGCGCTCGGGTCAGGACGATCTGAGCCCGGGCAACACGTTCCATCTGAATTTGCGTGTCGGCTACAGCATCTCGCCGCCCGACAACCCCTTCGCGATTCCTTTCGTCGGCCTCGACTATCAGACGAGCGGGGGCACCTTCAATCAGACGGCGGGGATGCCGCTTTCCAACAGCGCGAGCCGCGAAACGACCGTGGGACTCGGCGTGCTGTTCCAGTTCAAACCGAATAGCCTGCCGTTCCTGCACCAGAAGATGTACGACCAGCTTTCGATCCAATACCAACACTCGGTTTCGGGCCGCAACACCACGCTCACCAACGGAATTCTCGTGCAGGCGTGGCACTACTGGTGAGCACATTCAAACGATGGAGACAAACATGAGTGAGACGAACAAGCTTTCTGCCGCATCGCGGCGCAGCTTCATCAAGGCCGCTGGCGCAGGAACGGCGGCGGCGGCGTTCGGCGCGGTGTCGCTCACGGCGCGCGCGGCGAGCGATGTCAAGTTCGACGCGGAGTATGACGTGGTCGTGTGCGGCGGCGGTGGCGGCGGATTGCCGTGCGCGCTGTTCTCGCGCTGGCTGGGAAACCGCGTCGTGATTCTCGAGAAGGCAGGCAGCGTCGGCGGCACGGCCGCGAAGGCCGCGTTCTGGTACTGGGTGCCGAACAACGAGCCGATGCGCCGCGCGGGCATCGCCGATCCGAAGCCTGATTACATGCGCTATGTCGCGCGTCTGTCGCGGCCCGAGCAATACGATCCGTCGTTGCCGAAGCTCGGTCTGTCCGACTGGGAGTTCGAGATGTGCGAGGCGATCTACGACAGCGCATCGCCGGCGGCGGAGTTGCTCGCGAGCAAGGGCGCGCTGCCGTATCGGCATGAAGGCGCGGTGCCGGATTACTGGGCCGAGTTGCCCGAAGACAAGGCGCCGCGCGGCCGCGTGCTGTTTCCTAAAGACGGCTTGCCGAGCATGTCGGACGGCGGCCGCGTCGCGATCCGCACGATGAGCGCGGCAGCACGCCGAGACGGCATCGACATCAAGACGGGTTATCGCGTGCAGAAAGTGCTCGTCGATGAAACGGGCGCGGTGATCGGCGTCGAATCGCTGACGGAAGAGGGCACGCTCTTTCGCGTGCGCGCAAAGAAGGCGGTGATCTTCGCGACCGGCGGCTTCACGCACGATCCCGAGTTGCGCAAGAACTTCCTGCACGGCGCGGTGTATGGCGGTTGTGCAGCGCCAACCAACGAAGGCGATTTCGTGCGGATTTCCAGCGCGCTCGACGTGCAGTTGCGCAACATGAACTACTCGTGGATGGCGCCGATCTCGCTCGACAAGGCCATCGCGAAGGATGGCTCGCTGTCCGGCATCTTCACGCCGACGGGCGATTCGATGCTCTACGTGAACAAGTACGGCAAGCGCGTCGTGAACGAGAAGCTCGCATACAACGAGGTCTGTGCGGCGTTCTCCGAATGGGACGGCGCGAAGGGCGAGTATCCGAATCTCACGCTCGTTTCCATCTGGGATCAGCAGGCGCAGGAGCATTGCGCAAGCGATGACTACGGCAGCCTCATCGTTCCCAAGGGATCGAACGACCGGCACGTACTGCGCGGCAACACGCTTGCGGAACTGGCGGGCGCGATTCGCGAACGCATGGCGAAGTACCAGAGCGCGCTCGGTAGCGCCACGTTGAGCGACGACTTCGTGCGCAGTCTCGACGCGACGATCAAGCGTTTCAACGGCTTCGCGAAGACGGGCGTGGATCAGGACTTCCATCGCGGCGAGCGCGTCGTCGAGAAGCTTTTCAACGGACCCGTATCGAAGAAAGCCGATCAGAAGAACGAGACGATGTATCCGCTCTCGGCCAAAGGACCGTATTACGCGGCGCTCATCGTCGCAGGCAATCTCGATACCAAAGGCGGTCCGAAGACCAATTCGCATGCGCAAGTGCTCGATACGCGCGGCGAGCCGATCAAGGGTTTGTACGGCGTGGGCAATTGCGTGGCGTCGGCGTCCGCGCGTGCTTACTGGGCGGGCGGCGGCACGCTCGGACCGATCATCGCGTTCGCGTATCGCGCGGCGCAATCAGCCAATGGAGGTCAATCATGATTCGGATGGCTAACTTAATTACGATATTCGCGCTCGCCAGTTCTGCGGCACATGCGCAGCAGGACAGCGTCGCGATCGGCAAGAAACTCACGACGAACAACTGCGCCGTGTGCCACACCTTCGGCAAGGGCGAACCCAACGGACAAGGGCCGAATCTCTTCGGCATCGTCGGCAAGCCGATGGCATCGGAGCCCGGATTCAAGTATTCGGCGGGCATGAAGGCGGCCGCGTCGGGCAAGGTCTGGGACGACAAGCTGCTCGACGCGTGGCTCACCGACACGCAAGCCGTCGCGCCCGGCAACGCGATGACCTATTTCGAAGGCGACGAAGCACGGCGGCAAAAAATCATCGCGTATCTGCGCACGCTGCATTGAATCCGACATCAGGAGACTAAAGCATGAACCCCATCACCATGAGCGACGAACAGCGCAAGACCATCGCGCTCGAATATCTGCGCAGGCTCGATCGCGGCGCAGCATTCTTCGATCTCTTCGACGATCACGCCGAAGTCTATTTCCCCAAATGGGGCATCGCGACAGGCCGCGCGGCCTTTGAACAACTCTTCGCGGACCTCGGCTCGATCGTCGCGAAGTTCAAGCACGATCTCGCGTATCTGAACGTGATCCAGCAGGGCGATACGGTGGTCATCGAAGGCACGAGTTACGGCACGACGCAAAGCGGCGTCGACTGGCGCGCGGGCGTCACGCACGCGGGCCGCTGGATCGATGTCTTCGAGATCCGCGACTTCAAGATCCAGCGCTGCTTCATCTATCTCGACCCGGATTACGAAAGCGCGGACACGCAGCGCTATCCGTGGCTCGCGGATAAAAACGCGCAAAAGTAAGTACTTTCCCTAGGGCTGCGATCGAGCACGCATCGTTCGGCAAACGCGAACCTCGATTCATTGCCTCGCAGCGCTCGCCGCCCTAATCTTGATTCCAGCGCGACACCGCGAACGTGACCGCGGACATGGAGACAGACATGCAACAGACCCGACTCGGCAGCCTCGATAACTATCGCAAAGGCAATATCGAAATCATCAAGGGACAGGCATCGCATTACGTGATGTCCAACGTGTTCGACGTGGCGAGCCAATCCGCGCCGTACGAAAAAGTGGTCGTCGGCAAGAACCTCAAGTACGTGATCGAAACGCTGCGCGCGGAAGGCGTGTCGGCGTGGTTCACGGCATCGCACGATGAATTCGTCGTCGCGCTCGATGGCGAGATCGACGTGCACTTCATCAAGCCTTCAGATGGCGCGCTCGTAAGCGCCGATATCGAAGGCTCGGTGAAACTCGAAGGCGAACCCTCAGGCCAGAAGATGGGCTTCGTGCGCTTGCGTCGCGGACATCAGGCGCTGCTGCCTGCGGGCGCGGCGTATCGCTTCGAAGCGAGAAAGACCGGCGTGCTGCTCGTGCAGACGATTGCCGGCGCGGAATCGGTCGAGAAATGGGCCGACATCTGCATCCAGTAACGCCGCCGCGAACTCTCATCTTTCGGAGCAAAAACATCATGGATCAAGCCATTTTTCTGCAAAGCGTCGTCGCCACCGACCCCGATGCGTCCACCGGCTATCGCACGTTCAAGCTCGGCGAGTTCGAGTTCAGCCGCGACGCGTATTTCGTCACCGTGAAGTGGCCGGCAGAAGGACAGACGCGCTCGCATCAGATGCACGCCGACGACTTCCTGCGCGCGATGATGCGCGACGTCGCGTGGGGTTTCTTCTACGGCTGGGTCAATTTCGATGAAGTGATCGGCACGCGCAATCACTACGGCAAGGTCGACATGTATGCCGGCGCGTACAACGCGAGCTTCCGCGAAGCGGGCGTCGATTACACGCAGCAATTCGAAACGCCGATCATCATGGCGACGTTCAAGGCAATCCTGAAGGACTGGGTGAACGAAGGCTTCGATCCGTTCGCGGCTCCCGAGGAAACCGGCTCGGCATTCGGCGCCAAGCACGGCGACAACATCGCGGCGATCGACCGCACGCGCATCGCGACGAAGCGCATGCCGGGCCTCGAAGGCGATTCGCCGTTGCGCGACGACTTCCCGGTGAATCGCCAGTTCGCGGATGTATCGCAAGACGAGCCGGAGATTCACGCGGAGCCTGAATTCGAAGGGCAATTGCACGCGTTCAGCCTCTTCAAGTATCTGTCGCGTTCGGACGTGACGTGGAATCCATCGGTCACGTCCGTGTGCAAGCAAAGCCTCTTTTGCCCGACGACCGAGGAATTCGTGCTGCCGGTTTTTCACGGCAACGATCGCGTCGAGTGGTTCCTGCAACTGTCGGATCAGATCATCTGGGATGTGGCCGACAAGGACACCGGCGAGCCGCGCGCGCGCATCACGATGAACGCCGGCGATATCGCCGCGATGCCCGCCGACATCCGCCACAAGGGTTATTCGCAGAAACGCTCGATGCTTCTCGTCTGGGAGAACGCGACGCCCGATCTGCCGAGGCGCTACGAAAGCGGCGAACTGCCGCCGTATCCGGTCGCGTTCTAAGCCGCCTACGGTTTCCCTTCGACAAGAACGATGCCTTGAAAAAGGCGTCGCGGGGAACGCTTCGTCTTCAATCTTCGACACGAGCAAGACATGCAAACGCAACTCTTCATCGACGGCCGCTTCGTGGCCGCCCTGTCCGGCGAAACGCTCGCGACACTGAATCCGCACGACAACAGCGAGATCGCGCAAGTCTCGATGGCCGGCCGCGAGGATGTCGATCGGGCGGTTCAAGCCGCAAAAAAGGCATTCCCGGCGTGGAGCGCGATGGCGGCGGCGGATCGCGGACGCCTGCTCCTGAAACTCGCCGACGCTATCGAAGCGAACGCCGATGAACTCGCGCGCCTCGAATCGATTGACACCGGCCATCCGATTCGCGATACGCGCAATCTCGACGTGCCGCGCACGGCCGCGACGTTTCGTTATTTCGGCGGCATGGCCGACAAGTTCGAAGGCTCGGTGATTCCTGTCGAAGCCGGCTTTCTCAACTATCTGACGCGCGAACCGGTCGGCATCGTCGGACAAGTGGTGCCGTGGAATTTTCCGCTGATGTTCACGAGCTGGAAGATGGCGCCCGCGCTCGCGGCGGGCAATTGCGTCGTGATGAAGCCCGCCGAACTCACGCCCTTGTCGAGCCTCGCGATCGCGCAGTTGATGGCCGAGGTCGGCTTTCCGGCGGGCGTCGTGAACGTGCTGCCGGGTTTCGGTCACGTCGCGGGTCAATACATCGCGGAGCACCCCGAGATCGGCAAGGTGGCGTTCACCGGATCGACGGCGGTGGGCCGCAAGATCGTGCAGGCATCGAGCGGCAATCTGAAGAAAGTGCAGCTCGAACTCGGCGGCAAAGGGGCGAACGTCGTGTTCGGCGACGCGAATCTCGACGCTGTCGTGCAAGGTTCCGCGTTCGGCATCTTTCATAATCAAGGGCAGGCGTGCATTGCGGCGTCGCGGCTGATCGTGCACGAATCCATCGCCGATGACTTGCTCGAACGCTTCACGTCGCTCGCGCGCTCGATCCGCATCGGCGATCCGCTCGATCCGTCCACGGAAATGGGTCCGCTCACATCGCAGATGCATCGCGATCGCGTGCTTTCGTATGTCGATGTCGCGCGGGAGCAGGGCGGTCGCGTGCTCGCGGGCGGCAAGTCGCCGGACGCCGCGGGGCTCGCGAAAGGCTGCTATGTCGAACCGACCATCGTGCAGGCGAAGCCGACCGATCGCGTCGCGCAGGAGGAAGTGTTCGGCCCGTTCGTCACCGTCAGCACGTTCAAATCGGATGAAGAAGGCCTGGCGATTGCCAACGGCACCGAATACGGCCTGGGCGCGGGACTCTGGACGCGCGATCTGCAACGCGCGCATCTCTTCGCGCGGCAACTGAAGAGCGGCATGGTGTGGATCAACTGCTACAAGCGCGTGAGTCCGGGATCGCCTTTCGGCGGCGTCGGCGCGAGCGGATACGGACGCGAGATGGGCTTCGAAGTGATGCGCGAATATACTCAGGCAAAGTCGGTGTGGGTGAATGTCGACGCCAATATTCCGCCTTACTATCCACGTTGAGCGCACCCGAAATCATGCAATCGTTCGTTTATCAGGGCATGCCGTCGCGCGTCGTGTTCGGTGCGGGAAGCATCGAACACGTCGAACGCGAGATCGAACGTCTGGGCGCAAGGCGCGCGCTCATTCTCTCGACGCCGCCGCAACGCGATCAGGCCGAAGCGCTCGCCGAACGCATCGGACATCGCGCGGCGGGCGTGTTCGCCGAAGCGGTGATGCACGTTCCCGTCGAAACGGCGCGCGCGGCGCGGGAGTATGCGGAGCGCATCGGCGCGGATTGCGCGATCGCCATCGGTGGCGGCTCGACGACCGGTCTCGGCAAGGCGATCGCGTTGACATCGTCATTGCCGATACTCGCCGTGCCGACCACTTACGCAGGCTCGGAAATGACGCCGATCTACGGCCTCACCGAAGCCGGCTTGAAGAAGACCGGCCGCGACATGCGCGTGCTGCCGAAAACCGTGATCTACGATCCGCAACTCACGGTCTCGCTGCCTGCGTCGCTTTCAGTGACGAGCGGCATCAACGCGATCGCGCACGCTGCCGAAGGACTGTACGCGCAGGACGCGAATCCCATCGTGAGCCTGATGGCCGAAGAAGGCATTCGCGCGCTCGCGCAAGGGATCGGCAAGGTCGTCCGGAATCCTGAGGATATGAATGCGCGCAGCGATTGTCTCTACGGCGCTTGGCTGTGCGGCGCGGTGCTCGGAAGCGTAGGCATGTCGTTGCATCACAAGCTGTGTCATACGCTCGGCGGTACGTTCAATCTGCCGCACGCGGAAACGCATACCATCGTGCTGCCGCACGCGCTCGCCTATAACCGCGATGCCGCGCCCGGCGCGATGAAGCGCATCGCTCGCGCATTGGACGCCGACGATGCCGCGCAAGGCACATTCGAACTCGCACGAACGAACGGCGCGCCGACCGCGCTCAAGGACATCGGCATGAAGGAGAGCGATATCGACATCGCCGTCGATATCGCGTTGAAAAGCCCGTACTGGAATCCGCGTCCGGTCGAACGCTCGCCGCTGCGTGCGCTGATCGAAGCGGCCTACGAAGGACGACGACCATGAACGAACACCTCACGCAATCCGTCACTGACGCCTTCGGCCAATGCGCCGATACGCGCACGAAGGAGATCGTCGTCGCGCTGGTGCGTCATCTGCATGCGTTCGCGCGCGAAGTGAACCTCACGCACGACGAATGGCGACGCGGCATCGAGTTCCTGACGGCGACGGGCAAGAAGTGCGACGGCATCCGGCAGGAGTTCATTCTGCTGTCGGATACGCTGGGGCTTTCCATCGTGCTCGACGACATCAATCAGCATCTCGATGAAGCCGCGACCGAAAGCAGTCTGCTCGGCCCGTTCTATCGCGATGGCGTGAAGGAATCGGCGTTCGGCGCGAACATCGCGCAAAGCGATGGCGAGCCGGTGTTCTTTCATGGCACGGTCGGCGACGTGAACGGCAAGCCCGTCGCCGATGCGCTGATCGAAGTCTGGCAAACCGCGCCGAACGGCATGTACGAAGGCCAAGACCCGGATCAGCCGGAAGGCAATCTGCGCGGGCGCTTTCGCACGAATGCCGACGGCGCGTACGCGTTCCATTCGATCAAGCCGACGAGCTATCCGATTCCGACCGATGGTCCCGTCGGCCAGATGCTCGTCGCTACGGGACGTCATCCGATGCGTCCCGCGCACATCCATTTTCGTATCGACGCACCCGGCTACGAGCTGCTGACAACCGCGCTCTACTCGTCCGACGATCCGTATGTGAACTCCGATGCAGTGTTCGGCGTGAAGCGCTCGCTCGTCATCGAGTATGTGGCGAAGGAGGGCGGTTACGAGGTGGCGCGCGATTTCACGCTGCTCGTGAAGGAGCGCGCGTGAACGTTCTTTGCGCGCTCGACGACATTCCCGATGGCGGCGGCTTCGAAGCCGCGCCATCGGTTCTCGTTCTGCGACGCGGCGGCGATGCGTGGGCGTATCGCAACGTTTGCCCGCATTTCTCGATACCGCTCAACTACGAGCCCGACGCGTTCTGGACCTATGAAGGCGCGCTGCTGATGTGCGCGCATCACAGCGCGATGTTTCGCTTCGAAGACGGCGTGTGCGTCGATGGTCCATGCCTTGGCGCGAGCCTCAGGCGCATACCCATCAGCATCGACAATGGCCGCGTGCTGATCGAAGGCGAAAGCATCACATAGGATGCGCCGCGACGAAATTCTTGTACGCGGTATAGGCGTCCTTCTGCGTGTGGCCGTCGTTCTCGAGCAAGCCGTATGCGCCGCCGCCCGGAAGACCCGCCGGATCGTCGTAGAGTTGGTACGTCTGAACCGATTCGATGCCGTAGGTCGATGCGAGCGCGACGAACTGCGCCAACATCTTGTTGCCGACGAGATATGCCGCGATCTGCTGATCGGTGCCGAAGTTCGGGCGCACGCCGGCCTCGTTGATCCAGATCGGCTTGCCGAGCGCCTGAAGCGCCGCGAGCACGTTGTGACAGCCCGTGCCGCCGCACGCGTTGGTGATGTCGTTCATGTCCGAGTACCAGTGCCACGCGGTGATGTCCCAATTCACGACCTCATGCCCCGTGCTGCCATCCGGCTCCGTGCCGGCCGCGAGCATTTGCGCGAAGCCGTAGTGCAGCCAGGTGCCGCCGCCCAGAATGATCTTCCCCGACGTATCGACCGACTTGATGCCCGCGATCATCCCGCGAATGACGCCGCGCAGGATCCTGAACTTGGCGGCATCGTATTGCGACGGAAGCACGCCATCGACATTGCCGAGCAGCAGCGCCGATTCCATCTCGTTCGTGACCTCGTAGTACGCATAGCGGCGCGAACTCGCCGTCTGTTGGCCGAGCGCGAAACCGGCGTTGTAGCCGTCGGTTTCGTTGATGAACGTGGCGATGTCCATCAGGATCACCGGATACACGGTGACGCCGCCTGCCGCCATAATGTCGGCGATGCCCGCGAGCTTGTTCGCGGTGCCCTGGCTATAGACCTCGTTGCGATACAGCTTCGCGCCGAGATCCTGCAATTGCGAAAGCTGCAGCGCGGGGCTGGAGATATCGTAGGCGCCGCCTTCATTGTTGTGACCGTTCACGCCGTAGAAGAGTCGCGCGGACGGCGTCGGCGTCGGCGTCGTGGTGCCTGTGTTGCCGGTGCTCGAGTTATCGGTGCTCGTGCTATCCGTGCTCGACGCGGGAGCGGGCGCGCTGGCCGTGGGCGAAGATGTGCCGCTCGACGCGGTGTCGTCGGAGGTGTCGCTCGCGGTGGCGGGCGGGCTCGTCGTGAGCTTGGTCGTCCCCGTGCCCGATGGCGATGTATCCGATCCCGTCACGCTCGCGGAAGAAGCCGACGCGCTGCCGCTCTGCGCGGCGCTACTCGATGATGCGTTGTCGCTGCCACCGCCACCGCCGCCGCCGCATGCGGCGACCAACACGCTCACCGCTGCAACGAGCGCGATAGACTTGAATCGGATGAAGCGGAAGGCCGGAGCGAAGTTCGTCATTTCAATACGGATTACTAAGTGGCTGACATCCATCTCCACGAAGTAGGCGTACGTTGCGCGAGTCGTCCGGACGAACGCGGACGGACCGGTAACGGACCTTCGTCCCGCGTCAGACGCAGGAACGGTGGAATGCTTGTCGATTAACCCCGGTGAGCCGTCCGGAAGAGGGCGCTGCCGGACACGTGGGGCGAAGAGGAGACCGCGTCGAAGCCGGTCTCAATAGGGTTTACGGCAGGGATGAACGGGACTTGAACGAATTTCGTCCGATGCAAACGTTACGACGCGAAAGATCGGGAAAACTTACCCGGAGAGGGGACGGTCCGGTTCGAGCGCCGCGCCGCCGAGGATGGACGTGGCGTCGGCGCGTGCGTTGTCGAGCTGCACGACGCTCGCCTGACGCGCCGCGAGCGCATCGCGGTTCGCGATCGCGGTGAAGATCGCCTTGTGACGCGGTAGTGACAGCGCGTGCGTATTCGGGTGGCGGCTCGTGAGCTTGATCGACTCGCTGAGCGCGAGCGACAGCATGTTGCCGATATACGCGAGCATGTCGTTGTGTGTCGCCGCCATGATCGAGCGATGAAACTCGAGGTCCGGAACGAGCAGATCGGCGGCGGTCTGCGCACCTTCCATGCGCTCATACGCAGCGCCGATGCGCGCGATGTCGTCATCCGTCGCGGAGATGGCCGCGAGCGCGGCGGCGGCCGGTTCGATGATCTGGCGGACTGTCATCAGCGAGCGGAAGAACTCGCCTTCGGGAAGATGGCTGATGGTCCAGACGAGCACGTCCGGGTCGAGCATGTGCCATTCGTCGCGCGCGCGCACGACGCTGCCCACGCGCGGCTTCGATACGACGAGCCCCTTCGCGACGAGCACGCGCGTCGCTTCGCGCAGCACGGGACGGCTCACGCCGTAGCTTTCGCAGAGCGTGGGCTCGGCGGGCAGACGCTCGCCCGGCGCAATGCGCCCGCTGACGATCTGCATGCCGAGCTCCTGCACGATGCGTCCGTGCATGCTCTTGCGTTGCTTGGGGTTGCGGTAATCCATGACGCGCAGCTCGAAACGGCTATTGAGCGGTCGTCGCGCGCATCGCCCGATATTCCCGTCTCACGATATCCATCAGTTCCGCGACCGATGTGTTCGCGCTGCGCTGCTCGTAAGTCACGCGGCCGCGCTGCATCAACATGATGCGATCCGCGATGTCCAGCGTCTGCGCATAGTTGTGCATGATCATGATGATCGAGAGGCCGCCCTTTTCCTTCAAACGCATCACGAGATCGATGATGAGCGCGGCCTCGCGGGCGCCCATCGCGGCGAGCGGCTCGTCGAGCAACAGGATTTTCGCGTTCGAATGCACCGCGCGCGCGACCGCGATCGCCTGACGCTGACCGCCCGACAGACGCTCGACCGGCAGATCGACCGAAGGCACATGTACGCCGATATCCTCGAGACATTGCGCCGCGCGCTCGCGCATCTGCTTGTGGTCGACGAGCCTGAACGGACCGCGCCGCACGATCTCGCGATTGAGGAACATGTTGTGATAAATCGACAGCGAATTCGCGAGCGCAAGGTCCTGATACACGCATTCGATGCCGAGCGCGCGCGCATGATCGACGGACTTCAGCAGCGTTTCCTCGCCGTCCACATGCAGCGTGCCGCTCGTCTGCTGATGAAAGCCCGTGAGAATCTTCACGAGCGTCGACTTGCCCGCGCCGTTGTCGCCGAGAATGCCGAGAATCTCGCCACGGCCGAGCGTAAGCGACACGCCGTCGAGCGCCGTCACCGCGCCGAAGCGTTTGACGAGCTTGTCGCCGCGCAGCGCGAGATCGGTGGCGGCTGCTGCTTGCGGGTCTGCCATCACCGTGCTCCCTTGCGGCGAATGCGGCCGATGTGGATATTGAAGATCATCGCGGCGAGAATCGCGGCGCCGAGAATGATGTTGAACGTGAACGCGTTGATGCCGATGAGCGTGAAGCCATCGCTTAGAATGCCGAGCACCGCCGCGCCGAGCAGTCCGCCGACAATCGTGCCCGAGCCGCCCGTCAAGGGCGTCCCGCCGATCACGGCAGCGGCCACGGCGAGGAACATGATCTGATTGCCGCCCGCTTGCGGATCGATCGACGTGATGCGAAAGCTTTCGAGAATGCCCGTGAATCCGGCGAGCACCGCCGCGAGCACGAAATTGCCGAGCCGCAGCCGGTTCACATGAATGCCCGCTTCGCTCGCGCCGAGCGGATTCGCGCCCGCCGCCTGCGTGTGCAGACCCCAGCGCGTATGCCGCAACAGCACATGCATGACGAACGCGATCGCAACGGTCCAGATGATCTCGCTATAGCCCCACGCGCCCATCACGGCGGCGAATTCCGGCGAGCCCGGCGTCGCGGCGGGCGTGCCGCGCGAGACGGTCAGCGTGATGCCGTTGATGAGAAAGAGCGTGCCGAGCGTCGTCACGAACGAAGGCAGGCGCAGAAAGACCGTCACCGCGCCGTTCACGAAGCCGATGATCGCCGCGGCGATGAGCCCCGCGATCACCGCGAGCCACATCGGCGCGCCCGCTTCGTTCGCGAACACCATCATGAACGGCGCGAATGCGAAGACCATGCCCGCCGACAGATCGATGTCGCCGCCGATCATCAGCATGATCTCGCCGAACGCGATGATCGCGACCGGCGCGACATACTGCGAAAGGTTGACGAGGCTCGCGTTGCTAAACAGGAAGTCGTGGTTGATGAACTGGAAGTAAGCCGCGAGCAGCACGGCCACGAGGAGGATGCGCAACTCCGGCGCCCAATGCGACGCCCACGCACCGCGCGGACTGGCGATCCGCGCGGGCGTCGTTGCTTTACGGGGTTCGTTCACTGTGTTCATCAGGACTTGATGGCCCCTTTCATCGGCACGATTTGCGGCTTGGTGGTCTTGCCTTCATAACGCGTCGACGTGTTGAGATACGGCTCGACCGTATCCTTCGTCACGAACTTGAGACCGGTATTGATGTTCGCCGGCCCGACGAGCCCGCCCGACGCGAGGAACACGAACGCTTCCATCACCGTGTAGAAGCCCTGCACATACGGCTGCTGGTCGATGGTGAAATCGAGGAAGCCTTCGTGGATGAGCTGGATCGTCTGCGGCAACAGATCGAAGCCGCCGCCATGCACGCCCTTCGACGGCAGGTTCGATTCCTTCATCACTTGCGCGACGCCTTGCGTGCTGCCGGCATCGACTGCGAACATGCCTTTCAGGTCCTGATGCCCGAGATAGAACGACTTGATCTTCGACAGTTCTTCGTTGACGGTCGCGCCCGTCGCAACGGTCTGAATGTCGATCTTCTTGCCGGATTTCTTGATCGCATCGCTCGCGCCGTCGAGACGCGGCTGAATGTTCAACTGTCCCGGCGTGGCGATGAAAAGCGCGACCATGCCGCTGTCGATCATGCTGGCGATTCGCTCGCCCATCTGATAACCCGACAGATACAGATCCTGTCCGATGTAAGCGAGCCGCGGATTCGTCTTGCCGCGCGGCGCATCGGCGTTGTAAGCGAATACGGGAATGCCGGCGTCGAGCGCGGCCTGAATGGGCTTGTCGAATGCGTTCGGATCGACGATCGGCACGGCGATCGCATCGGCTTTCGCAGCGATCGCAGAATTCACCGCGCGCACCATTTCGCCCGCGTCGGACGTGGCCGAGCCGGTCCACTGATAGTCCATGCCGAACATGGAGCACGCATCCTGAATGCCGTATTGCGTCGGCACGAAGAACGGGTTCGTCGTCACATGATTGACGAACACGATCTTCCATTTCTTGTGCTGCGGAAACGCCGCTTCGGCCGCTTGCGCGGACGAGATCAAACCGCCGCCACCGGTCACGCCGCCCAGGAGCGACAGCGCCGCGCCGAGTCCCGCGCCCTGCATGATGCCGCGCCGGCCCGCGCTGATGAGCTTGCTGTCGTTTGCGTCGTCATCCCGATTCTGCGCCATGTGTTCCTCCGGTCTCTTCTTCGTTGGTCGATGGGTCGACTCATCGTCGATCGCTGTCAGATACTGGGTTTCACGGCACGTCATACACACGCGGCTTTCATGGATGAAAGAACGAAGCGTTGCGGATGACCATGCGAACAGTGCGAGAGGGCGATTCGAGAGCGCGGCGTTTTGAACTAGTAATTGGGACGACGAAGCCCGCGCGCTGACTTCAATAGACAAACTATATGCAGAGTGTTTTGACGTGGCGATTAGCGTTTTCCCGGTACGCCCCATCGATATAGTCATGCTATTTATAGGTCTTTCCCATCAAGTGATCAAAGCCATGAGCGCCCCAAAAGCCAAGCTCCGTTCGGCCGCGTGGTTCGGCACCGCCGACAAGAACGGGTTCATGTACCGGAGCTGGATGAAAAACCAGGGCATTCCGGACCACGAGTTCGCGGGCAAGCCGATCATCGGCATATGTAATACGTGGTCCGAACTAACGCCGTGCAATTCGCACTTCCGCAAGCTCGCCGAGCACGTGAAGCGCGGCGTGTTCGAAGCGGGCGGGTTCCCCGTCGAGTTTCCGGTGTTCTCCAACGGAGAATCGAATTTGCGTCCCACCGCGATGTTCACGCGCAATCTCGCGAGCATGGACGTCGAGGAAGCGATACGCGGCAATCCCGTCGATGCGGTCGTGCTGCTCGTCGGCTGTGACAAGACGACGCCCGCGTTGCTGATGGGCGCGGCGAGCTGCGACGTGCCCGCGATCGTCGTCTCGGGCGGACCGATGTTGAACGGCAAGCACGAAGGACGCGACATCGGCTCGGGCACGGTCGTATGGCAACTCAGCGAGCAGGTGAAGGCGGGCAAGATTTCGATTCACGAGTTCATGTCGGCGGAAGCGGGCATGTCGCGCTCGACGGGCACCTGCAACACGATGGGCACTGCATCGACGATGGCGTGCATGGCCGAAGCGCTCGGCGTCACGCTGCCGCACAACGCCGCGATTCCGGCGGTCGATTCGCGTCGCTATGTGCTCGCGCATCTGTCGGGCATGCGTATCGTCGAAATGGCGCTCGAGGATTTGCGTCTGTCCAAGCTGCTCACGCGCGAGGCCTTCGAAAACGCGATTCGTGCGAACGCGGCGATCGGCGGATCGACGAATGCGGCGATTCATTTGAAGGCGATCGCGGGGCGCATCGGCGTGAAGCTCGAACTCGACGACTGGACGCGCATCGGTCGCGGCACGCCGACGCTCGTCGATTTGCAGCCTTCGGGCCGCTTCCTGATGGAAGAGTTCTACTACGCCGGGGGCTTGCCCGCCGTCTTGCGGCGTCTCGGCGAAGCGAACCTGATTCCGCATCCGGATGCGCTCACCGCGAACGGCCACACGCTGTGGGAGAACGTGAAGGAAGCGCCGCTCTACAACGACGAAGTGATTCGCCCGCTCGACAAGCCGCTCGTCGCCGATGGCGGATTGTGCGTGCTGCGCGGCAATCTCGCGCCGAATGGCGCGGTGCTGAAGCCGTCGGCGGCGACGGCTGCGTTGCTGAAGCATCGCGGGCGCGCGGTCGTGTTCGAGAACTTCGACGACTACAAGCACCGTATCGCCGATCCCGATCTCGATGTCACGGCGGACTCCGTGCTCGTCATGAAGAATTGCGGGCCGAAGGGTTATCCGGGCATGGCGGAAGTCGGCAACATGGGCTTGCCGCCGAAGCTGCTCGCGCAAGGCGTGACGGACATGGTGCGCGTGTCGGATGCGCGCATGAGCGGCACGGCGTATGGCACCGTCGTGCTGCACGTCGCGCCCGAGGCACGCGCGGGCGGGCCGCTTGCGATCGTGCGCGATGGCGACTGGATCGAGCTCGATTGCGACAACGGCGTGCTACGCATCGACATCGGCGACGATGAAATCCGCGCGCGCCTCGATGCGTGGAACGCGGCGAAGAGCGAGATTCCCGAGGATAAAACGGGTTATCGCAAGCTGTACGTCGAGCACGTTCTTCAGGCCGATGAAGGTTGCGACTTCGACTTTCTCGTCGGATGCCGTGGCGCGGAAGTGCCGAAGCATTCGCACTAGCCGCTATCTGCGCGGCTTCCATGTGGCGATGGCGACGCCGAGCACGGCGACGCCCATCGCATACCATGCGGTCCTCGGCAGCACTTCGCCGAGAAAGAAGTACGACAGCACGGCGGCTGCCGGCGGCACGAAGAAGAACAGCGACGCGACCTGCGAGACCTTGCCCGCACGCGTCATCGCGAGCAGCAGCGTGATCGCGATCAGCGAATTGCCGACGACGAGATACGCGAGCGTCGCGATGAATGTCGGCGTCCATTGCACTTGCGTGTGCTCGAAGAGCAAGGCCATCGGCGCGCAAAACACGAAGCCGACGCTGTATTGCACGAGATTCGATGTCACCGGATCTTGCGCGGTCCCCAGGCGCTTTTCATAGAGCATCGCGGCCGTGATGCCGACGAGCGCGCCGATCGCCATCAGCACCGGACCGAGCGATTCCGCATGCAGCGGCCCGCGCGCGACGATCACGCCGGCCGCGCCCGCGAGCCCGAGCAGCAAGCCGATCCATCTGCGCACGCCGATGCGTTCGCCGACGAACTTCGGCGCGAGCACGCCGACGAGAATCGGCTGCAACGACACGATCAGCGCGAGCACGGACGTCGCGATGCCCGCGGTCATCGACAGATAACTCAGTCCGAAGTACATCACCTGCACGAGAAAGCCGACGACGCCGAGATGCAGCCACGCGCGCGCGTTGCGCGGCCATTGCGGACGCTTCACGGCGCATACCGCGAGCAGCACGCCGACGCTCAATGCGAAACGTATTGCGAGAAACGTCAGCGGCGACGCGTAATGCAGGCCGGTTTTCGCAATCGGAAAGCCGGCGGACCAGAGCAGCAAAAAGAGAATCGGACCGCCGGTCGTGAGCCAGCGGCGTTCGTTGTGCGTGCTGCGGTCTTCCTTCCGGCCGATGTGCGGCGCTTGCGCCATGTTCGCGTCCCCGTGCTTGTAAGCGGATGCTGTCAAAGTACCCGATTGTAGTGTCCGCGACGCTGCGGACGACAAGGACGGTTCGCCGATCGCGTCGCCTTAATCCGCGACATGCACGGCGACATCGGCGAGACTTTCCGCGATCCATTCGGGCGGCGGGGCGTCGGTGAAGAGCGCGTCGATCTGGCTGAGATGCCCGAGTTTCACGAGCGCGGCGCGGCCGAACTTCGAATGATCCGCAACGAGAAACACCGTGCGCGACTGCTCGATGATCGCCTGCGCCACGCGCACTTCCGCGATGTCGAAGTCCCGGAGCGTGCCGTCTTCCTCGATGCTCGAAATGCCGATGATCCCGAAGTCCACCTTGAACATCCGGATGAAGTCGACGGCCTGCTCGCCCACGACGCCCTTGTCGCGCGCGCGCACTTTGCCGCCCGCGACCATCAGGTCCGCGTCGGACTCGTCCGCGAGAATGTTCGCCACGTTCAGGTTATTCGTGATGACGCGCAGGCCCGTATGCTGGCGCAGCGCGCGCGCCACTTCCTCGGTCGTCGTGCCGAGATTGATGAAGAGCGTCGCGTGATTCGGAATCTCCGCCGCGACCCGCCTCGCGATGCGACGCTTCTCGTCGAGAAACATCTGCTGACGCGCCGTGTACGCGGCGTTCTCGGAGCTCGTCAGCGCGCTCGCGCCGCCGTGATATCGGCGCAGCAGGTTCCGATCGGACAGCCAGTTGACGTCGCGCCGGATCGTCTGCGGTGTGACGTCGAATTGCGCCGCGAGGTCTTCGATGGTCGCGAAGCCGTCTCGGGCGACGCGATCCAGCAGCGCGCGCTGCCTGCCGTTCAGTGCTTGGTCGGATGTCATCGAAAGCTGCTCGGAATCGCAAAAAAATGAAAATTATCGGATGCGCGCAGTGTACGACGAAAGCCGCCGCCGACCAACGCCGGCTCTGAAATTGCCGGTTCACATGCGCTCGAACAGTGCGTCCGCCATCTTTC
This sequence comes from Caballeronia sp. AZ1_KS37, assembly GCF_023631165.1. NCBI lineage: Bacteria > Pseudomonadati > Pseudomonadota > Betaproteobacteria > Burkholderiales > Burkholderiaceae > Caballeronia > Caballeronia sp. AZ1_KS37. The sequence goes on along the minus strand of NZ_JALQDP010000041.1, from coordinate 120,896 downwards.
CGTCGACGCCACGCGATGCTACGATGGTTGAAAACGAATATTCAGATTCGTATTCGAACATTCTCCGAACCGGCTGTCTGGAGTGGCCGCATGAGCCAGCGACGTTTTATCCTTGCCCTCGACCAGGGCACGACCAGTTCCCGCGCGATGCTGTTCGCCCATTCGGGCAGCGTGATAGCGAGCGCGCAGCGGGAGTTCGCGCAGCATTATCCGCAGCCGGGGCGGGTCGAGCACGATCCCGCCGACATCTGGCAGTCGCAACTCGCCGTCGCGCACGAAGCGATGCAGAAGGCCGGCGCGCGGGCTTCGGATATCGCCGCCATCGGCATCGCGAATCAGCGCGAAACCACGCTGCTCTGGGACCGGCAAACGGGCGCGCCCGTCGGACCCGCGATCGTCTGGCAGGACCGCCGCACCGCCGCGCATTGCGCCCGTCTGATCGAATCCGGCGCGGAATCGCTCATCGAAGAAAAGACGGGCTTGCGCATCGATCCATACTTTTCCGCGACCAAGCTCGCGTGGCTGCTCGACAGCGCGCCCGGCCTGCGCGCGCGCGCGTGCCGCGGCGAATTGGCGTTCGGCACCGTCGATAGCTGGCTCCTCTGGCAACTGAGCGCAGGCCTCCGCCACGTAACCGATGTATCGAATGCGGCGCGCACCGCGCTCTTCGACATCCGCGCAGGCGCATGGGACGACGAGCTGCTGGCGCTCTTCGATATCCCGCGCGCCGTGCTTCCCGAAGTCGTGGCATCGAGCGGAGCGATCGCCCATACCGACGCCGCGTTGTTCGGCGCGCCGATTCCGATCACAGGCGTCGCCGGCGACCAGCAGGCCGCGACCTTCGGGCAGGGCTGCGTCGAGCCGGGCCTCGTCAAGAATACCTACGGCACCGGCCTTTTCATGCTGATGAACACAGGCGCGCAGCCGGTCGCATCGCGGCATCGGCTGTTGACCACGATCGGCTGGGAATTCGGCGGGCAGCGCACCTACGCGCTGGAAGGCGCGGTTTTCATGGGCGGCGCGATCGTCCAGTGGCTGCGCGACGGTCTCGGGTTCATCGAAAGCGCGGCGGAAATCAGCGCGCTCGCCGCGCAATGTTCGTCGAGCGAAGGCGTCGTGCTCGCGCCCGCATTCGCGGGTCTGGGCGCGCCGTATTGGGATCCCTACGCGCGCGGCACGCTGCTCGGCATGACGCGCGGGACGAATCGCGCGCATATCGCGCGGGCCGCGCTCGAAGCCATCGCGTTCCAGACGGTCGATGTCCTCGACGCGATGGAAGCCGATGCCGGCATCGCCGTGAGCGAGCTGCGCGCGGACGGCGGCGCGTCGCAGAGCGACCTGCTGATGCAGATTCAGGCCGATCTGCTCGGCCGTCCCGTCGTCCGCCCGAGCGTCACGGAATCGACCGCGCTCGGCGCGGCCTGCCTCGCCGGACTCGGATCGGGCTTCTGGTCGAGCCGCGACGAAATCGCGAGCGCGTGGCCGCCCGCGCGCCGGTTCGAACCCGCGATGGCGTCGGCGGAACGCGCGATGCACATCGAGCGCTGGCATCGCGCGATCGATCGCGCCCGCGCCTGGGAACATCCCGCCGAAGAACCGCTTTCCACGGTCTGACATGAAAACGAACATGCCATCCGGACGCGCGGCGCTCTTGCGCGAAACAGATCAGACGCCGTTCTTCGATGTCGTCGTGATCGGCGGCGGCGCGAGCGGTCTCGGCACGGCCGTCGATGCGGCGTCGCGCGGTTATCGGACCTTGCTGCTCGAAGCGCGCGACTTCGCGAAGGGCACATCGAGCAAGGCCACCAAGCTCGTGCACGGCGGCGTGCGCTATCTCGCGCAGGGCAACATCCCGCTCGTTCGCGAAGCGTTGCGAGAGCGCGGACTGCTCGCGCGCAATGCGTCGCATCTCGTGCACGCGCTCGGTTTCATCGTTCCCGCGTACCGGCTCGGCGACAAGCTGACGTACGGCGCGGGCCTCAAGATCTACGACTGGCTCGCGGGCTCGCTCAACCTGCGCGCGAGCCGCAGCCTCGATCTCGCCGAAACCCGCGCGAAATCGCCGATGCTCGCCGAATCGCTGCACGGTCACGCGCTGCGCGGCGGCACGCTTTATTTCGACGGCCAGTTCGACGACGCGCGTCTCGCCATCACGCTGATGCGCACGCTCTTCGATCTCGGTGGCGTCGCGCTGAACAATGCGGCGGTGCGCGGCGTTCAGTTCGATCGCGCGGCGGGGCGTCATCGGCTGGAGGTGGAGGACGTCGAAAGCGGCGACCGGTTCGCGGTGAGCGCGCGCTGCGTCGTCAATGCGACGGGCGTCTGGGTCGATTCGATCCGCGCGATGGCCGAGCCCGGCGCGCGCCCGATCGTCGCGCCGAGCCAGGGCGTGCATCTGACCTTGCCCGGCCGCTTCCTGCGCAGCGATAGCGCGATCCTCGTGCCCAAGACGCAGGACGGGCGCGTGCTGTTCATCGTGCCGTGGCACGGTCACGCGATAGTCGGTACGACCGACACGCCGCGTCACGACTTGCCGCTCGATCCGCGCGCGAGCGACGAGGACATCGATTTCATTCTCGCGACGGCTGCCGATTATCTGTCCGTCAAGCCGACGCGCGACGATGTCCTGAGCGTATGGGCGGGGCTGCGTCCGCTCGTGAAGAGTGACGGCGCGGCATCGACCGCGTCGTTGTCGCGCGAACATACCATCGAAATGAACGCGACCGGCATGATCACCGTGACGGGCGGCAAGTGGACCACGTACCGTCTGATGGCGCAGCAGGTGATCGATCTCGCCGTCTCGAAGCACCTGCTGAGCGCTGCGCCGTGCCGAACGGCGTCGTTGCCGCTGCATGGATCGACGGCGGAGCAACACGGCTACTACGGTTCCGATGGGGCAATCATCGATCGTCTGCCGGGCGCGCAAAACGTTCTGGTGAAGGCGAGCGGCCTGACCGAGGCGCAGACGCGCTTCGCGGCGCGGGCCGAACTCGCGCGCTGTGTCGAGGATGTGCTCGCGCGGCGCAATCGCGCGTTGTTTCTCGATGCCGCCGCCGCCCGCGATGCCGCGCCCGAAGTCGCCAGAATCATCGCCGAAGAACTCGGGCACGGCGCGCAATGGCAAGCGGAAGAAATCGCGCGTTTCGATGCGTTCGCGCGAACCTGGATGCTGTCGTAGCGGCGCGTCGATCAGAACGCGTGCCGGATGCCGACCATCGCGACGAACTGCGACGGTCCCGACGAAGGCGACGCGTTCTGCGAATCGCCGACGACCGCCACGGCATTCGCAATCGCCACGCCGCCCGTTCCGCCCGACGCGATGAGCGACTGACCCCGCGCGTGCTGATACGCCTGCAGCGCATAAAACGTAGTGCGCGCCGACAGGCTGTACGTTTCCTCGAACGAAATCTGGTGATACTGCGCCGCATCGCCGATGCCGTTGGCCCTGCTCGCGCGCGTGTAGCTGTAGCCCGCCGCGACATTCACCGCGGGCGTGAACCGGTAAGTGGCGATGGCGCCGTAGCTGTTGAACACGGCTTCATCGGCGAAAAGCGAGCGCGAGCCCGGCGCATAGTGCACGTTGGAATAGTTGAGGCCGAGCATCAGATCGTTGTACGTGTAGCGCGCCGCCGCCGCGATCAGTTGCGCGCTTTGTGCGCTCGCGTAGCCGTTGTTCACCGGCGAGTTGATCGCGAAGCTCCCGAGCGCCGGGCTGGTCGCGATGTCTTTCAGCTTCACGTAGCCCGCCGCGATCGCGAAAGGCTTGTAGTCGTAGCGAAGCGCGGCACTGAAGTTGCTGCCGCTCGCGATGCTGCCCGGCACGCCGCCGAGCGCGTATTGCACGCTGAACGCGAGACCCGCGATCACCGGCGACGCATACGTGACCGCGTTGTTGAAGCGCAGCGTGGTGTCGAGGGCATCGACGTCGCCGGGATGCGCGCCGGTCGCGCCGGTCAGCACGCCCGTCGGTCCGAGCGCGCCGACCATGCTGAAGTAAGGCGTGTACTGGCGGCCGAGCGTCAGCGTGCCGTAACGCTCGTGGCTCAAGCCCGCATAGGCTTGACGATTGAACATCGCGTTTGCGCTGGCTTGCGCGCCCGTCAGCGAATTGAAGCCGCTTTCGAGCCGGAAGATCGCCTTCGTGCCGCCGCCGAGGTCTTCCGCGCCGAGAAGCCCGAACTTGCTCGCCTGCAGATTGCCCTGGCTCATGTAGACGTTGGACTGCCCGCGCTGGTTGCTGACATACGCGAACGCGTTATCGACGACGCCGTAGAGCGTGACGCTGCTTTGGGCCGTCGCCGTGCCGCTGAACAGGGCGACGGCGAGAGAAATGGACGTGAGGACGCCTGCGCGCGTCCGTGCGCGATTCAAGGACTTCATTGCTGATTACTTTCCCGTGAAGTGTTGAGGCTCAGTCTGCAAGACGCAGCGTGATATGACGCCAGCCGTCCGCGATGCGCTCGCCGGCCAGCTCGCCCGTCGCGCAGGTCGCGACGCGCGTATCCGATGCGGGCACGCTCACGCGGACTTCGTTCTGCACGCGTGGCATCGCGCCGTGGCGTTCTATCGCGATGCGCAGGCTTCGCGCATCGCTTTCGATGACGACGCGCCAGCGCCCGTGCACGCCGTCGCGCCACGCTTCGGATTCGCCGTCGTCTTCGATGCAATCGCCGCGCGCGACGCCGGCGCCCGCGCAAGGCAACGCGATGAACGCGCGTTCATCGGCCCGACGCGCGAAGTGCTGCTCCGCGATGTTCAGCGGAATCACATGGCCTTCGCGGATCAGCATGACGGGGCGATCGTGCGGCGCGGGCAGCGTGACCGTTTGGCCGCCGTCGAAGACTTCGCCGCTCCAGTAGGACGACCAGCGCGCGCCCTTCGGCAGATGGATGCGTCGCTCGCTTTGCGCCGCCTCGACGACCGGCGCGACGAGCAGCGACGAGCCGAGCATCATGTCGTCGCCGTCTTCGAGGCAGAGCGGATCGTCGGGGAATTCGGCGAACATCGGACGGAGCACCGGTTCGTACGCGCGATGCGATCGCCACAGCAGTTGATACAGGTACGGAATCAGCCGGTAACGCAGCTTGATGAGACCGGCGATGAGATGGGTAGTTTGCGGATACATCCAAGGCTCGTTGACGGTGCCGTCGTCGTTCCATGAGTGGATGGAAAAGCGCGGCAGAAAGATGCCGAACGCGACCCAGCGCGACAGCAGTTCAGGATCCGGCGCGGGCCCCGCGAAGCCGCCGATGTCATGCCCGCTGTTCGACACGCCCGACATCGCGAGACCGAGGCCCATCTTGAGATTGAAGCGCAGCGTGTCCCACGACGTGTAGTTGTCGCCCGACCACGTCTGCACATATCGATGCATGCCGACGCCGCCCGAGCGCGATACGAGAAACGGCCGCACGCCGGGCGCATGTTCGCGCTGCGCGTCGCGCGAGGCGCGCATCATCAGTTGCGTCTGCAGGACCTTGGCCTCGCGCGCCGGAAACGGCTCGCCGAAGCCGCGCGCGATTGCATCCGCGCTCCAGATTTCGAACTCGTTGTTGTCGTTCCACGTCGCGGCGATGCCGTGCGCGAGCAGGCTTTCCTTCACGCGCGCTTTCCACCAGTCGATGGTCCGCGGATTCGTGAAGTCGAGATACGCGCCGACTTCGTCCCAGAACTGCACCCACGTCGGTTCGCCGTCGCGCGTTTCGATCAGGAGACCGGCATCGGCGACGGAATCGAACAGCGGGTGATCCCGCAGCAGACACGGCTTGATGTTCGGACACAGCCGCACGCCTTCGCGCAGATAGCTCGTCACGAAACCGTCGATATCGGGAAACTTGTCGCGATTCCAGTTGAACACGTAGCGCTTGCCGCCAATCGACGTATAGCCCGACGAAAGATGGAACGAATCGCACAGGATGTCGTGCTCGCGGCATCGGTCGATGAATTCGGCCATGCGCTTTTGCGCGTCGGGGGCGTCGGTGTAGCTCATCGTCGAGCCGGAGTAGCCGAGGCCCCACTTCGGCATCCACGCGGGACGACCCGTCAGCCATGTAAAGCGGCGCACGGCGTGAAGCGGCGTGTCGGGCGACGCGATGAAGTAATAGTCGAGATCGCCGTGCTCCGCGATGAAGTGCCGATAGTGCCCGTGATAGTTGTCGAGCTCGCGGCCCATGTCGAAGCGGCAATCGGCGAGCGTGTCGTAGAAGAGACCGAAGCCCGTCGATGTCTCCGGCTGCCACGTCACGTAGAACGGAATGTGCTTGTAGAGCGGATCGGTCGTGCGGGCGTTGTAGCCCATCGCATCGACGTTGCGCATCTCGTAGCTTTGATTCGCGCGGTCGAGCGAACCCGCGCGTTCGCCGAGTCCCACGTACATTTCGCCCGGCTTGCGCGCGATGTAGTGATACACGCGCTCGTCCCACCAGCCGAAGTTGTACGCCTGCGTCTTGCGATCGTTCATGACGTGATGCCACTGGCGGCCGCGCACGATTTGCCACGAGCAGAAGCCGCCGTCGAGCGCAATCGTCAAGCGGATCATCGCTGTCTCGATGACGACGTGTTGGTCATCGTCCGACATCGTGAACGGTGCGCTCGCGAAGCCGCTCGTATCGTAGCGGTCGCGTCCTTCGAGCGGCACGTCGTCCTGTCCGGGCGCGATCGCCCAGGTGCGCGGCCCGCGCAGTTCGCCGTGCGGCAAGACCAGCACGCGGATGATGTCATCGGCGAGGACGAACAGTTCGATGCCCGCGCCATCGGCGGAACTCAGCGCGACGCGGTTGTCCGTTCGCTCCGAAATCGCGAAACGCGGACGATTCTTCAAGTTGGCCATGATGTGTCTCCCGTTCATTCGATCTCAGGCGGCCCGATGCGCCGCGCCGGGCGGATTCGCGTCGCTCGTCACGCCGCGCATCAGCACGACGAGCAGCGCCGCGCCGATCAGGTCGAACGCGCCGAGCGCGGCGAAGAGCGGCGTGAAGCCCACCGAATCCGCGAGCGCGCCGACGACGAGCGAAAAGCCCAGTCCGCCGATCCACGCCGCCATGCCCGCGAAGCCCGCGGCGGTGCCGACTTCGCCGGGCTCGAAGACATCGGCGGCGAGCGTGTTGACGAGCGCCGAGATCATCTGATGCGCGAAGCCGCCGACGCAGAACAGCGCGATGGCTTCATACGGCGACGCGACGAGCCCGATGCACGCGGGCCCGATCATCATGAACGCGCCGAGCACGACGCCCGCGATGCGCGACGCGATGAGCGGCACGCGGAAACGCTTCATCAGAAACGGCGAAAGATAGCCGCCGAACAGCCCGCCGAGATCGGCGGCGAGAAACGGCAGCCACGCGAACATGGCGATCTGCTTGAGATCCATGTGACGCTCGGTCGCGAGATAGAGCGGAATCCAGAAGCTGAAGGTTTGCCACGCGGGTTCGGCGAAAAAGCGCGCCTGCGCGATGGCCCAGAAGCGGCGCGTGCCGAGCACTTCGCGGATGCGGCGTTGCTCGCCCGGGCGGTTCGTCACGGGCGTTTGCCCTTCGATGATCGCGTTCTTCTCCTGCTCGCCGATCTTCGGATGCTCGCGCGGCCCGCGATACAGCCAGTACCAGAACGCGGCCCAGACGAAGCCCATCGCGCCGGTCACGACGAACGCGCTTTGCCATCCGTAGCGCAGCGAAAGAAAGACGACGAGCGGCGGCGCGAACAGCGAGCCGAGCGACGTGCCGGCGTTGAAGTAGCCGACCGCGACCGACTTCTCGCGATTCGGAAACCATTCTGCGACGACCTTCATCCCCGCCGGAATCGCGACGGCTTCCGAGAGGCCCATGAGTCCGCGCAGCGCCGCGAGCGACACCCAGCCGCCGGCGAGCGCGTGCGCCATGCCGGTCGCGGACCAGAGGCACGCGAACAGCGCGAAGCCGAGCCGCAGCCCGATTACATCGATGATGAGTCCGCACACCGGCTGCATGATCGTATAGCCGACCTGAAACGCGGCGACGACATAGGAATACTGCTGCGTGCTCATGTTCATGAGCGTTTTCAGCTCGGCGGCCATGACGCCGAGCGCGTTGCGCGAAAGATAGTTGACGATCGTGCCCGCGCAGACGAGCGCGATGATCCACCAGCGCAAGCCGATGACTGTTTTCAAGATTGAGTCTCCGTTGTTCTCGACGGGCGATGAGCGGCGGCGCGCCGTGCCCTTTCTGTTCGGCTATCGCGATGATCGAATTCGAACGTTCGGCATCGAAAAGCCGGTTCAATCCTACTCTCGGCGACCGAAATTTATCTCAATTGCGACAAATAGTTTCGTTTCATCGATCGAATGTTCGTTTGCGATCATGTGGCGTCGAGCCAATGCGCAAGCCCCGGGCAAACGCCTACGCCCGATTTAACCGGCCATTACCCTTTGCGCGCGCGGCTTCCTAAACTTCACTAAAAAGGGGAGGCGCTCATGTCAAAGCTCATTCACACGATGATTCGCGTGCAGGACCTGCAACGCTCGCTCGATTTCTACGAGAAGGCTTTCGATCTCGGCGTCGCGCACCGGCTGGACTTTCCGGACTTCACGCTCGCCTATCTGCGCAACGACGAAACCAACGCCGAGCTCGAACTCACCTGGAACAAGGGACGCGCCGAGCCATACACACATGGCGACGGCTACGGCCACGTCGCGGTGAGCGTGCCGGATGCGAAGGCGGAGCGCGAGCGTCTGATCGGCCTCGGTCTCTCACCCAACGACGTGCGCGAATTCAAGAACGACGACGGCTCGCTCATCGCGCGTTACTTCTTCATTCAGGATCCGGACGGCTACAAGATCGAAGTTCTCGAACGGCATGGACATTACGAATAGTCAGATAGTCAGCGGCATCACGCGGGACCACACACATAAATAAGCTGTTGCAGTGCCCCACAAGGAGAGAGACATGCGAGACACGATCATCCCGATCGTCGCGCAGCGGCGCGCGCACGACGGTGAAGAGCATCACGACCACGACGACATCGCCGCGCCACCGAACATCGCACTGACGCGACGCGAATTTCTGCGCGGCACCGGCGTGCTGGTCGGCACCATCGCGGCGACCTCGATCTTCGCGAGCCTCGCGCCGAGCCGCGTCTGGGCGCTCGAAATGCAGGGGCTCGACACGCATCAGGGCGAAGTGCTGCTGCAAGTCACGCGACAGATCTATCCGCACGCAACACTCGATGACGCCGTCTACGCGCTCGTCGTCAAGGATCTCGACGCCAAGGCGAAAGCCGATCCCGCCGTGCGCCAGCAACTCGCCGACGGCGTCGCGCAGCTCGACGCCAAAGCCGGCTCCGACTGGACGAGGCGCGGCGCGAACGACAAGGCGCAGGACGTCGCCGCGCTCGCGGGCACGCCGTTCTTCAACACCGTACGCAGCACGGCCGTCGTGTCCCTGTACAGCAACGCGCTGGCGTATCAGCACTTCGGCTATGGCGCATCGAAGGGCGATGGCGGCTATCTCTATCAGGGTTTCAACAACCTGTCATGGCTGCCCGATCCGCCTCTCGCGAACAGCGGTCCGATTCCGAAAGACAGCTAACCCATTCGAGCGATCCGACGGAAAACGGAGACAGACATGTACACGGACAACAAGGTGCAGTTCAGGCACAACGACGATCACGTCGTGGTGATCATCGGATCGGGCGCGGGCGGCGGGACGCTCGCCAACGAACTCGCGCAGAAGGGCGTCGACGTGGTCGTGCTCAAGCAGGCGCGATGCACACGCAAGGCGATTTCGCGACGGAAGAGTGGAGCGCGTTCAAGCAGCTTTCATGGCTCGACAATCGCACGACATCGGGCAACTGGCGCGTCGCGAAAGATTTCCCCAACCTGCCCGCGTGGATCTGCAAGACCGTGGGCGGCACGACGGTCCACTGGGCGGGCGCGAGCCTGCGCATTCAGCCGCACGAGTTCAAGGCCAAGACGACTTACGGCGACGTGCAGGGCGCCAATCTGCTCGACTGGCCGGTGACGCGCGCGGAGCTCGATCCCTACTACGACCGCGCCGAAAAGAAGATGGGCGTCACGCGCACGAACGGCAATCCGGGCCTGCCGGGCAACAACAACTTCAAAGTGATGTCGGCGGGCGCGGCGAAGCTCGGCTACAAGGAGTGCAACACCGGCCATATGGCGATCAACAGCACGGTCCGCGACGATCGCACGCACTGCTTTCAGCGCGGCTTCTGCTTTCAGGGCTGCCGCATGGGCGCGAAGTGGTCGACGCTCTATACCGAACTGCCGCGCGCGCAGGCGACGGGCCGCATGGAATTGCGCCCGCAATCGCATGTCGTGAAGATCGAGCACGATGCGCGCGGCAAGGCGACGGGCGTCGTCTATTACGACAAGGACGGCAAGCTGCAACGGCAGAGGGCGCGCGTCGTCGCGGTGGCGGGCAATGCGATCGAGACGCCGCGGCTCCTGCTCAACTCGCAGTCGAGCAAGTTCCCCGATGGCCTCGCGAACGGCTCGGGCCAGGTCGGCCGCAACTACATGCGGCACACGACAGGCTCGGTCTACGGCGTGTTCAACGACAAGGTCGAGATGTTCAAGGGCACGACGATGGCCGGCATCATCGAGGATGAATCCGTGTTCGATCCGAAGCGCGGCTTCGCGGGCGGCTATCACATGGAGACGCTTTCGCTCGGGCTGCCCTTCTATGCAGCGTTTCTCGACCCCGGCTCGTGGGGGCCGAACTTCGCGGCGGCGATGGATCAGTATCAGTACACGGCGGGCATGTGGATCGTCGGCGAGGACATGCCGCGCGAACAGAACCGCATCACGCTCAACACCGACGTGAAGGATCAGTACGGCTTGCCGGTGCCGAACGTCCACTTCGACGATCATCCGAATGACGAAGCGATGCGCCAGCACGCGTACAAGCAGGGCAGCGCGGTGTACGAAGCGGCGGGCGCGAAGGCGACGTATCTCGTGCCGCCGTATCCGTCGACGCACAATCTCGGCACCGCGCGCATGAGCGCGAAAGCCGCCGACGGCGTCTGCAATTCGCATGGCCAGACGCACGAAGTGGCGAACCTGTTCATCTCCGATGGCAGCCAGTTCACGACGGGCGCGGCGGAAAACCCGACGCTCACGATCGTCACGCTGGCGATCCGTCAGGCCGACTACATCGCCGGCCAGTTGAAGCAGCGCAGGGTTTGACGTGATTGCCGATGATTGCGTAGCGGAATAGTTTGTTCGGTCGGCCGTCGTGCGACGAGCATGGCGGCCCGTTTCCTGGAGATCAACGTCATGTGTCGGGTGTACATCAACGCCGATCCGATCCTCTATGAATCGCGCACGCGTTCGCTGCGCATTCATGGTGTGATCACTACGGTCCGGCTCGAAAATCTCTTCTGGGACGTGCTGCACGAAATCGCCGGGCGCGAAAATCTCACGACGAGCCAGTTCGCCGTCAAGCTCTACGACGAACTGATCGCGCTGCGCGGCGAAGCGCCGACCAACTTCGCGTCGTTTCTGCGCGTGTGCTGTTTGCGCTATCTGTCGATGCGCGAGGCGAAGCAGGCGGCCGAAGGCGAGGCGGCGGGCGCGGTGGCCCTGCGTGTGCTGAAAGCGGGCTAGTTCGACGCATTCCTCATTGAACGCGAGCGCGCCGGGCTTCGGCGTGCCCCTTTCCGTCAGCCAAAGCGATGGTGACATCGGCCAAGCGCCGCCCGCCGTCCCATTCAGCATCTAGCATCCTGTTCGACCGACAACGAACGACGACGCATCCGCGGTGATGCACGCCCGGACGCCGTTTGCCGCGGAGTCTCGAGCATGCTTTTCAATTCCTATTCGTTCATCTTCGCGTTTCTTCCCGTGGTTTTCGTCGGCGCGTTTCTGCTCGGGCGTTATAGCCATCGGCTCGCTGCGCTCTGGCTCGGGCTGGCGTCGCTTTGGTTTTATGCAATATGGACGCCACGCTTTGTCGTGCTCTTGCTCGGTTCCATCCTGTTCAACTATGCCGCCGCGTGGTGGATCGGCAGGGAAAGCGAAAGGAAAAGCGGCCATCCGAAGCTGATTCTTATCGGCGCCATAACAATCGATCTGGGTCTGCTCGGCTACTATAAATACGCCAACTTTCTCATCGATTCATCGAATCATCTGCTGGGGATGAATCTTGCGGCGCTCGACATCATTCTGCCGTTGGGAATCTCGTTCTTTACGTTCACGCAGATCGCCTTTCTCGTCGATGTCTATCGCGGCATCGCGCGCGAATATAACTTCGTCAACTACTTACTGTTCGTCACGTATTTCCCGCATCTGATCGCAGGACCGGTGCTGCATCACAGTCAGATGATGCCGCAGTTCGGCAATCCGAAAACCTTCCGGATGAATCCGGAGAACATATCCGCCGGATTGACGGTTTTCGTGCTGGGGCTCGCGAAGAAAGTTCTGATTGCAGACACGCTAGCCAAAGGCGCCGTGCCGCTTTTCAGCGCGGCGAGTGCGGGCGTGCCGCTGACTTTCTTCGAAGCCTGGACGGGCGCGCTCGCGTACACGCTCCAGTTGTATTTCGACTTTTCCGGCTATTGCGATATGGCCGTGGGCATCTCACTGCTCTTCAACGTCAAACTTCCGATCAATTTCGATTCGCCCTATAAGGCGGCCAGCATCATCGACTTCTGGCGGCGCTGGCACATGACGCTATCCGCGTTTCTGCGGGATTACCTGTATATACCGCTCGGCGGAAGCAAACACGGCGGCCCGCTGCGCCGCTACGTCAATCTGATGATAACGATGCTATTGGGCGGCTTGTGGCACGGCGCCGGATGGACGTTCATCGCGTGGGGCGGATTGCATGGCGCGTATCTGATCGTGAATCACGGCTGGCGCGCCGTGTCTCCGCGTCTGGGAATAGATGGTTCGAGCCGGTTCGCGCGAATCGCAGGCGTAGCGCTGACCTTTTTAGCCGTCGTCGTGGGATGGGTTTTCTTCAGGGCCGAGAACTTTCAGACCGCCTGGAACATGCTCGCGGGCATGGCGGGTTTTCACGGTGTTTCGCTACCTGCGTCTTTGGAACGGCATATCGCTCCCGTTCTCGGTTCGAAGCTGCGTTTCGACGGCTTTCTGCCATCCGTCGGCATTCCGTCGATGGTGCTCGTCACGCTGCTGTTCGGCTTCGTTCTCGTGTGGGGATTTCCGAACCTGCAGCGTTTGCTGGAGCGCTACAGGTCGGCTGAACTTTCATTCACGCGCGTCCGGAACCGGATATTGCCGCGCCGGGTCGACGCCACGTTATTGGCCGCAAGTCTTTCGGCGTTGCTCTTTTTCGTCGTGGTTCTGGCTATTGGATCAGCGGGTCCATCGGAGTTTCTCTATTTCGAGTTCTGACCATGACGTATCTGAAAATCTTCGCGACGTCGCTGGCCATTATCGCGATCGCCTGGTTCTCGGCGGCATTGATGCTCGCGCCCGCGCCAATTGCCGGCGAGTATTGGGTACGGGAAATGACGGTCGTGAAGCGGAGCATCGCGCAGCATTACAAGGGACAGCGAAAACTGATCGTAGCGGCCGGATCGAACGTGCTTTTCAGCGTGGACACGACGCAACTGAGCAAGGATCTCGGCATTCCGGTTTTGAATTACGGATTTCACGCGGGACTCGCGCTCGATGAAATCCTTGGCGAAGTGACGTCCGTCGCCGAGAACGACGACACCGTGATTCTCGCTTTGGAGCGCGAATACTATTGCGACGATGCCAACAAGGAGAATGCCACCTGGAGAGCGCGAAACGCCATCGCCTGGGATCACGACCGCTGGCGGACGTGGTCGGTATTCCGGCGGCTGGACGCAATTACATCGATGGGTCCTGGACTCATCTTCGAACTCGCGCAGGCTCGAATTCGCGAGACATGGTTTCCGAAATCCATCGAAGACAGGCTTCGCGCATTTCACGATCAGGAAATCGTGACGAGATTCATCGATGCGCCGCCGCCGACATCATTCGCCTATTCCGCGTATCACCTCGACGGCCTGGGCAACATGCAGCAGATCGATGGCTCGAATTACACGGGACGTCCGGAATCGGCGGAACAGGAAACGGAAATCTGTCCGGATAGCTTTCTCGTGCTGAAGCGATTCGTCCATGCGATGCACGACAAGGGCGTGTCGGTCTACTTCGCCAATACGCCCTATGTGCAGACGAGCACGACGCGCGCGGATCGGGTCGAAGAGGCATCGAAGCAATTCGCCAGCGCCATTTCTCCGCTCGGAACCGTGCTCGACGACCGGAACCAGCTTCTTTTCAACCGCAAACTGTTTCTGAACACCGACCTCCACATGAACACCGAAGGCAGGACATTGAGAACCGGATTGCTCGAAGACTCGATCAAAAGCCATCCCGCATTGAAGCAATGGCTCGACTTGCGATGAACGCGAAGTTGTCGCGAGCGGCTATCGGCAGGCCATAACTTCCTTCCATTTCGAACCAGGAGACAATGCGAAGCGGGGGTATCTGCGAATTTTGCGCGTTGCTGGCACGATTTCCGTCACGCTGCTAGATTACCGTGCAACAGAATCGTTGATCGAGAGACTACGATGCCTGACAAATCCGCTTCCCCGCGTTCGCCTCTTCCCGCGCTGATCCTCATCGCGGCCATCGTCGCCGTGCTGGTCGCGGCCTTCGCCTACACGGCGGGCTGGCTCACGCCGAATCGCCTCACACCGGCGAAGATCGTGGGCAGCCTCGCGCCACCGGGCGGCGCGGTGCCGGGCTTCAGACGCAATCATGCGAAGGGCATCTGCTTCAGCGGCGATTTCGAATCCAACGGCTCGGGCGCGGCAATCTCCAAAGCCAGGATGTTCATGCCGGGTACGTATCCCGTCACGGGGCGCTTCAATCTCGCGACGCCGGACCCGAAAGCATCGGATGCGATGGCGCGCGTGCGCGGCCTGAGCCTGCGCATCGTGATGCCCGACGGCAGCGAGTGGCGCTCCGCGATGATCGATGCGCCGTTCTTCCCCGTTGCGACACCGCAGGCCTTTTTCGACCTGCAACGCGCGCTCGCGAACAAGAGCGATCCCGAGTCGATGCAGAAGTTCGCCGCCGCGCACCCGGAGATCGCTGCGTTCGGCGCGTGGGCCGGCAGTGCGCCGTGGACGGCATCGTATGCGGACGAGCGTTACAACAGCCTCAACAGCTTCGTCTTCACGAACGCGGAGGGACAGGATCAGACGGTGCGCTGGTCCTTCGTTCCCGCCGCGAAGCCCGAGACGCTGACGCCGGACGAATTGAAGCAGAAGGGCGCGAATTTTCTCGATGCCGAGATCACGCAGCGCGTGCAAGGCGCGCCGCAACGCTGGGCGATGGTCGTCACCGTCGCGAATCCCGGCGATCCGACCGCGGACCCGAGCAAGGCGTGGCCGGAAGACCGGCATACGGTCGAAGTGGGCACGCTCGTCGTGAAAGCCATCGAACCGGAGCCGGACGGCCCTTGCCGCGATCTCAACTTCGATCCGACCGTGCTGCCCTCGGGCATGCGCGTATCGGACGATCCGTTTCCTGCCGCGCGCTCGGCTGCCTATTCCGTATCGTTCAATCGACGCACCGCCGAGGACAAGGCCTATCCGCACACGCCTTCGCAAGGAGCGCAGCAATGAACGCGATCAACGAGCGGTTCTCGCCGCTGCAACGCGCCCTGCACTGGATCATGGCGATCTGCATTCTGTCGATGCTGTTCATCGGCGTCGGCATGGTGTCGACGGTGAGGCCGGACTATCTGACGCTCGTGTCGATACACAAGCCGCTCGGCATCGCGATACTCGTGCTCGCGCTGATCCGTCTCGCCGTGCGAATCGCGCGCGGTGCGCCGCCGCTGCCCGCGAACATGCCCGAGCCGATGAAGCTCGCCGCGCATCTATCGCACTATGCGTTCTATGTGTTGATGATCGCGTTGCCATTGCTCGGCTATGGCATGTTGTCGGCGGCGGATTATCCGGTCGTGATAGGCGGCTATCGCCTGCCGTCACTTTTGCCGCATAGCAATTCGTTGCACACGCTGCTCTGGAACGCGCATCGGTTCCTCGCGTTGTGCTTCTTCGCGCTGATCGTCGTGCATCTCGCGGCGGCGCTGTTTCATGCGCTCGTGCGTCGCGATGGCGTCTTTCACGCGATGGCGCCGTGGAAATAGACGCGCACGTTCAGGGGCGCCGCTGCTGCACGACTTGGGCGAGCGCCCGCACGCCCGGCTCGATCAGCTCCGCGCGTATCGCTGAAAAACCCATGCGGAAGCATCGCTGACCATCGGCGGGATCGGCGAAGAACACGCTGCCCGGTTCGATGAGCACGCCGAGCGCTTGCGCGTCTTTCGCGAGACGCGTCGCGTCGAGCCACGGCGGACCTTCGACCCAGCACGAAGCGCCGCCCGTCACGTTCGATGCGCGCAATTCCGGCAGATGCGTGGCGAGCGCATCCATCAGCACTTCGGCGCGTTCCTTGTAGACGCGCCCGAGCTTGCGCAATAGCGTGTCGTGATGACCGAGCGCGAGAAAGGTCGCGAATGCGCGCTGGATGTACGCGGCCGGATGACGAATCATCAGACGGCGCAGCGCGCGCAGCTCGCGTATCAGCTCGCGCGGCGCGACGATATAACCGAGCCGCAGTCCTGGCGCGAGCGTCTTCGACAGCGAACCGATATAGACGACGCGCTCTGCCGTATCGAGGCTCTTCAACGCGGGATGCGGCGTGCCCGAGAACGTGTTCTCGCTCTCGTAGTCATCCTCCACGACGATGAAATCATGCTTCACCGACAGGTCGAGCAACTTGCGTCGCCGCTCGATGGGCATCGTGACGGTCGTCGGACATTGATGGCTCGGCGTGACATACACGTAATCGCAAGGCGCGATCACGCTTTCATCGTCGATGACGGCGCCGTCTTCGTCCACTTCGAGCGGCACGATTTGCGCGTTGTGATGCTGGAAGATGTTGCGCGCATCGGGATAGCCGGGGTTCTCCATGCCGACTTTCGTCTGCGTGCCGCACAACAACGCGCCGATGAGATAGAGCGCCTGCTGGCAGCCGTTCGTGACGACGATCTCTTCGGGCATCGCGAAGACACCGCGACGCGGCAGCACGCGCGTGCGTATTTGTTCGACGAGCGTTTCGTCGTCGCGTTCGATGAGATCGGGCGCCCAGTTGCGGATTTCCATCACCGACAAGCCGTGCATGCAGCTCTCGCGCCAGTCGCTCGTCGGGAAGAGTTCGGTGTCGAATTGCCCGTAAATAAAGGGATATTCGTAACTCTGCCAGTTCGACGGCTTGACGATATTGCGTTGATGCGACGGGGCGTGCCGGATGCGCGCGCTCCAGTCGGGATGACCTTGCTGCGTCTCGATGCTCGATGTTTCCGCGACGCCCGCTGCGGTGAAGCCGCGTTGCAACTCGTCGGTCGCAGGATTCACGAAATGGCCGCTGCGCTCGCGCGAGACGAGATAGCCTTCCTCGACGAGTTGCTGATACGCGAGCACGACGGTGTTGCGCGACACGTTGAGCTGATCGGCGAGTTCGCGGCTCGAAGGCAAGGCGGAATCGGGCGCGATATGACCGCTCAGAATCGCATTGACGATCATCTGGCGGATCTGGTTTTGCAGGCTCATCCCCGAGACCCGCGAGCGCTCGAAGAGCTGCGCCCAAAGCATCGCGGTAGGACGGATGGGCATGCATGTCTCCTTGTGGAACGTTTATTGGATGTGTCGATATTACGTGGGGCTTGCCTGTCGCGCCAGTTGAAAAATAGCCCGAAGGCAGACGAGCTGTTAGCCGCGAATCCGTTCGCGCGATGACGCTGAAGTAAAAAATGATCCCGGATAGCGGATGCGGCGCGACGATTGAATAGAATCGCCTGCGTTTTCTCACGGATGACGACTTCGTAAGTTGGTTCTATTGACGATATCGGCGGCGCGCTGGCGTGATCTCCAAGCCGAATCGAACAGTCACCCCATCGAGCTTTCCGATAAGTATGCCCAAGGTTCTTGTTCTAAGCGTGAGCGCGGGCGCCGGCCACGTTCGCGCAGCAGAGGCGCTGTGCGCTTATGCAAAGACTCATCCCGCAAGTGTCGAAGCCGTGCATCTCGATGTCATGGACTTCGTTCCCGCAAGTTTCAAGGCGCTTTACGCGGAGTTCTACATCAAACTGGTCGCTCGCCAGCCGGCCCTCTGGAGTTATCTCTATCAGAAGACGGACAACGCTTCGCCACGATCATTCGGCGAACGTCTTCGACGCGCGGTCGAGCGGCTCAACTGCCGCGCGCTGATAACGGAGATCGAGCGGCATCGCGCCGATGCGATCATTTGCACGCATTTCCTGCCTGCCGAGTTGCTTTCGCGTGAACGTCGTCTCGGCAACATTCATACGCCGGTGTGGGTGCAAGTCACGGACTTCGATCTTCATCGCATGTGGGTCGTGCCGGGCATGCAGGGATATTTCGCCGCAAACGACGAAGTCGCTTGGCGCATGACGAACCGCGGCGTTTCATCGGCATCGGTTCACATCGGCGGGATACCTGTCATGCCCGCCTTCAGCGAGCCTCTCGACCGCGCGGCGTGCGCGGCGCAATGCGGCCTGGACCCTGCGCGCATGACTCTGTTGATGATGTCCGGCGGCGAAGGTCTTGGCGCGCTCGACGCACTCGCCGAACGTCTGCTGAACATGGACGGCGATTTTCAGTTGATCGCTTTGGCGGGTCGCAACGAAGCGATGCGCGCCGCGTTGCGAAAACTGTGCGCGTTCCATCCAGCACGTTTGCACGTTTCCGGCTTCACGCCCAACGTCGAGCGCCTGATGGCGTGTTCCGATCTCGTCATCACGAAGCCTGGCGGGCTGACCACGTCCGAGTGCCTCGCAATGAAACTGCCGATGATCGTCACCTCGCCGATCCCGGGGCAGGAAGAGCGCAATGCGGATTACCTGCTCGAACACGGCGTCGCGCTGAAAGCCGTCGATGCAGTGGCGCTGGAGTATCGCGTTCGCGCGCTGCTCGACGATCCGGCCCGGCTCGATGCGATGCGCGAGCGAATCGCGCCGCTCTCGCGTCCGTATGCAGCACGTTTCGTTCTGGATACGGTGTGCGATGCGCTCGGCAATCCGGATACAAAGGTGGCGGCATGAACGCACGTGTCCTCGTGCCTGGCGGGCGCACGCTCGCGCTCGTCGGCTGGGTCGCGCTGCTAGGCTTCTTGTTCGCCAACGTCGAAATACAGATCGAAGGCAACGCAGGTTGGGCCGCGAGCTTGCCGACATGGCGCATCGAACATCACTGGTTGCTCGACATCTTCTGGGGCGGCAGACCGATGACGGGGTATCACGCGTGGGTCTTTCCATTCGTCGCGTTGTTCTTTCATCTGCCCGTGATCTTTTTCGGTCGATGGTCATGGCGCATCGAGGCGCGCATCGTCGCATGCGTCATGACGTTCTGGCTGATCGAAGACTTTCTCTGGTTCGTTCTCAATCCCGCGTTCGGCATCGATCGCTTCGATGCGCTTCATGTGCCCTGGCACAAGCACTGGATCGGGTTCGCACCCACCGATTACTGGACCATGAGCATTGCAGCGCTCGTGTTGTTTCATCTGTCGCGTGAGCCTGGCACGGGGCGGTCGTCGCATGAATAAAGTCTTCCGCATTTTGTTTTACGGCGCGGGCTTCATCGCTGCGGCATACGTCCTGCAGTCGAAGATGGCGGCAGCGCCCGCTCCGGCCACGTCTGCATCCATGACGGTCGAACGCCCGCTGAACTGGGCCGAACCGATCGTGTACGCAGGCGTCGACAATCTTCATCGCATCACGCCTTCGCTTTATCGGAGCGCGCAGATATCGGCGGCCGATATCGTGCAACTGCGCGCACTGGGTATCCGCAAGATCGTCAGCTTCCGTTCGTTTCATTCCGATGAGGATGTTCTCGAAGGCAGCGGCATCGCGCTGCAGCGCCTCCGTATCAACACATGGAACATCAAGGACGAGGACATGATCGCCGCGCTCAAGGCGCTGCGCGATGTCGACCGCGATGGTCCGATTCTCATTCACTGTCAGCATGGCGCGGATCGCACGGGGCTGGTATCGGCGCTGTATCGCGTGGTGTATCAAGGGTGGACCAGGCAACAGGCCGAAGATGAGTTGCTGCATGGCGGCTATGGATTTCATCCGGTGTGGGGAAACATCAGAAGCTATCTGCAGCACGTCGATGTCGAATGGTTGAGGCGGCAGGTTGGCGTTGCGGGGAGTCCCGCGTGATGCGCGCCTCCATGATTCGCATGGTGCTGATCTGCCTGCGACGTATCACCGTGCCTTTCGAACGCGCCGACGTCGCCGTGCTCTTCCGAAATGCGCTCCAAGATGACGGCACGCCAAAGCCCATTCTCGCGGCGCGGCTCGAGACCGCCTTGAAGTGTCATCGTGCGGGTCTTTGCTCGCTATTTCCACCTTCCACGAGCGCAGCTCGCGTTCGAGAGCCTTGGCGCAACGGTCTTGCCGGGTGCGTTTCCGCGTGAAGTCAGGGCGATGGACGCGTATTCGATTTGGCGCGAAGTGCCCGCATACGCCGTCTATTTTGCCCGGCTCTCGCTCGACGAGCACGCCGAGCCGGTGTCGTTCAGGCCGGTGAAGTTTTTGATGAGTCTCTTCTTCTGAGCTGCAAGTCAACTCGCGCCCCGCACCGAAAACGCCATCTCCCTTCTCTGCCGCAACCCGACCCACGCCGCCGACATCGCACTGACGATGCCCGCTGCGAGGCAGTATCCCGCGATCATCCACGGATCGCCGCCGTTGCGTTGCAAGAGCCACGTCGCGATGATCGGGCTGATGCCGCTCGCGAAGATCCCCGAGAACTGATACACGAACGAGATGCCCGAGTAGCGCACTTTCGCATCGAAGAGTTCGGAGAAGAGCGCGGCTTCCGGACCATAGATCGATGCATAAACCACGCCGAGCGGAATCACGACCGCGAGCCACGCGAGCATCGTATTGCCGCCGCTATTCTTCATGAGCCAGAAGCCGAGGAACGCGGAAAGCCCGGTCGCAAGCGATCCCCAGAAGTAAATGCGCGCACGCCCAACGCGATCCGACAGCCGTCCGAAGAACGGAATCGTGAAGATCATCACGAACGCGGCGACCATTACGCCGAGCAGCGCGTCCGTGCGTTGCAGATGCAGCGTGCCGGTGAGATAAGAAATCGAAAATACGCCGAACACGTTGAAGAACACGCCATCGATGAAGCGTGCGCCCATGCCCGCAAGCGTATTGCCGGGATACTTCGTGATGACATCGACGATCGGCATGCGCGCTTCGCTGCCCGTCTTCTGGATGCGCGCGAACTCCGGCGTTTCCATCACGTTCAGGCGGATATACATGCCGATGAGCACAAGCGCGAACGACAGGAAGAACGCGATACGCCAGCCCCACGCGAGGAACTGCGCGTCGGTCAGCATGAGCGAGAGCCCCGCGACGACGCCCGACGACAGACACAAGCCGAGCGCGAGCCCGATCTGCGGAATGCTCGCATAGAAGCCGCGCTTGTTCTCGGGTGCGTATTCGAACGCCATCAGCACGGCGCCGCCCCATTCGCCGCCGAGACCGATGCCTTGCAGCACGCGCAGAAACAGCAGCAGCGATGGCGCCCATATGCCGATCTGCGCATACGTCGGCACCATGCCGATCAACACCGTCGCGACGCCCATGATCGTCAGCGTCATCACGAGCATGCTCTTTCTGCCGACGCGATCGCCGAAGTGCCCGAAGATCACGCCGCCCAGCGGCCGGCTGAGAAAGCCGACGGCGAAGGTGCCGTAAGCGAGCATCGTCGAGATGAGCGGATCGCTGCCTGGAAAATAGAGCTTGTTGAAGACGATGCCGGCGACCACGCCGTATAGAAAGAAGTCGTACCACTCGATCGTCGCGCCGATCAGACTTGCGACGACGACCTTTCTCATCTGTTTGCCATCGGTTCGGGGCAGTGCGTTCATGGTTTGTCTCCGTGATGGGTTCGAGACTTGTGCTCAGTCTCTTTGGCCTGCATGGGCCATGGGCTTTTCCGCAACGACCTGGGTTACGTCTTCCACATGCGTGACGTGCTGATAGCGCTGGTCTTCGAGAATCATGTCGGCCGCCTTCTCCGCGATCATGATGACAGGCGCATTCGTGTTGCCCGATACGAGCTCCGGCATGATCGACGCATCGACCACACGCAGTCGTCCGATGCCGCGCACCTTCAGGCGCTCATCGACGACCGCGGATGCATCGTTGCCCATCTTGCAGGTGCCCGCCGGGTGATAGATCGACTGACTGAACTTGCGCGCGACGTCGAGCAGATCGGCATCGGTTCGATACTCCGAACCAGGAATGAACTCCGACACGATGTGCTTCGCGAGCGAAGGCGCCGCCGCGATGCGTCGCGCCACCTTGATGCCGCCGATCACGACGGGATGATCGCGTTCGTCGGAAAGATAATTCGCATGAATCGCGGGATATTGCAGCGGATCGTTCGAGCGAATCTCGACGCTGCCGCGGCTGTACGGCCGCAACTGACACACCGAAGACGTGAACGCCGAGAACGGATGCGCGCCTTGTCCGGGCTTGTCGGCGGAAAGTGGTTGCATGTGAAACTGGATGTCGGGACGCGCGACATCCGGCGACGAACGCGTGAAGATCGCGACCTGGCTCGCCGCGAGCGTCAGCGGCCCGGTGCGCGAGATAACGTATTGCAAGCCGATGAGCGCTTTCTTCAGCGGATTGTTGATCTCGTCGTTCAACGTCCGCTCGCGCGTCTTGAACACAAGCCGCACTTGCAGATGATCCTGCAGATTCCGGCCCACGCCCGGCAGTTCGTGCCTCACTTGCACGCCTGCGCCGTTCAACACGCTCGAAGGCCCGACGCCCGAGTTCTGCAGAATCTGCGGCGACCCGATCGCGCCAGCCGCGAGAATCACTTCGACACGCGCGCGTACTTTCTTCACGACGCCTTCATGCATGTACTCGATGCCGACCGCTTCCTTGCCGTTGAACAGCACCCTGCGCGTTTGCGCCCGCGTCTCGACGATAAGATTGCGCCGGTCGCGCACCGGCTTGAGAAAGCCCTTCGCGGTGCTCCAACGAAAGCCCTTGTAGGCCGTCTGCTGAAAATAGCCGACGCCTTCTTGCGTCGCGCCGTTGTAATCCTCGTTGAACGGGATGCCGATTTCCTGCGCCGCCGCGATGAAGTGATCGGCGATCGGACGGCGCAAGCGCAAATCCGATACTTTCAACGGCCCGCCCGCGCCGTGATATTCGCTCGCGCCGTGCTCCTGATCTTCCGATTTCCTGAAGTAGGGCAGCACGTCCTTGTAACTCCATCCCGCGTTGCCGAGTTCGGCCCAGCGATCGTAGTCCTCGCGCTGACCGCGCACATAGAGCAGCCCGTTGAGCGAACTGCAGCCGCCCAGCACCTTGCCGCGCGGCCAGTCGATGCTGCGTCCTGCGACGGCATCGTCCGGTTCCGTGCGATAGCACCAGTCGAGCTCGGGATCGTGCATGGTCTTGAAGTAGCCGACGGGGATATGAATCCACGGGCTCGCATCGGGCCCGCCCGCTTCGAGCAGCAGCACGGTGTTGGACGGATCGGCGCTCAGACGGTTGGCGAGCACGCAACCTGCCGAGCCCGCACCGACGATGACGTAATCGACTTCCTGCTGCATGACACCTGTCTCCTGAGGTCTTCTTTTGGAACGAATCGTTTCGCTTGCGTTTCGTTCAATGTGGAAGAAGCGGGCAAGGAAGCCAAGAGAAAAGCGCGGAAGCTCGCGAAAGTGAAACGGAAAGTGCGAATTCCGATTCAGAAGCGAAAGGGGATTGGGGTTGTCCCTGAGCCGCGATTTATTGATTCGCCATCCGAAGTAACGATGCTGCGGCGCGTCAGAAAGTGGCCGTGAGCTCGGCGGCGGCTTCCTGCAGGCGCGGCACGAACGTCAGCGCACGGGACAGCGCCATGCGCGAGACCGGCCCATGCACGGCGATGGCCGCGATGCACTTGCCGCGCGAGTCGAAAACCGGCACGGCGACGCAGGCGATGCCCAACACGAACTCTTCGTTATCGACGGCGATGCCCTTGTTCGCGATGCGATCCAGTTCCGCTTCGAGCAGGTTCGGATCGTCGAGCGTGTTGGGCGTGAAGCGTTCGAGCCGCATCGCGCGAACGAGCGCGCTGCGTTCGTCGCGCGGCATCATCGAAAGAAGCAGCTTGCCGCTCGCGCTGCAATGCGCGGGAACATGCGATCCGGGCTTGAGCTCCAGTCGCAGCGCCCACGGCGATTCGCAGCGGTCGAGATAAAGCACTTGCGTGTCGTGCAGCGTGCTCAGGTTGCACGTTTCGCCGAGATCGGCGACGAGACGCTCCAGAATCGCATGACGCTGGCGCCGCGCGCCGCTGTGCATCATCACGTCGACGCCGAGCCGTTCGAGGCGCGGGCCGATCACGTAAGCGTTCTTCTGGCCCGGCTCGCGCGCGACGAAGCCGCCCGCTTCGAGCGATTGCAACATGCGATGCAGCGATGCCTTCGGTTGCTCGATGATGTTCGCCAACTCCGCGAGCGACAGCGCGCCCTTCGCCGCGACCAGATGTTCGAGCACGCTGAATGCGCGCAGCGTAGGCGTTTCGTTGCGCGCGGCGCTTTCGGCGAGCGGCGCGCTATCCGTCGATTCAGGGTGAGCGAAGGCTTCCGTATCGGCTCGCGTGTCCATGTTGCGCGCTCACGCCGGGTGATGCCGCGCTGCCTGCGCCTGCACGCAAGTCACGGCGATTACGTGAAAGATATCGTCCGCGCTGCAGCCGCGCGACAGATCGTTGGCGGGCTTCGCAAGCCCTTGCAACAACGGGCCGATAGCCTTCGCACCGCCGATGCGCTCCGCGAGCTTGTAGCCGATGTTGCCCGCTTCCAGACTCGGGAAGATCAGCGTGTTGGCGTGTCCTTCGATCTGCGAGTGATGCACCTTGCGCATCGCGATTTCGGCGACGATCGCGGCGTCGAGCTGCACGTCGCCATCGATGGCGAGGCCGGGGCGCGCTTCCTTCACGCGCCGCGTCGCGTCGATGACCTTGTCGACGGCCGCATGATGCGCGCTGCCGCTCGTCGAAAACGACAGCATCGCGACGCGCGGGTCTTCCATCAGCAGACTGCCTGCGCTGTCGGCCGCGGCCATCGCGATTTCGGCGAGTTGCTCCGCATTCGGCTCGACGACGAGCGCGCAATCGGAAAAGACGAGGCCGCCTTTCATCGCATGAAAGGGCTCGCAGAGCATCATCAGAAAGAAGCTGGAAACGAGCTTGAATGAAGGCCGAACGCCGATGATCTGAATCGCGTTACGCACGACATCCGCCGTCGTGTTGACCGCGCCGGAGACCGATCCGTCGGCCTCGCCCATACGCACCATGAGGTTCGCGAAGCACAGCGGATCGCGCACGGCGGCGCGCGCCTGATCGGGCGTCATGCCCTTTTTCTCGCGCAACGCGAAAAGCTCTTCCGCAAAGCGTTCGCCAAGCGATGATTGAGAAGGATCGATCACCTCGATGCCTTCGAGATCGATGCCCGCGCCATCCGCGACCTGATACGCGCGCGCTTTCGCACCCGCGAGCACGATGCGCGCGATACCTTCCCTGTGCGCGCGTTGCGCCGCCTGAAGGACGCGCGTGTCTTCGGCTTCGGAGAGGACGACGCGCATCGGCAGGTCGCGAGCCTGATCGATGATGCGATGCATGGCTTTCATGGCGGGCTCTCGATGGTCGGTCGGAAAACGCCGCTGCGCGGGCGCGCAGCGGCGTGAGGCAGGACTTAGACGTAGTCCTTGTACTTGTCCAGCATGCGTACCGGCTTCGAGAGCGCATCGCGGCGGAACGGATCGCCGAGCTCACGCGTGCACATGATTTCGATGATCGTCGTCTTGCCATGATTCATCTGCAGATCGATGGCCTTCTTCAGCGCCGGGCCCACATCCTCCAGCTTGTCGACGACGATGCCTTCCGCGCCCATCGCCTTCGCGATCTCGGCGAAGCTTTGATTGTCGAGCTCGCCCGCGACGAAGCGGCGGTTATAGAAGTCCACCTGATTCTTCTTCTCCGCGCCCCATTGACGGTTATGGAAGACGACGGCCGTCACCGGAATGTTGTGGCGCACGCATGTCATGGTCTCCATCAGGCTCATGCCCCACGCGCCATCGCCCGCATACGACACGGCCGGACGATGCGGCGCCGCGACCTTCGCGCCGATGATCGTCGGGAACGCATAGCCGCAATTACCCCAGCTCATCGCCGCGAAGAAGCTGCGCGGTTTGTTGAAGCGCAGATAGCTGTTCGCGACCGAGTTGATGTTGCCGATGTCCGTCGAGACCATCACGTCTTCCGGCATCGCCTTTTCGAGTTCGCGCAACACCTGACGCGGATGCAGATATTGGCCGCCGCTGAAGGGCTTCTCGCCCTTTTGCTCTTCGATCATGTCGAGGCTGTACGGATCGCGCTCGTGCGTCCACTCGTCGAGCTCCTTCTCCCACGCGGCTTTTTCAGAAGCGATGGTTTTCGCGCGGGCATCCTTCGTCGCATCGCAATCGAGCTTGCGGTCCGCGAGACGTTGCGTGAGCGCGATGGCAGTCGCCTTCGCATCGCCGCAAATGCCGACGGAAATCTTCTTCACGAGGCCGAGCATCTTGTGATCCGCATCGATCTGGATGACCTTCGCTTCCTTCGGCCAGTAGTCGAGACCGTGCTGCGGCAGCGTGCCGAACGGTCCGAGGCGCGAACCGAGCGCGATGACGACATCGGCCTGACTGAGCAGCTTCATCGCCGCCTTCGAGCCTTGATAACCGAGCGGGCCGCACCACAACGGATGATTCGCCGGGAACGAGTCGTTATGCAGATAGCTGTTGACGACCGGCGCGCCCAGACGTTCGGCGAGCGCCTTGCACTCTTCGATGGCATCGGACATCACCACGCCGCCGCCCGAGATGATGACGGGGAATTTCGCTTGCGCGAGCAGATCGGCCGCTTCGTTCAGGCTCTGGTCGCCACCGGGGCCGCGATCGAGACGCTGCGGCTTCGGAATCTCGACCTTCACCTGGCCGTAAAAATAGTCGCGCGGAATATTGAGCTGCGTCGGTCCCATTTCGGACATCGCGCGATCGAAGCAGCGCGCGGTGAATTCGGCCATCCGCGCCGGATGCGTGACGTGGCCCTGATACTTCGTGAATTCCTGGAACATCGGCAGTTGCTTCGCTTCCTGGAAACCGCCGAGGCCGATGCCCATCGTGCCGGCTTCCGGCGTGACGATCACGACCGGGCTGTGCGCCCAGTACGCCGCAGCGATGGCCGTCACCGCATTGCTGATGCCCGGACCATTCTGACCGATGACGACGCCGTGACGACCGGACACGCGCGAATAGCCGTCGGCCATATGACCCGCGCCCTGCTCGTGCACGACCGGAATGAGACGGATGCCGGCGGGCGCGAAGATGTCCATCGCGTCCATGAATGCCGAACCCATGATGCCGAACATCTCGGTCACGCCATTGGCGGCGAGCGTTTCGACGAATGCTTCGGACGGGGTCATCGCCTGCGGACCGCTGGGCGCCGCGCCGGTGGCGGCGAGGGTGGTCTTGGACGGACGTGCTTGGTCGTGCTCGCTCATGAATGTCTCCGGGTGAAATAAAACGGAACGTTCGGTTCCGGAATTCGTATCGTGAAGACATCGTAGGACAGGCCGATTCCGCGGTCAACCTGTTTTTCGAATAAATGGAATGATTCGTCTCTAAAAAAATCGGAATGACGTCGTTCAAAAGAAGGGCGAATCGCCGCCGATGCCCGTGCGGCGGGCTTCGGCGGGAAGTTCGGCGGGAAGTTCGGCGAAAAGCGGAGTCAGCGTGCGGCGGGGCGTTGACGCGTCATGAGCGTCAGTCCGTCGGACGTATCGATGAGCGTTGCGAGTTTCACGGCGGTTTCGCGCAACTGCGGAACCGCCTGCAGCAGATCGTTCAGATTCGCGCGCGCGGTCGGCGCATGCGCGGCGAGGCACGCGAGCGCGCGCCCGGTGGAGGCGTCGGTGATGGGCACCGCGACCGCGACCATGCCGAGCACGAACTCCTCGTTATCGATGCCGATCCCGCGCGCCGCGAGCCGGTCGAGCTCGGCTTCGAGCAACGACCGGTCAGTCAGCGTGCGATGCGTCTTCTTGGTGAGCGTGAGGCGTCCTAGAATCTGGCGGCGCTCGGCCAGCGGCATCTGCGAAAGAAACAGCTTGCCGCTCGCCGTGCAATGCAGCGGCACGCGCATGCCGGCCTGCATGTGCAAGCGCAGCGGCTCGGCCGTTTCGACGCGCTCGATGTAAAGGACGGTATCGCCGTCGAGCGCGGTGAGATTGCAGCTTTCGCCGATCACGTCGACGAGCGAGCGCAGGATCGACCGGCATGCGCGCGTGAACGAATTGTTGGCGAGCGTGGCGAGTGCAAGCTGGGCGGCGCGCGGCCCGAGCGCGATGCCGCGATCGGTGCCGCGCGAGTCGGGCATGTGCGTGACATAGCCCTGCGCTTCGAGCGAATCGATCAGCCGGAGCAATGTCGCCTTGGGAATGCGTACGCGCGCCGCCAGTTGCGACAGCGTGTAGGCGTGGCCGGCGGCCGCCAGTTGTTCGAGCACGGCAAGCGGGCGAAGCGTCCGTGCTTCATCGCCGGCGTGTTCGGAAGGATCGAGATGTGTGACGTCGCGCATGAATCGGAAACGGAACGGTTGGTTTCGGATTACGACTACTTTACGCCGGGAAGCGGCGGCGACGCCACGATTTTCAGAACGTCCGGTTGCGTTTTTTATACGGCTGATCGGGAACGGGCCTTCAGAATGTCTTGCCCAACTCCACCGCGGCTTCCTTCAGACGCGGCACCATTTCCAGCGCGCGCGAGAGCGGCGTGCGCGACACAGGCGCGTGAACGGCGATCGCCGCGATACATGTGCCGTGCGCGTCGGCGATGGGCGCGGCCGCGCACACGATGCCCTGCACGAACTCCTCGTTGTCGATCGCCACGCCCTTCTTCGCGATGCGGTCCAATTCCGCTTCCAGCATTTCCGTGTCGGTGATCGTGTTTGCGGTGTAGCGCTCGAGTTTCATCGCGCGCACGAGCGCATTGCGTTCCTCGCGCGGTTGCAGCGCGAGTAGCAGCTTGCCGCTCGCGCTGCACCAGACGGGTACATGCGAGCCGGGCTTGAGGTCGAGCCTGAGCGGCCACGGCGCTTCCACGCGATCCAGATACAGCACTTCGTTTTCATGCAGCATCGTCAGATTGCAGGTCTCGCCGAGATCGGAGACGAGCCGGGTGAGGATCGCATGACGCAAACGCCGTGCGCCCGCGTGCGTCATCACGTTGAGACCGAGTTGCGCGAGACGCGGGCCGACGACATACGCGTTTCGGTCGCCGGGCTCGCGAATCACGAGTCCGCCCGCTTCGAGCGACGCGAGCATGCGATGCAGCGAAGGCTTCGGCATACCCATGTCGTCGGCCATGTCCGTCAGCGACACGGGGTTGCCCGCCTGGACCAGATATTCCAGCAGCGCGAAGGCGCGCAGCGTGGGCGTGTCGGGCTTGTCCATCGGCATGATTTCCATATCAATTTGTCGACATTATTTTAAATGAGGTGCCGATCGCCGCCTCATACGCCGTTTGGATAAAAATAAACGAAATGAATTGTTCCGAAAAAGAATAGTTGCTATGCTGAAGTCTCTGCTACGGGAGACGAAGCCTCATGATGCGCGACACATGGATGGACGAGCCGGATCGGAAGGTGTCCGTGCGCTCGCTTTTCGGAATCGACACCGATCTGGACGTTCCTGCGTTCAGCACGCGCGATCCGCACGTTCCGGAAATCGACGAGGCGTACCGCTTCAATCCCGAGGTCACGCTGGCGATTCTCGCCGGCTTTGCATTCAACCGGCGCGTGATGGTGCAGGGGCTGCACGGCACCGGCAAGTCGACTCACATCGAACAGGTGGCGGCACGGCTCAACTGGCCTTGCATGCGCGTCAATCTCGATGGCCACGTGAGCCGCCTCGATCTCGTCGGCAAGGACGCGATCGTGGTGCGCGACGACGTGCAGATCACCGAGTTTCAGGAAGGCATCGTGCCTTGGGCGCTGCAACGGCCGGTTGCGCTCGTGTTCGACGAATACGACGCCGGCCGTCCCGACGTGATGTTCGTGATTCAACGAATTCTGGAACGCGACGGCAGTTTTACGCTGCTCGACCAGAACCGCGTGATCCAGCCGCATCGTTTTTTTCGGCTGTTCGCGACGACCAACACGATCGGCCTCGGAAACCTGAACGGCATGTATCACGGCACGCAGATGTTGAATCACGCGCAGATCGATCGCTGGAACGTCGTCGCGACGCTCAACTATCTGTCGCGCGAGGAAGAGGCCCGCATCGTGCTCGCGCGCGTGCCGCAGCTCGATGACGACGCGGGCCGCGCGCTCGTCGATTCGATGGTGAGCATGGCGGGCCTCACGCGGCGCGGCTTCGCGGCGGGTGATCTTTCGACGCTGATGTCGCCGCGCACCGTCATTAGCTGGGCGGAAAACCGCGAAGTTTTCCGCGATACGAAGCTCGCGCTGCGTCTCACTTTCCTGAACAAATGCGATGAAGCGGAACGGCCGATCGTCGCGGAATATTTTCAGCGCGCGTTCGGCGAGGAACTCGATACGCCATCGCAGTGGCACGACGAGTCGGCGCGATGAACGACTCGCGCGAACGCGCGCGACGCGATGCGCTGTGCGCGGCCACCGTGCGAGCCCTGACCGGCGACGACGCATTGCATTACCGCGGTGGCAAGTTGTATCGGCATCTGCGGCCGGTGCCGTTGCGTGCGCCACATTTGCGCGGCGAGCACAGAGAGGAAGATGACGCCGATTCGACGCGCGGCGCGGCCGATGCGTCCGCGTTGCGCATCGCGCATTCGGATGCCGCGCTGCATCGCGAACTCGCTCCCGGTGAACCCGTCGCGCGCATGGTCTTCGACATGCTCGAACAGTTGCGCTGCGAAACGCGCGTGCCTTCCGGCATGGAAGGCGTGAAGCGCAATGTGCGGCATCGCTTCGATGCGTGGTCGCTCGCGTGCTACGAATCGGGCTTGCTCGACAGCGAAATCGGCTTGTTGATTTACACGGCCGCGCAAATGGCGCAGTCGCGTCTTTCGGGCCGCGCCGTGCTCGAAGAAACCGAAGGGCTCATCGAAGCGACCCGTGCGGCGCTCGCGCCATCGCTCGGCAATGCGCTTGCGGGCATGCGCCGCCATCGTCACGACCAGCGCGCGTATGCGGTCCATGCGCTGGAAATCGCGCGAACGATAGGCGAAATGGTGCAGGAAGTGCGGCACACGTTCGTCGAGAGCGATTCATCCGACGACGAAGAAGAAGATGCCGCGCGCACCATGCTCGGCACCTGGTTCGATACCGACGACGAACATGGCGAACTCGAACGGCTGGCGCTCGCTGCGAGTGGCGACAGCAGCGCGCGCGAGGCGACGGGCGAGGCGTATCGCATCTTCACCACGCGTTACGACAAGACCGTTCGCCCATCGACGCTGATCCGGGCCGCGTTGTTGCGCGAATATCGCGAGCGGCTGGACGCTCTGATTGCCGCGCGGCATATCAACGTGCCGCGTCTCGCGCGCATGTTGCAGGCGTCCATCACCGTGCCGCGTCGCGATGGCTGGTCGTTCGGCGAGGAAGACGGGCGCATCGACGGCCGGCGGCTCGCGCAAGTGGTGGCATCGCCGGATGAGCGGCGTGTCTTCAGACGCGAGCGCGAACGTCCGCACGCGGACTGTGCGGTGGGCTTTCTCATCGACTGCTCGGGCTCGATGAAGGCGAGCATCGAGCCGGTCACGGTGATGATCGACGTGCTCGTGCGAGCGCTTGGCATGGCGGGCGTCACGACGGAAGTGCTCGGCTTCACGACCGGCGCATGGAATGGCGGGCGCGCGAAGCTCGACTGGCTCGCGAAGGGCCGGCCGAAGTATCCGGGCCGGCTCAACGAAGCCTGCAACATGATTTTCAAGGAAGGGGATGCAGGCTGGCGTGCCGGGCGACGCGATATCGCGGCGCTATTCAAGGCCGATCTGTTCCGCGAAGGTATCGACGGCGAAGCGGTGGATTGGGCATGCTCGCGGCTCATCGCGCGTGACGAAGCGCGCCGCATCCTCGTTGTCATCTCCGATGGAAGCCCGATGGACAGCGTGACCGCGCAAGCCAACGATCCGAACTATCTCGATCAGCACTTGAGAGAGGTCGTCGAGAAGCACGAAGCATCGCGCGCTGTGGAAGTGCTCGGCCTTGGCGTCGGCCTCGATTTGAGCACGTACTATCGGCATCACTTCGCAGTGGATCTGAGCGTTGCGCCGGACATGACGCTATTCGCGAAGCTCGCCGCATGGCTCGGTGCGCGGCGCAGAGGCACGACTTAACGCGCGATGTATGTCGTCGGTTTCGAACAGGCCGATGAAGACGATGGCGGTTTCGTCGACATCGCGGCATGGCATGACTTGCCAGCGCTTGCCGACGACGTGAATCTCGGCACACGTTCCATCACGAGCCGCGCGATGCTCTTCGCGCGCAAGAGGCGATCGCCGATCGACGCGCACGTGGCCTTGGGCAAGCGGCGATCGAAACGCTCATCGGAGCGAAAGGCAATGCTGCGCAGATCGGCGGGAAGATGACTCGAAGGCATGAATGCTTGCCCTTCGATGCCTGAGAGCGCTTCGGCATGGGTCACTCCGCATGATCATTGGCCTCCCGAGACATTCGGTGCGAGAGAGAAGGGATTCGGCTCAGTATGACCAGACAAAAAGCGCGCGCGGTAGTGCCAGACGCGACCAATCGCTGGGGCCAGCGGCGGCGGCATCCTGGCACTAACGATGGTTTCGGCGTGGCTCTAAGCGGTACGTCGAGTTCGGTGCAGTATGAGGGTACTTTCCAAGGAGTCATCGGTGGCTACTCTCGACTACGTTGCGCCGGCCTTTCGTGGCGCGTGCGCCCCATACGATCCGCTCTACGACCCGCTCGTTTCGCCCATCGGCCGTCAGCCGATGGATTACGCGCCCACCTACTGGGTCGCGACCGCAGGCGAGCCGCCCGAAGACGACGGCCCCTTGCCCGGCGATGCCGACGTCGACGTGTTGATCGTCGGCGCGGGATTCACCGGCCTTTCGACGGCGCTCTTTCTGGCGCGCGAACATGGCATCCGCGCGACCATCGTCGATGCGAATCGCACGGCATGGGGCTGCACGAGCCGCAACGGCGGGCAAGGGCAGAACGCGAGCGGACGCCTCTATCGCTCGCAATGGATCGAACGCTGGGGCAAGCAGACGGCGCTCAGGCTCGATGCCGAGATCCGCGAAGGTTTCGACACCTTCAAGCAATTGATCGGCGAGTTCACATGCGATCCGCAGCCGGGCGGGCATCTGTACATCGCGCATCGCGCGCGCAAGATGGACTTTCTCGCGAACGAATGCAAAGTGATGCGCGACGTATTCGGCTACGACGCGCGCATGCTGAGCGCGAAGGAAGTCGCGCAATCGTATGTCGACGATCGCGAGAATTGCGGCGCGCTGCTGGAGCCCGATGGCATCGGCGTACATCCGTTGAAGCTCGCGTTCGGCTATATGCGTATGGCGCGCTCGCTCGGCGTGAAGGTGCATCCGGGCACGCCGGTCCTCAACGTCGAGACGATTCGCGGCGTGCATCATGTCCGCACGCCGCGCGGCGTGATTCGCGCGAAGGCGATCGCGTTCGCGACCGGCGGCTATACGCGCAACGACATGCATCGCGCGCTATCCGCGAAGATCATGCCGATACTCTCGAACTCGCTCGTTACGCGGCCGCTTACGCAGGAAGAACTCGCATCGACCAATTTCCTCTCGCGCCAGGTCATTACCGATACGCGCACGCTGCGCTTCTACTATCGGCTGTTGCCGGATAACCGCGTGCAGATCGGCAGCCGCAGCGCGATCACCGGCGCCGATGCGGCAAACCCTCGCCATATGGACGTGCTCATCGAGGGCTTGCATCGCAAGTTTCCATCGCTCAAAGGCATTCGCATCGATTACTCGTGGTGGGGTTGGGTCGATGTGAGTCACGACATGATGCCGCGCGTCGCGCAACCCGATCCGCAGCAGAGCATTTTTTATGCAGTCGGTTATGGCGGAAACGGCGTGTCGTTCTCGGCGCATGCGGGGCGGCGTATGGCCGAGCGCGTCGCGGGAAAGTGGCAGCACAGCCGCGACGATCTGCCGATCTACGACTCCGCGCTCGAATATCCGAACGTGATGGGCATGGTGAAGTGGAAAGGCTTCGCGCCGTTCCGCCGCGTCGGCCAACGGTTTCTGTATCACAAGTATCTGACGCAGGACGAGAAGCGCTGAACGCATTTTGGTCTCTTTCGCAACGCACTGAAAACATCGACACATGAGCACACAAACGAATCAGGATTACATTCGCCTCTTGCAGACGTTCAACGATGCATGGAACCGCCACGACATCGACGCGCTGATGAACTGCATGGCGGACGAATGCGTTTTTCACGGCGTGGCCGGACCCGATGCGCTGGGCCGCACGTTCAAGGGCCGGGACGAAGTGCGCAAGGGCTTCACGCTTGCGTGGGAAACCTTTCCCGATGCATCGTGGAATGACGGCGAGCACTTCGTGAGCGGCAATCGCGGCGTATCGGAATCGACGTTTTGCGGCACGAAGGCGGACGGCTCGCGCATCGAGGCGCGCATGGTGGACGTCTTCACGTTCAGCAATGGCAGGATCGCGGTGAAGAACGCCTATCGAAAGGATCGTCCGGCGCTTTGAAGCGTCATTGAACGAACGCCTCGACCCGCCGGCAACGAACCCGCGGGCGAGCGCCGAATCGGTACAAGCAAATCAGGAGACGACATGCAATCGAGTACGGAGCAGAGCGATCTCAAGTGTGGCCTCAAGCAGCGCCACATGACGATGATCGCATTGGGCGGCGTCATAGGCGCCGGACTATTCGTCGGGAGCGGCGTGGTGATCCAGCAGGCCGGACCCGCGGCGATTCTCTCGTTTCTCATCACGGGCGGCCTCGTGGTTCTCGTCATGCGTATGCTTGGCGAGATGGCCTGCGCGATGCCCGCCGTCGGCTCGTTCTACGAATATGCGCGGCTCGCGTTCAAGACGCAGCGCGGGCCGGGCCGTCTCGCCGGGTTCCTGACGGGCTGGATGTACTGGTACTTCTGGGTCATCGTGATCGCGCTCGAAGCAGTCGCGGGCGCGAAGCTCGTGCAGTTCTGGATACCGGATGTGCCTGCATGGATGATCAGCCTCGTGTTGCTCGTCGTGCTCACGCTGACCAATCTCATTTCGGTCGGCAGTTATGGCGAATTCGAGTTCTGGTTTTCGTCGATCAAGGTCGGCGCGATCATCGTGTTCCTGTTTCTCGGCGGCCTGTACGTCTGCGGCTTCTGGCCCGCATCGATGCACACGACCGATGTCGCCGCGACGTTCCTCGGCCATGGCGGCTTCATGCCGAAGGGCATCGGGCCCGTGATGACGGGCGCGGTCGCGGCGACCGGCTTCTACTTCGGCGCGGAAATCGTCACGATCGCGGCGGCCGAAGCGAAGGAGCCTGCGAAGGCAGTTGCGAAGGCAACTAATTCCGTCATCACGCGAGTGCTCGTGTTCTATGTCGGATCGGTGGCGCTCGTCGTCGCGCTGGTGCCGTGGAATTCGCATCAGATGGCGACGCCTTATGTCAGCGCGCTCGAAGTCATGGGCATGCCCGCCGCAGCCAACGTGATGAACGCGATCGTCCTCACCGCCGTGCTGTCCGCGCTGAACTCGGGCCTCTATGCGGCATCGCGCATGCTGTTCGCGTTGACGCGTCACGGCGATGCGCCGCTCGGACTCGCGAAGGTCAACAAGCGCGGCGTGCCGACGCGCGCCATTCTGCTCGGCACGGTGTTCGGGTATGTGTCGGTGGTGATGTCGTATGTATCGCCGGATACGGTGTTCGCGTTCCTCGTGAATTCGTATGGCACGGTGGCGATCTTCGTGTATCTGCTGATCGCGTTTTCGCAACTGCGCTTGCGCGGCCGTATGACGAGCTTCGAAGTAAGCGACCTGCGCGTACGCATGTGGGGATTTCCCTATCTCACGTGGCTCGCGATCTTCGGGATGATGGCGATTCTCGTCGCGATGGCCTTAATTCCCGATCAACGCAAGCCGCTGTGGCTGGGCGTCGCGAGTCTCGGCATTCTGATCGTCGCGTATGTCGTGTTCAAGCGCGGCCGCAAGGAAGTCGAGGTCGAAGACGAACACCATTCGACGCGGCATCTCCAGACCAGCGAACGATAAGCACTGAAGCAAAGGCCGGTTTGCCGAATCGAAAACCGGCCTTCAATCCTTGAACGTCTTCGCGGTTTCTTCTGCAGCACGGCGCAGATCGGGTTCGAACGCAAGCAACCGATCGAGTGCCACGCGCCCCACCGGCGCCTGAATCGCAATCGCCGCACACGCGCGATTGCGATCGAGCATCACCGGCACCGCGATCGCAACGAGTCCCTGCAAATGCTCCTGATTGTTGATGGCGAGCATGCGGCGGCGTGTCAATGCGAGCTCCTTGCGCAGTGCGTCGCGATCGGTGATCGTGCGCTCCGAATACGAACGCAACGGCAAGCGTTCGATCATGCGTTCGCGCCGATCCTTCGGCAAAAAGCTCAGCAGCAGCTTGCCGCTTGCGGAGCAATGCAACGGCACATGCGAACCTGGCTGCAGATGCATGCGCAGCGGCCATCCCGTTTCGACGCGATCCACATAGACGACGTCGTTGCCCGCGAGCATCGTCAGATTGCATGTTTCGCCGACGCGCATGACGAGCTGTTCCAATAGCGCATGACGCGCCGCAGCGGGACCCGCGTGCATCAGCACGTTGATGGCGAGCGTACGCACGCGCGCCGAGCATTCATAAAGCTTGTCGCTTGCGCCGCGCGTGACGAGCCATGCGTCCATCAACTGCACCAGGATGCGATGCACGGTCTGTTTGGGCAGACCCAATGCATCGACGAGCTCGGTCATGGAAAGCGGGCGATTCGCCTCGGCGAGCGTTTCGAGCACGCGAAACGCTCGCACGGCGGCGGCATTCGATTGATTCGAAGTCACGCTTGTCTCCGTCTGCATACTTTTCGGTTTTATTTCATTGTGCGTCGAAAACACCGGTTTTCGGGACTCTGAAAAGTCCCGAAAAGCTGAATTTCCGATGCTCGCGCTATCGCTGCACGCGTTAGTCCAGAAAACGGGACCGCGCGACGGACGCGGCTGACTAGATTGGAAAGCACCTTCAATCTTCCAACAGCCGAGGTTTATCGCATGAATCACATGGCAAGCGGCGCGACGCTCGCACGTCCTCACGACGATGCGCCGAATCAACCAGAACCCGATGTGGAGCGCATCGTTGCCGCGCTCGTGGCGCGAGCGCGCGCCGCGCAACGACGCTTCGAACAAGCGGGCCAGGAGACGCTCGACTTAGCTGCATCGGCCGCTGCGTGGGCCATCATGGAGCCGCAGCGCAACCGGCAACTCGCGGACCTGGCCGTGCGCGATACGGGCCTCGGCAACGCCGACGACAAATTCCGCAAGAACCATCGCAAGACGCTCGGCCTGCTGCGCGATCTTCACGGCGTCGCGACGACGGGCGTGATCGCCCGCGACGAGGAACACGGCATCGTCGAAATTGCGCGCGCGGTCGGCGTCGTGGCGGCGATCACGCCATCGACGAATCCGGCCGCGACGCCCGCCAACAAGATCATCAACGCGCTCAAGTGCGGCAACGCGGTCATCGTCGCGCCCTCACCGAAGGGCTATTCGTCGTGCGTGTTGCTCATCGAGTTCATTCATGCGGAGTTCGCGAAGGCCGGTCTCGATCGCGATCTCGTGCAGATGTTGCCGCATCCGATCGGCAAGGCCGCGACCGCCGCGTTGATGAAGCTCGCGGATCTCGTCGTCGCGACGGGCTCGCAGGCGAACGTCCGCATGGCCTATACGAGCGGCACGCCCGCGTTCGGCGTGGGCGCGGGCAACGTCGCATCGATCGTCGCGGCGAGCGCGATTCCCGATGATGCAGCGCGCAAGATCGCGGTGTCCAAGACGTTCGACAACGCGACGAGTTGTTCATCGGAGAACAGCGTCGTGATCGAAGAAGCGATCCATGCGCGCATGCTCGATGCGTTGACGAAGCAGGGCGGCGTGCTGCTCGACGCTGCGCAGAAGGCGCGGTTGCAGGCGGCGATGTGGCACGACGGCAAGCTCTCGGCGCGCTGCACCGCGCGCTCGGCGACGGCCATTGCGCGCGAAGCGGGCCTCGACGATATCGCGGCGCGCGAGCCGAAGTTCTTGATGGTCGAGGAGAGCGGCTACGGTGCCGAGTATCCGTTCTCCGGCGAAAAGCTCTCGCCCGTGCTGACGGTCTATCGCGCGCGCGACATCGACGCCGCAATCGGCATCGTGCGCGGCATCTACGAATACATGGGCGCGGGACATTCAGTCGGCGTGCACGGCGCGGACGATGCCCTCGCCGTCCGGCTCGGCACTGAATTGCCGGTGGCGCGCGTGATCGTCGATCAGGCGCACTGCCTCGCGACCGGCGGCAACTTCGACAACGGCCTGCCGTTCTCGCTGTCGATGGGATGCGGCACTTGGGGCGGCAACAACTTCTCGGCGAATCTCGGCTATCGGCAATACCTGAACGTGACGCGCATCGCGTATCGGATTGCGGAGCGCGTGCCGGAAGTCGACGCGTTGCTCGGCGATTACTTCAGGAGGATCGGGCGATGAGCGCGCTAGCGGATCGAATCGTTCCTTCCGATCGTGCGCCGGTCGTTGCATCCACGTTGCGCGCATTGATCGACGCTCGCGCCGGACGCGCGCCGGACAAACCCTTCCTGCTCTCCGCGGTCGGGGACGACATGCTGACCTTCGGCGCGTTGCGCGAAGCATGTCTCGCGCTGGAAGAGCGTTTTCATGCTGCGGGCCTGCGTGCGGGCGATGTCGTGTCCGTCTTCATGGGCAACGGCATTCAGACCGCGCGGCTGCTGCTGGCGGCGATGTATAGCGGCCTGGTGGCGAATCCGCTGAATCTCTTGTGTCAGCCTTCGCAGGTGCGCTATATCGTCGAGCATTCGGAGACGCGCGCGATCTTCGTCGCCGATGACACGCACGACACCATCGTCGAAGCGATCGACGTGTTGCGTCGCGAAGGCATGGACCGTGACGTCGCTGTGGTGCGTACGTCGCCCGATGCGAACGCTTTACCCGATATCCCGACGCTTCCGTCACGCACGATCGGACTCGTGCGCGACGAAACGCCCGGCACGCATATCGTCGCGAGCGATGCGGGCGCGATGAATCCCGGCGATACGGCGCTGCTCATGTACACGTCGGGCACGACGGGCGCGCCCAAAGGCGTGCTGCTGAGTCATCGCAGCCTGCTCGCCAACATGCGCAACATCAGCGACGAACATCGGCTATCCGATGATGATCGCGTGCTCGTATCGTTGCCGCTCTATCACATCAACGGTCTCGTCGTCGCGCTGCTGTCGCCACTGTGGCACGGCGGATCGGCCGTGATGACGCCGCGTTTCTCGGCGCGCACGTTCTGGAACGAGGCATCGCAGTTCGGATGCACATGGATCAACGTGGTGCCGACCATCGTCGCTTATCTGCTGAACGGCGAGGGCGCTGAGGGCTGCGATCTGTCGGCGCTGAAATTTTGCCGCAGCGCGTCGGCAGCGTTACCGGCCGATCATCATCGGGCGTTCGAGAAGCGCTTTCGCATCGGCGTCATTGAAACGATGGGCATGACGGAGACCGCCGCGCCGATATTCAGTAATCCGTACGACGAAACGTTAAGGCGAATCGGCAGTATCGGCTTGCCTTCCGGCGGCGAAGCGAAGATCGTCGACATCGATGGACGTGAGTGCGCGCCCAACGAAACCGGCGAGCTCGTGCTGCGCGGCGAGCAATTGATGAGCGGCTACTACAAGCGTCCGGAAGAAACGCGCAACGCGTTCACGGAAGACGGATGGCTGCGCAGCGGCGATCTCGGCTACCGCGACGAGGCGGGCTTCTTCTACATCAATGGACGCGCGAAGGAACTGATCATCAAGGGCGGCGAGAACATCGCGCCGCGCGAGATCGACGAAGCGCTGCTGCGTCATCCCGGCGTGCTCGAAGCAGCGGCCGTCGGCGTGCCCGATGCGGCGTATGGCCAGGACATCGTCGCGTACATCGTGCCGAACGGCGGCGCGGCATCGCTCGATGTGGCCGACTTGCGCGCGCACTGTCTGCGCGAACTCGGCCGTTACAAGACGCCGCGTGAATTCCGCTTCACCGATGCCTTGCCGCGCGGACCTTCGGGCAAGGTGCAGCGCCTGAAGCTCGTATAGCTGACACGGCTCGATATTCCACATCAGATGGACCAAAGGAAGGAGACACTGTGAACAAGCAACGTCAGCGCGTGAAGACGCGCCATATCATTCTCGGCGTGATGTGTCTGATGTACTTCATCTCGTACATCGATCGGGTGAACATCGCCGTGGCAGGACCGTTGATCCGGCAGGAGATGGGCCTCACGTCCGTGCAGCTCGGGCTCGTGTTCTCCGCGTTCGCGTATCCGTGCGGTGATGCAGATCGTCGGCGGATGGCTTGCCGATCGATTCGGCCCGAAGCTCGTATTGACCGTGCTCTCGTTGATATGGGGCGCGGCGACGCTCGCGACGGGCTTCGCGGGCAGCATCGGCATGCTCGTGCTGTTGCGCCTTGCGTTGGGCATCGGCGAGGGCGGCGCGTTTCCGACCGCCACGCGCGCCTTCACGTTCTGGATGCCGGTGCGCGAACGCGGCTTTGCACAAGGCATCACGCATAGTTTCGCGCGGCTCGGCGGCGCGGTGACGCCGCCGCTCGTGCTTGCCGTGGTCGCAGCGAGCGGCTGGCGCGAGGCATTCGTTCTGCTGGGCATCGCGAGCCTTGCGTGGACGGTGCTGTATCTCTTCGTCTTCACCAATTCACCCGATGAAAACCGCCGCGTGACGCCCGAGGAAACCGCTGAGATCGGCTATCGCGCGGGGGAATGCGCGCGCGCGAGAAAGCAGCCGACGCCGTGGCGCATGCTGATTCATCGCATGTGGCTCGTGACCTTCGTCGACTTTTGCTATGGCTGGCTGCTGTGGGTGTATCTGACGTGGCTGCCTTCGTATCTGAAGGAATCGCGCGGCTTCGATCTGAAGCATCTCGCGCTGTTCACCGCATTGCCGCTGCTTGCCGGTGTGATCGGCGATACGCTCGGCGGCGTGCTGTCGGACCGCATCTACCGGATCACGGGAAAACTGCGGCTCGCGCGCTGCAGCATTCTCGTCGTGGGCATGGGCGGGTCGCTCGCCTTCCTTCTGCCGATGGTCAATGCGCCGAGCCCGATCATGGCGGTGTGGTTCCTGACGGCATCGTTCTTCTTCCTCGAGATCACGAATCCGGTGCTGTGGACGTTGCCGCTCGATATCGCGGGCAAGTATGCGGGCACGGCGGGCGGCATGATGAACACGGGCTTCGGCATCGCGGGAATGGTGTCGCCGGTCGCGTTCGGTTATCTGATCCAGCAGACAGGAAGCTATAACGTGCCGTTCACGATTTCAGCGGGATTGCTCGCGGTCGGTGCGGTCGCGGCGCTTTTCATCGATACGAGCAAGACCGTGGAAGCCGATGAAGCGCGTGCGGCGCGCAGTCGCGAGGAGATGGGCGTGCCGGCGTTCGCGGGAGGGGCGGGGCAGTGGCATGAGTAGCGGCGTTCGCGCGTCGCATTGTTACGGTTGAGACGCTCGGCTCTGTTACGCTCCGGCATCCTTATTGAACGACGGAAGAGCGATGGAGCATGACATCAGGGAGCGAGCGACGGCGCTCGCCAGCGCTGCTCAGGCTGCAATCGAGCGTGGCAAACGCGACCAGGCAATCGCCTTGTGGCACGGGACGTTCGATATCGAACCTCACGAGGCTCATTACGCGATCGAGGCCACCAATGGCCTCATCCGATTAGGTGAGCCGCTTCTCGCGCTGGAAATGTGTACGCGATGGATCGCGCGGAACCCCGACAACGCGATCGTCCGCGTACAGCGCGGCATCATCTATCTGAACGAATGCGGGGATCGGGAAAGCGCGATCGAGTGCTTTGTCGAGGCGCTCGAATTCGATCCCGACAACTGCGACGCACATTCCGCCCTCGCGCAGATTTACCTGTTCGCTGGTCGACCGGAACTGATGCGGTTCCATGCGAAGCAGGCGCTTATCCGGGCCGACGAGAAGAGCGCGCTGCATCTTCGCGGACGATTCCTCTCCGATTATGCCGGGGTCATCGAACGTGCGGGCGCGCTGCTCGCGCAGACACCCGACGACGTCGACATCTGGCTGATGTTGGGGAAAGCGCTGTACATGCAGAGCCGTTATCTCGAAGCGCTGGATGCATTTAGCCGAGCCGAAGAGATTGCACCGCACCGAGTGGATGCCTTCGGTCCGCTTGGGGACGTGCTCATTCTGCTCGGACGCGAGCGCGAGGGATGGCGCAAGCTCGAAGGGGTGTCGAGCGATGAGTATGTTCTTGCGCTTGATCCGGATATTGCCCCGTATCTTTCAAAATGGTGGCGGGGTCAATCGCTGCAAGGCAAGCGTATCTTGGTCGCCTACCATGCGGGCGTCGGCGACAATCTGATGCTCGCGCGTTACGCGAGCCGGCTGACAGCGGCGGGCGCGTCGGTTCACTTCGTTTGCCGGCCGGAACTGCACCGGCTGTTTCGCGATCTCGACGGCGCGCAAAGCGTTGCATCTGGCTGGCGGCCGGACGAACTGGCGAATTACGATTACTGGGTCTTCGACTACTTGCTGCCCGCATACGTGCACGAGACAGCAGCGGCCATCTCCGACAGTCGACGCGGATACATCGAGGCGCCAGCTGATGCCCGCGCTCGCTGGGACAGCTTCATGCAGCCGTATGCGGGCAAGCTGAAGGTGGGACTGTGCTGGTATAGCGGGCCGCACAACTTCAGCGGCATCGACCGCTTCGTGCCTGCGCGCGCATTGAAGCCGCTGTCGGAGATCGAGGGTATCGAATGGTTCGTGCTGCAGAAGAACCAGGCGAACGCCAGTTTGACGAGGCAGTCGGGCATTCGCGCGCACGACGTGTCGTCTCAGTGGACGGACTTTGCAGATACCGCCGGCTTCATCGATCATCTCGATCTCGTGATATCGGTGGACTCTTCGCCGTTGCATCTCGCTGGCGCGCTCGGCAAGCCGACATGGGGAATCTTGCCGTCCGCGCCCGAGTGGCGCTGGGGGCTGCAGGGCGAGCGAACCGAATGGTATCCTGCCGTGCGTCTGTATCGACAGAAGAAGCTGCATGACTGGGAGCCGGTCATCGGCCGGATCGCGCACGATCTTCGCGAGTTGGTCGGCGAGCGGGGGGCTTCGGTGTAGCGCGCGAAT
Organism: Caballeronia sp. AZ1_KS37; assembly: GCF_023631165.1. Taxonomy (NCBI): domain Bacteria; kingdom Pseudomonadati; phylum Pseudomonadota; class Betaproteobacteria; order Burkholderiales; family Burkholderiaceae; genus Caballeronia; species Caballeronia sp. AZ1_KS37. Next base: position 77,357 of record NZ_JALQDP010000041.1, on the reverse strand, counting down.
CAGCCCGCGCGCAAGCTGATTCAAATCCTGCCCTCGCGCACGCGCCGCTCCAGCCGGAAAACGCCGGGCGGCACGAAGTACGTTCCGAAGCGCACGAGGCCCGCGCGCTTCAGATGACAGGTCATTTCGAAGCTCACTTGCAGGCCCGGCTCGGACGTATCGACCATCGCGACGTCGATCGCGCGGATGCGCGGCTCGTACTTCAGCAGCGCGACTTCCATCTGCTCCTTCAGCGCCTGTGAAGAAGCCGGCAGCGCCTTGTAGATGTTGGTCAGATCGGGCAGCCCGTAGTCCGGCAGATGCTTGAGGGCACCGGCGCGCGTGTTCAGGATGCGTCGCACGTTCTGCTGCACGCTCAGGACTTCGAGCGTGCGGTCATCGAAATCGCTGAGCGGTTCGCCGTCGATCTGACCGAGCAGCATTTCATATAGGGACGGGCCTGGCATCTTTTCTCGCTTCAGGCGGTTGCGGGCACGGACGAGTCGCGATCGATGAACTCGATCGTCAGATTGCCTTCCTCTGAATAGGCGAGACGAATCTCCGCGGGTGCGGCGCCGCTCGCCATGCGCGTCAGGAGTTCGCGCGAGACAGTCGGCAGAATGCGCTGGTCGAGGAAAGCGTCGATATTGCGAGCGCCCGAATCGCGCGACAGGCACATTTGAGCGAGCGATGCGATCAGCGATTTCTCGCAGGCGAGCGTCACATCGTGCTGACGCTTCAGGCGATCGGCGATCTTCGCGATCTTGAGGCGCACGATATCGCCGAGCGCGCTTACGTCGAGCGGGCGGAACACGAGCGTCTGGAAACGCGCGAGCAGCGCCGGCTGGAAGTGCTTCACGAGCGGATCATGGATGGCGTCGAGCAACGCGGCGTGCGCGATGCCGGGCGTGTCCGTGGTCGCATCGTGAATCTGTTCGGAGCCGAGGTTGGACGTCATCAGAATCACGCAGTTGCGGAAGTCGATTTCCCGACCTTCGCCGTCACGCATCGAGCCACGATCGAACACCTGATAGAACATGTCGAGCACGTCGCGATGCGCCTTCTCGACTTCATCCAACAGCACGACGCTATATGGGCGCTGACGCACCGCTTCGGTCAGAACGCCGCCGCGGCCATAGCCGACGTAACCCGGCGGCGAGCCCTTCAACTGCGACACCGTGTGCGCTTCCTGATACTCCGACATGTTGATCGTGGTGAGCGCGGCCTCGCCGCCGAACAGCACATCGGCGAGCGCGAGCGCCGTCTCCGTCTTGCCGACGCCCGAGGGTCCGGTCAGCAGGAACACGCCGAGCGGCGCATGTTCGCTCTTGAGCCCCGCCTTCGCGGTGCGCAGGCTTTGCGCGAGCATGCCGAGCGCGTCGTCTTGCGCGACCACGCGCTTCGCCAGTTGATCTTCGAGCGTGAGCAGATTGAGCAGCTCGTCTTCGACGAGATTGCCGACCGGCACGCCCGTCCATTCGGCGACCACGCGCGCGATGGCCTGTGCGTCGACATCGGCGAAGATCAGCGGCGACTTGCCTTGCGCATCCGTGAGGGCGTGCTTCGCTGCGGCGAACGCATCTGCATGCGGCTTCGTCTTGCCGTCGCCGCGTTGTTCCAGCAGCGCGCGCACCAGCGACAGTTCGCGGTCGTAGCGCGCCTGAACGTCCGCGAGTTCCTGATTCGCTTGCGCCAGTGAGGCGCGGAGCGCGTCGCGATGCGCGGCTGTATCGTCGATGCCCGCCCGTTCGTCGGCATCGATGCTCGCGCCTTCGAGTTCCAGCGCGGCCACGACCGCGCGCGCGCGCTGCAGTTCGGCGGGCGGCGCGTCGAGACCCATACGCACGCGCGCCGCGGCGGTATCGATGAGATCGACGGCCTTGTCCGGCAACTGGCGCGCGGGGATGTAGCGGCGCGACAGTCTGACTGCCGCAACGAGCGCTTCGTCGCGGATATGCACGTTGTGATGCCGTGCGTAGCGCGTCGCGAGGCCACGCAACATGAGACAGGCGGCATCGTCGTCCGGCTCTTCCACCTTGACCATCTGGAAGCGCCGCTCGAGCGCCGCATCCCGCTCGAAGTATTCCTTGTATTCGGACCACGTCGTCGCGGCGATGGTGCGCAACTCGCCGCGCGCGAGTGCAGGCTTCAGCAAGTTCGCAGCGTCCGAGCCGCCGGCCGAGTTGCCCGCGCCGATCAGCGTGTGGGCTTCGTCGATGAACAGCACGATCGGCGTCGCCGATGCCTTGACTTCATCGATCACGTTTTTCAGGCGCTGCTCGAATTCGCCTTTCACGCCCGCACCGGCTTGCAGCAGCCCGAGGTCGAGCGTGAGAATGCGCACGTCGCGCAAGAGAGACGGCACACTGCCTTCGGCGATGCGCAGCGCGAGCCCTTCGACTAGCGCCGTCTTGCCGACGCCCGGCTCGCCCACGAGGATCGGGTTGTTCTTGCGCCGCCGCACGAGCACGTCGATCATCTGCTGGATCTCGCGATCGCGGCCGAACACCGGATCGATTTCGCCGCGACGCGCCTTCTCCGTCAGGTCGATGGCGAAGCGCTCGAGCGCCTGGCCTTCGGTCGAGCGCGGGGCCGCCTGCTTGACGGGCGCTTGAGCATCTGCAACTGGTGCGCTTGCGTCGCCTTCGTCTTCCTGCGCGGGCGCGTTCTCGCACGACGCGCGTCCGAGACGCGGCACGAGCCGTTCGATCTGCGCATCGGAAAGCGAAAAAAGCGGCCACGCGTCCTGCGTCCGCATGACATGCGGTGCGCCGATGAGCGCGCGCAGCAGATGCGCCGAGCGGATCGTGCCGTCGATATCCTCGCGCGATGCGAGATTCCACGCGTCCTGAAGCACGCTCGCGAGCTGGATGGAAAGCGACGGCATGCCCCGCAGATTGCGCGGCAGGCGGTCGATTGCGGCGAGCAGTGCGTTCCAGATCGCATCGACATCGATTTCATAGTGACGCAGGATCGCGGGAATGTCGCCTTCGTCCGCCTCGATGAGCTTCAGCAGCCAATGCTCGACGGTGATTTCGTCGGAAAGGCGCGTCTGGCACAGGCTCGCGGCCGCTTCGAGCGTGCGGGCGCAGTGCTGGTTGAGCCGGCGAAGCAGATGAGTGGAGTCGCGCATTGTCATATGAAGTCGGTGCCGAGGTGAATGAAAGAGGGCGTACGGTGGGGATGAATTGCAGAAGAAAAGCCAGCCCGCAAGCAGGCTGGCTTCGACGGCTCACGTTGTCATGAGCCGCTGGGTCACGCGCTTACGCGCGCTCGTTCCACGTGTCCTTGTGGATGATGTTGCCGTCCTTGAACGACCAGGTGATCTGCTCGTAGCGCAGTTCGACTTCTTCGAGATGGTTGTGCTTCTCGAAAGCCGGGTTCTTGATGTCGAGCATCTTCGGACGGACCGCGACGACCTTGACGTTGTCGAGCTTGGTGTTGAAGTATTCCTTCTCCTTGCCCGCGTCGTCGATCTTGTACCACTTGATCTCGACCGACTTCAGCGTCTGGCCGCTCGTCACCGCCTTGTACAGATACGGCGTGGACGAATCGGTTTCCTTGGTCAGCGTGATCGGCGCGTGCACGCGCGTGCCGGTGAGCTTGCCGGTGTTGCCATCGGTCGGGATATGCACGCCATGACCGAACTCGACGATCTCGACGCTGCCTTCGCGGCCTTGCACGGTGACGGAACCCTTGATGTCGGCGCCGCCGTCATCCTTCAGCCACATGTATGCGGGAATTGCCATTTACTACTCCTCTTTGGTACTGCCAAGCAATGCTCAGAAAAACAACTCCTGAGCGACAAGATCCCGAAGAGAGAACTCCGGGAATTCGATTAACGATGTCAGTTCGCGACGTTCGCGGTGTCCGGTACGAGAGTGATTTCCACGCGACGGTTCTTCGCGCGCCCTTGTGGCGTGTCGTTCGCGACGATGGGGCGTGTGTCGCCGTAGCCCTGAACCGCAAACTGCGTAGCCGGTATGCCGGACGCTTCGATCAGCCAGTCGCGCAGAGCCGCGGCGCGCGCGTTCGACAACTTCAGATTGCTCGCGGCATTGCCCACGTTGTCCGTATGGCCCGCCACGAGGATCCGCTTGCCCGGATGCGCCTTGATCATTTCGACGGCTTCGACGAGCACGCGCGTCGATCCCGGTTTAAGTTGCGCCTTGCCGCTGTCGAAGAGCGACATGCTGTCGAGCGTCACCACGGCGGGCGGCGGCGCAGGCGGCTGATAGCTGGCGATGGCGGTATTCAACGTCGGCAGCAATTGCGCGCCGCGATAGAGCCCGAAGGACAGTCTGAGCGGCACGCCCGTGCGCGCGTAGCGATCCAGTTCATCGCGATCGGCGACGAGCGCCTTCAACGCGTCGCGGCGCGCGGCGTCGTGCTCCGGCGTGACGGCTGCGTAGCGGTCCATGTCCGCCTGCAGGCGCTCGAGCAGCGCCGCATTGTTGCGGCCCGCGCCGAGGATCGCGGCGCCTGCCGCCAGTGCCACGATGCCGATGGCATGTGCGAAGGCGGCCACGCGCGGCGACGTCACGATGCGGCGGGGCATTGCTTCGATCAGCGATTGCGGCAACGGCCACGGAGCCGGGCTTGCATCGACGCTCGCGGGCGCGACGTGCGTTTGCATCTGCACGTCCTGCTCCCACGGTTTATGTGCGTCGCTGGCGGGCCCGCAGTCGATCCAGCCTGCGCCGTAGAGCGCCCAGGGCGTGGCCGGCTGGCGCGGATCGGTCAGCGTGCCGAACACCATGCGTTGCGTCCAGCCGACGATGGATGCCAGTGCGGCCGCATGGGCGGACGCGTAACGATCGCCCGCATGGCGGCAGGCATCGTCTTCCGCATTGCGGATCAGCGCTTCGAAGCGCCGGGCGTCGACGAGCGGCGTCCCCGACGACACACAGTGCCATCGGCGTGCCGCGTTTGCGTCGCTGGACGCGATACGCGTCAGGCGCTGATACACCGCGACATAACCCGGCAAGCGCACGCTCACGATGCGCGAGGAATCGGCGAGCGCCTGGCGCGCCACGCGCAGGCTTTGCGAGAGCACATCGGCGTCGGCGTGGAGCGCGGGCGCAATGCTCAGCACGACGCCGTCGGGCGCCTCCCGGCGCGTTAGGTGCGCGCGCCGAACTTCAACGGGTGGTTTTGCGAGACATGCTGAACGAGGCGCTTTCACATGGTGTCGCTCTCGATATGATGGAAGACCTCTCGCGCTTCAAAGGGGACACATTCCAGCGATTCACCTTGGCCAACCCCATCTCCGATGGTCGAACAACATACAAAATCTGGGAGCTAATAAAGGCCTACCGTGAAATCGTGCCCTACGCTCCGCGCCTGAATTTTGTCGATCACATGCAAGTCTTCCTGCGCTGGATGGCGGTTCGATACATGTCGCCGGAATTCCGCGCCACGGTGACGAATCAGTTCGATGCTTTGGCTACCCAACACGAAGCTCTGTTGAAGGAACGTAAGGACGCAGAGGCGGCCTATCTGGCTTTGCGCAAGCAAACGCCCACACCTGATGCGGTTACTTTGGGCAAAGCACAGAATCGCATGGATGCGGCGGCTAGAGCCGAGATGGAATCGCTACGCAACGCAAGTGTCGAGAGGGCCAGACCGTCCGTGGGCGTTTGGGAGCGCATCCAGGCCGAATCGGATGACATGATGCAGCGCGAATCGTACGTGGCGGGAATGACCGGTGCAGCGAAGCAAATCCGTGCCGGCACGTCAGCCGCGGAGCAGCCCTATGACGCCGACTCGGAATTGAGCGCTTCGCTTGTCGAGAGCTATATGGGCGCGATGATTACGCCCGAGCAGGAACTTCTGGTTCAGGCGTGGAAGATGGGGTTGAGTGGCAAGAATCCGCTTCCGCCGAAGGTCATGGCGTTATTCGACCTGCTCGTGCATGACACGATGCTCACGAGCTGGCACGATCATGTTCTGTCGCCCACGCTTTATTTCCAGACTCGCGGTGTTGATATGTTCGGCTCAACGGACTTCGATGCCGAAGAGAAGGAACGCGAGCGCGTAGAGAAGAATGCGGACCGCGCTTCGCGGATCAGCCGTGGGTTGAACCCAGCTCCGCGAATGCCTGCGCGCATCTGAATCAGTGCGGTGGTTGCACGCCTCTGGAGCAATGACCGCGTGCCAATTTTCTCGAGAAACAAGACATGTCAGGCATCATCCGAATGGGCGACCGTCACACGGGAGACGGCGCGGTCACGCAAGGTTCGTCCACCTGCGTATTCATGGGCCGCCCCGTCGCCCGCCTTCACGATCGCGTCACATGCCCCAAGCATGGCGACGCCGGGCATCACGGACATGAAGCTGATCTCATCGGGCCAGCAACTGCACTACTTCAACCAGATGGAACAATGGGTGCCGTTCGAATGGCCGGCGCAGGCGCTGGATAACAACGCGCAGCTTCAGTGGGAGACTGAGGAAGGCGGCTTGCGTTCGACGATGTACTCGCAGGGTCGCTTCGCATTCATCCGGCTGCTCGAGCGCGCGAGAGTTTCGCAGCAGGATAATGCGCGCTATCTGCTGTCGTGGACGCCGGACCAGGGCGCGGGGTCCTCGCTCTCGGTGCAGTTGCGCGCCGAAGCGGGCGCGGGTCCGCTTGACGTGCTGGCGCTGCGTCACTTCACACTGCCCTCGCGCATCTTCGTGACGAAGACGCTCGCCGAGAAGGCAACCGGGCAGCCGCCGCCGCCCTTGCCACCTGGTGCGCTGGCTGCCGCGCAGAAGGTTGGCGTCCCGTTACCGGGGGCGAACTGATGCACGCGGCGCGTTAGTCCACGCCGATCTGGAACGCGCGAGTGCGTGGTCCGAAGCGCCCCATCGGCGAATACATCGAACTGTGCAACCGAAAGCGGCCCCCCACTCGAGCCTGGCGGATCAAACGCCGGACGAGGCATACTTTGCGACGCTAACCGCGATTAAATCGGCAGCATGATCGCCCCGGACGTTCCACCTAAAAAACTCAGAAAACCCTCCGAACGAGCGAGGCCCCCTCTGGCCTCCGCTCAACAGGAAAGAGAAAGCCCCGCGCAAAGCGGGGCAACCATCCTCTCAAACCTCCAACTGCTCCAGCACCTTCCCCTTCGTCTCGATCCCCATGAAATGCACCGCCGCCGCCGCGACGACCGGCACGACCGCGAGCGCATAGAACGCGATGTCCATGTTCCCGCCCATCAGCGTCTTGCCGACGAGCGCCGGCGCGAAGATCGCCGCGATCTTGAGCCATGCGCCACCGAGACCACAACCGAAAGCGCGGATACTCGTCGGATATAACTCCGGCGTATAAACATAAGCGGTGATAAACCCGCAAGCCATGAAGCCGAGCGCGAGCGCGCAGAACGTCGCAACCACATACACAGACTGCGCGACGAACACGCCCGCGCATACCAGCGACACCGCGCACAACACGAACGACCAGTTGATGACCGGCTTGCGCCCGACCTTGTCGACGATCAGCGCGCACGTCAGCGAGCCGATCACGCCCAGCACCGACGCCGCCACCGCAAGATTCAGCGCAAGCTGCAGCGGCGCGTGATAAACCGTCTTGTAGATCGTCGGCAACCACGTCGAGAGACCGTACTGCAGCACGCCGCACGTCATCCACAGCAGCGCGACGGCGATCGTGCGCTTCAGATACGCCGGCCCGATCAGATCGAGACGGCGCCGCTTCGGATGCCGATTCGCCATCGCTTCGAATTCGGCGAGATTGCCGAGCGGCGGCAACGGCTGCTTGACGGTCGCTTCGAATGCGGAAAGCGCATCGCCCGCTTCCTTCATGCGGCCGCGTTCACCGAGCCAGCGCGGCGATTCCGGCACCAGCGCGCGCAACATGAAGAACAGCACGAGCGGAATGCCGCCGATGAAATACATCGCTTCCCATCCGAATCGCGGAACGATCCACGCGCCGAGCGCATTCGATGCAAGCAGGCCGATCGGAAACACGATCTCATACAGCAGCACGAAGCGCCCGCGTCCATGCGCGCGCGTGATCTCGTTGATGTACGTCGCCGCCACCGGCAACTCGCCGCCGAGTCCGAGCCCCTGCACGATGCGCAACGCGACGAACACGGCGAACGAAGGCGCGAAGCCGCATGCAATGCTCGTCAGTCCGATGATCCCCGAGCTCCACGCGATCGAACGCACGCGCCCGAAGCGTTCCGCAAGCGAAGGAAACAGGAATGCGCCGATCAATTGTCCGATCGATCCCGACGCGATCAGAAAGCCGACCTGTCCCGGCGTAAGCCCCCAACGCTGGATGAGCAGCGGCAAGGTCGCCGCGATGACGATGACATCGAAGCCATCGAAGAACGTCGCCGCGCCGATCAGAATCCGCGCGCGCACCTGCATCGCATTGGCGGGCAGCCGTTCGATGCGCGCGATGATCGATCCCTTCGTGACCGCGTGAGCGGCCGCGCTCGCGTCCGCGACTGTCGTGGCCGTGCCGCCGTGCTCAACGGCCGTGTTGCTCATGCTCCTCATGCCTGCTCCCGTCAATGTGTTATGCGAGTGCCTTCGCCGTATCCGCGAGCGACGCGATATCGACCGCGCGTCCCTGGCTCATCCATTTCTTCGCGACCTTCAGATCGCGCGTCGCGTTGATCGCGATGACGCCGCGCAATACATCGCCTTCGAAGAAGAAGAGCGATGCACGACGCGCGTCCAGATCGCCGCGCACGACAGGCGTCGCGCCCGGCGGAATGTCGCCGAGAATCTGCAGGTTCACGTCGTACTGATCCGACCAGAACCACGGAATCTCCGCATACGGCGTGCGAACGCCGAGCACGGCGCGGGCCGTCGCGATCGCCTGGTTCTGCGCGTTCGCCCACGATTCGAGACGCACGCGGCGCTTCAGCCACGCATTCGGATGATTGGCGACATCGCCGCAAGCGAACACATGTGCATCGTGGGTCGCGCCGAATTCATCGACGACGATGCCGTCGTTCACTTCGATGCCCGCGCTTTCCGCGAGCGCCGTGTGCGGCGCGAGACCGATGCCCGCGACGGCAAAGCCGGCGTCGATGAACGTGCCATCGGCCATCGAAGCGCGCACGCCGCCTTCGCAGTCTTCGAGCGATACGACCGATGCATTCAAACGCACATCGACACCGTTATCGCGATGCAACTTCAGCAGAAAGTCCGACACGCTCGCGGGCACCGAACGTCCGCACAGACGCGGCGCACCTTCGATCACGGTCACATCGACGCCGAGCTTCTTCGCGGTCGCCGCGACTTCAAGGCCGATCCATCCGCCGCCGATCACGAGGAGGCGCTTCGCATGACTCTCGCGCAGACGCTTGCCGATATGCACCGCATCGTCGAGTGTGCGCAGATAGGCAAGATGCGAAGTCTTCACGAGCGATGCCGGCAGACGGCGCGCCGCACCGCCCGTTGCGATGACAAGCCGGTCGTACTGCACTTCGCGTCCGCTCGCGGTACGCACGATGCGCGCGTCGCGATCGATCGACGTCGCGCGTTCCGGCTGCCACGCTTCGACGTTCAACGCGGCGAATGCATCGTGATCGACGAGACGCACGGTTTCGATATCCGCTTCGCCCGCGAGCACGGCCTTCGACAACGGCGGGCGCTCATAAGGAAGATGAATCTCGTCGGCGATCATCACGAGGCGGCCATCGAAGCCCTCCTTGCGCAACGTCTTCACGATCCAACCCGCCGCCTGTCCGCCGCCGATCACGACGACTGTCTGAAGATCAGCCATTTTTCCGCTCCGTCATGAACTTGCCTTCGGGCGCCTTCGCCTCTTTCTGGCGGCGCGTGTTGCCGTCGAGACCTCCATCGACGGCCCATTCCGCAAACACGGTCGGACCCGGCTCGAACTCGCGCGGCTGCCATTCGGGCGTGAGCACGTCTTCATCGGCGTAATACTCGATGAGACCGCCAGCCGGATTCTTGAAGTACCAGAAGTACGCCGACGAAACCGGATGACGTCCCGGTCCGAGTTGCGTGGTCCATCCGCAGCGGCTGATATGCAGGCCGCCGCCGAAGACTTCGTGGATGTCGCGCACCGTGAACGCGACGTGATTCAGGCCGCGTTTTCCATCGGGTAGTTGCAAGAGAAACAAATCGTGATGACCGCCATGCGGCGCGCAACGCATGAACGCGCCGCGTCCCGGATAGCGATCCGATGTCTCGAAGCCGAGCAGCTCGTGATAGAACTTTTCCTGCTCCGCGACGCAGTTCGTGAAGAACACGACGTGTCCCACTTCGACGGGTTCCGCGCGCTCATAGACGGGGCTCGGCGTATCGATGCGCTGCGCGTTGCCCCACACGTTCGACAGTGAGCCCTTCACGTCGATGTCGCGCTTCTTCGTCACTTCCACACGAATCGCCATGCCGTTCGGATCGATGCAACCGACCGCATCGTCGGTTTCGATGTGACCGGGCTGGCCCGCGAAGCGTCCGCGCAACGCGTCGAGTTCGGCGCGCGTCGCGACGGACCACGTCACTTCGCGCAACGTCGGACCGCCTTCGAATGCGGGCGGCAGCGCGGGATCGTCGGCCAATGCAAGCAGCACTTCGCAGCCGTTGAGCGTTTCGAAACGCGCGCGCGCTTCATCGTGCGCGACTTCCTTCAATCCCCAGTCCGCGAAAAAGCGCCGGCAGGTGTCGAGATCGGTCACGCCGTAGGTGATGCGTTCAATGCCAAGGATCGTCATGGCAGCTCCTTCAGTTCGCCCACGGCAGCGGGGCATCGTTCAAGCCCCAGTACAGGCTCTTTTGCTGCATGTATTCGCGCAGGCCGAGACGGCCTTTCTCGCGTCCCATGCCGCTGTCTTTCCATCCGCCGAAAGGCGTCGAAATCGAAAACTGCTTGTACGTGTTGATCCAGACCGTGCCCGCGCTCAACGCGCGCGCGAGGTTCCATGCGCGCTTGTAGTCGCGCGTCCAGATGCCGGCGGCGAGACCGAACACGCTGTCGTTCGCTTGTTGCAACAACGCGGCTTCGTCGTCGAAGGGCAGGGCGGCAAGCACCGGGCCGAAGATTTCTTCCTGACACATGCGCGCATCGTTCGCGAGACCTTCGATGATCGTCGGCAGATAGAAGAAGCCTTTCTCGCGGCCATCGCCCGTCGGACGTTCGCCGCCGCACAACAGCGTGCCGCCTTCTTCGAGACCGAGCGCGACATAGCGTTCGATGCTCTCGCGATGCTGCGATGTGATGAGCGGACCCATCTGCGTGATTTCGCGCGTGGGATCGCCGACGCGCAGCCCGCGTGCGCGATCGACGAGACGCGACATGAACTCGCCGTACACCTTGCGTTCGACGAAGAGCCGCGATCCCGCGATGCACGATTCGCCCGATGAACTGAAGATGCCGTACAGCACGCCGTTCACTGCGTGATCGAGATCGGCATCGGCATAGACGATGGTCGGCGACTTGCCGCCCAGTTCGAGCGATACCGGCATCAGCTTTTCCGCGGCAAGACGCGCAATACCGCGACCGACTTCGGTGCCGCCCGTGAACGCGACCTTCTTGACGAGCGGATGACGCACGAGCGCATCGCCGATGACCGAGCCCTTGCCGGGCAACACGCTCACGACCCCTTTCGGCACGCCCGCTTCCTCGCAGATGCGCGCGAGCGCAAGCGATGCCAGCGGCGTCACTTCAGCGGGCTTCAGCACGACCGCGTTGCCGGCCGCGAGCGCAGGCGCGAGCTTTTGCGCATCGGATGCGATCGGCGAATTCCACGGCGTGATTGCCGCGATGACGCCGAGCGGTTCGTGCACGCTCATCGTCAGATAATCGCCGCGCGAAGGCGTGAGTTCTTCTTCGAGCGTTTCGAGGCACGCTGCGAAGTAGCGGAACGTGTTGGCCGCGCTCGTGACCAGGGCGCGCGTTTCGCTGATCGGCTTGCCGTTGTCGCGGCGCTGCAATTGCGCGAGCGCTTCATGACGCGCTTCGATCAGATTCGCGATGCGATGCAGAACCGCAGCACGCTGATGCGGCTTCAGTCCGGCCCAATCGGCCTGCCTGTAAGCGCGATCCGCGATCTCGACGGCTTCGCGCGCGTCGTCGGCATCGGCGGTGCTGATCTCCGCGTTGACGGATTGATCGGCGGGATAGATGCTCGCGTACTGATTGCCGCGCCCTTTGCGCCACTCGCCGCCGATATAGATATCGCCGGACGCTACGAGCGAAGTGTCGGGATGATTCATCTTTCTGAAGCTCCTTAGATGACGCAACGCGCGGCGCGATTGCGCAACGCACGGATCGCGCTGAATGCAGTCAACGCCGATGTCTTCGGATTCGACGGCAACGGCTTGCCGCACATTTCCAGCGACATCTCGCCGAACGCGCCGCGTGCGACGATGCGATGCACGTTGCGCTCGACAGCCGGATCGGCGATGAGACGCACGCGTGTGCCATCGAGCCCGAGTCCCGCCAACGCAATGGTCGCCGCGACGTTCGCGTTCTTCGGATAGAGACGCGCCGCATCGCGTGCAGTGCCTTCGAAGATGACCTTCTCTTCAGTCAGCGACTTCAGATCGCAGAGCGTTTCAGCAGGCGTGCCGAGCCAGCCGAGCGGCGGCTTGCGGCCGGTGTACTGCACGTCGTCCAGGCCGCCTTCCTTCGCGGCGGCGAGCGCATCGACGCCGCCGATCGCACCCGAGAGCAGCGTGATCGTGGCCGCGCCTTCATTGGCGGCATTGGCGAGGGCATCGAGCAAGCCGGCTTCCGACAGCGCGCCGATCGATGCGACCGCGCAATCCGTGCCCGACTTCAGCAACGGCACGACATGATCGACGAGCGCCGCATGTCCCGCGCATTCGAGCGCGAATTCCGGATGACTGGCGAGCGCATCGACGTGCGACACGACATCGACGTTATCGCCGAGCACGGCGCGCACGTTGTCGCGATCGCGTTCCGGCACGATCACATGCGAGATGCGAACGAGCGGATCGTTGTCGAGCGCGCGATACACCGCCGAACCGATCGCGCCGAAGCCGATCATCGCGATGTCGATCGCTTGCCGTGCATGGAGGGGATCACGCATATTCCGGCTCCTTCGGCTCTTCCTTCTTGACGGGCGGCCCGGCGAACGCGGTCGCGAACGAGCCGACCGACAGCATGTCCACTTCGACCAGCACCGGGCCATCGATCGCGAGCCCTTCGCGCACGATGTCATCGGCCTGATCGAGCGACGTGATGCGGCGATGCGCAAGGCCGAGACTCGCGCAGAACTGCGCGAAATCCGGCTGATGCAGATCGACGAACATGCGGCGTCCGCCGTAGTTCGCGTCCTGAATGTTGCGGATCACGCCGTAGCATTGATCGTTCATCAGCACGATCATGACGTTGGCCTTTTCCTGCACGGCGGTTGCGAGCTCGCCGACATTGACCATCAGACCGCCATCGCCGACGAGCGCGACCGTCTTCTTCGCCGCGCCCGAAAGCGCGGCGCCGATCGCCATCTGCATGCCTTGCCCGATGCCGCCGCCGAGCGCATGCACGCCCGCGCGCGGATTGAAAATCTTCAGCAGGCGATTGCCCCACGTGCTGTTGGAGATCGTGACGTCGCGGACCCAGTTGTAATCGCGGCCCACCGCGCGTTGCAGCGAATCGACGAGACGCTTGTACGGTCCAAGTCCCTTCGACACTTCCGCGACGGCCGTTTCGCGCGCTGCCGCGAGATCGCTCGCGAACGCGGCATCGATGCGGATGCGGCCTTCGAGCAGCGTCGCGAGTTCATCGAGCACGCGCGATGCATCGCCATGCACGAAGAGTTCGTTGCGATAGCCGCGGTTATCGGCGAGCGCATCGGCGTCGATGCGATAAAGCGGCTGCGGCAGCGCGAGCTTGTACTTCAGCGTTTCGTTGCCGCGCAGACGCGAGCCGACGACGACGAGCGCATCGCAGGTCTTGTAGAACGCTTCGACGGACGGATGCACGTTGAATGCGCCGAGCGTCGCCGGATGATCTTCCGGCAGCACGCCGCGACCTTGCACGCTCGTCACCACGCCGAAGCCGAGCTTCACGAGGCGCTCGACCGCGCCGCGTGCATGACGCGTGCCGCCGCCGAGCCATAGCAACGGACGCTTCGCGTTCGTGAGCGCATCGGCGAGCTGCTTCACGCGCAGACTGTCGTGCGTGAGCATGCCGACGTGCGGCGCGGCGAGATCGGCGGGCCATTCGATTTCAGCGGCCTGAATGTCGATGGGAATCTCGACGCTCACCGGGCCCGCAGGCGCAGTGAGCGCGACGCGCACGGCTTCGCGAATCGTCGGCAACGCGGTGTCCACGGTGCGTACGCGAAACGCCGCCTTGGAGATGGATTGCAGCATCGACAACTGATCGGGCGCTTCGTGGATATACGCGAGATCCTGATCGAGATACTCGGTTTCGATCTGCCCGGTGATATGCAGCAACGCCGTGCCCGCGGTCAGCGCTTCGACCATCGCGCCCGCTGCGTTGCCGGCAGCCGTGCCCGTCGACGTGAACGCGACGCCGAGTTCGCCGGATACGCGCGCGAGGCCGTCGGCCATGTTCAGGGCGCCCGCCTCGCCGCGCGCGCCGACATAGCGGATGTTGCCGCGACGCCCGATCGCATCGAGGATCGGCATGTTGTGAATCGAGATCACGCCGAACGCCGTGCGGACGCCGCATTGTTCGAGGAACGCGGCGATCAGTTCGCCGACCGTGGTTTTTTCAGACATGACGAGCAAAGCCTCCGGAAACATCGATATGGCTGCCGGTCGTGTACGACGACAGCGTTGTTGCGAGATAGAAGAGCGCCTGCGCCGCTTCTTCGGGCAAGCCGAAGCGGGCGAGCGGAATGTTTTTCTTGCGCGCGAGCTCGCCGGTCCATTCTTCCCAGCTTTGGCGCGTAGGGTTATCGGCGTTTTCGTTCAAGTAGTTCTGATAGCGACGCTTCCATTGCCCCGATTCGACGATGCCGATGAGAATCGAATTCACGCGGATGCGTTGCGGCGCGAGTTCCGTCGCAAGCGATTTCACGAGACTCAACACGCCCGCGCGCGCCGATGAAGTCGCGACCATATGCGGCTCCGGTTGCAGCGCGAGCAGCGAGTTCACGCAGACGATCGCGGGCGAAGGCGCATCTTTCAGCATCGGCAAGAAGGCGCGCGTCGGACGAATGATGCTGAAGTACTTCAGTTCCAGTTCGTCGCGCCAGGCGTCGTCGGTGGTATCGGCGAATGTGGAGACGCGGCCCTGACCCGCGTTATTCACGAGCATGTCGACGCGGCCGAAGCGTTGCATTACCTGCGATGCGAATGCGTTCACTTGGTCCGCGTCGAGCACGTCGCAACGCGCGGCGAACAGTTGCGCTTGCGGGAATTCATCGGCGAGCGTTGCCTGCGCGCCTTGCAGACGTTCGCTGTCGCGCCCGCAAATGGCCACCGATGCGCCCGCTTGCAAGAACAACTTCGCCGTCGCGAGACCGATGCCCGACGAACCGCCGGTGACGACAGCGACCTGGTCCGAGAGATCGATTCGAATCATTGCAACCCCAGAGATTTCATGTAGCGGTTCGACGCGGAAGCACGCGCGCCCGGGCGATAGTTGAGACGCATCGAGAGCGCATCGGCGGCTTCGCGAACCTTGTCGACGAGACCGCTGTCGAGCAACGCTGCGTCGATCTCGGGACGCGGAATCGTCGTCGTGATGACGGCGACGATGCGTCCCGTGTCGTTGCGAACGGGCGCGGTGACGACCGATATGCCGCGCTCGAACGACGACTGGCTTGTCGCGTAGCCGCGTTCGGCGTCTTCCTTCACGCGCTCGAAGAGCTCTTCGACCGTATCGGGCGTGGACGTCGTGAAGCGTTCGAGATGCGCTTCCGGATAGAGCGCGCGCAGTTCATCGAGCGAAAGATCGCCCATCAGAACGTGGCCGTGCGTCGTCGCATGGGCGGGAAGGCGCGTGCCGACGTTCACCTTCACCGAACTGAAGATAGGCGCGTGACTCTGCGCTTTCGCGACGAACACGACATCGCGCCCATCGCGAATGAGGATGTGGCTCGTGAGACCGGTCGCGTCGCGCAATGCTTCGATGATCGGCAGGCCGAGATCGGTGAGTTCGAGCGAGCTCAGATATTCGAAGCCGAGACGCAGCACGGCGACGCCCAGCCGATAGTTGCGGTCCTTGTCCGCGCGCTCCAGAAAGCCGAGCGATTCGAGCGTCTGCAACAGGCGGAAAACCGTCGTGCGCGGAATGCCGAGGCGTCGCGACAATTCGGGCGCGCCAAGCACCGGTTCACGCGGCGAGAACTCGGTGAGGATCTTCAATCCGCGTTCGAGTCCCGGCACGATGTAAGTCGGTTCGCCCTTGTCGGCTTCTTCCGTGGCGAGGGATGTCATTGCGGTACTCCGTCTTTCGTGTGGCATTCGATGCTTTCGCAAAACGCATCGATCAATGCGGTGTATGCAGCGGGTGATTCGACGTAGCCTGCATGGCCCGCACGCGGCATCACTTGCAGATTGACCCGCGCGGCCTGCGCGATGCGCTCGCATGCGTCGGGCGGCGTGATCGCATCGTCCGCGCCGACGGCGACCGCGATGCGTCCGTGAAAGCGCGCGATATCCGCTGCGAGATCGGCGTTGGCAAGCAGATGCGTCGCTTGCGCATAGCCTGCGGGGACGATGCGCGCCATGTTCCAGCGGACCCATTCGCGCGCTTCATCGTCGGCGTAGTGCGAAAGCATGTTGGCGCTGCGCTCGCGTGCGAGTCCTTGCGGGCCGAGTTCGTTCAGCATCTTCAAACGTGCATCGCGTTTCGATTCGCGCACTTCCTTCGATGCAGCGCCATAACCCGCAGCCGGCGATATCAGCAGCAGGCCCGCGACGCGCTGTGGCGTATGCACGGCGAATGATCCCGCGATGATCGCGCCGAGCGAATGGCCGACGATCACGCATCGATCGATATCGAGCGCATCGAGCCACGCGCGCAACGCTTGCCCGTAATCGAGCGCAAGCGGCGAATCGTTACGTATGCAACTAGATTCGCCATACCCCGGCGCGTCCCATGCGATGACACGCCGCTTCGCACCGAGCGCGTCGAGCTGCCGGACCCACGACGCCGCGCCCGACCCGATCCCATGCAGCAGCACGACGGGCAGCGCGCGCCGATGCATCGCACCTGCCTCGCGATAACCCGTGATGCCGTGCGCGGTTTCGATATGCGTGTCGGGAAAGCACGCGAGCGTCTGGATGTTCATGCGAGCCTCAGCGCTTCAACTTCGCCAGCGGCGAATCCGGCGGATACGTCGGCGTGATGGGTTTCGGCGCGCCGAGCATCACGCACATCAGCGCGTCTTCCTCGCCGATGTTGATCTCGGTGCGATACACGCCCGGCGGCACGGAAATGAGATCGCGCTCGCCGAGCACGGCTTCCCACGTTTGTCCGTCCTTCTCGCAGACGACTTTCATCTTTCCGCGCAGCACGAAGAAAATCTCTTCTACGTCGATATGAATATGACTCGGCCCGATGTTGCCGGCGGGAATGACCATCGTCGAAAACGTGAAGCTGCCTGCGGGAATCGTGTTCATGTCCTTCGATACACCCGTGCCGCCCGTGCCGACATAACGCATCTGCGCGCGGCGATACTTCGGGTCGTAGTCGGCCTGGAACTTGAGCGCGTCCCAGTCGTAACGGCGCGTTTCGAGGCGCGCGACGCGCGTGTCCATCCATTGTGCGAAGCTCGCTTCGGCGGGCTGATCCCACGACTTGCGTTCGATGTCTGCATCGGCCATTGCTTTCTCCAGGTTCCAATCAAATAGAGCGAATCAATTCATCACGAAGCCGCCGTTCACCGGCAGCAACTGGCCCGTTACGAAGCGCGCCGCATCCGAGAGCAGGAACAGCACGGGGCCGTTCACGTCGTCGGGGACTTGCGCGCGCGTCAATGCGCGGCCTTTGAGGTAATACTCGTGACGCTCGGCGGGCACATATGCGGTGGCTTCCACTTCGGTGAGGCCGGGCGCGATCGCGTTGACGGTCACGTTGTCCGCGCCGAACTCGCGGGCGAGCGAGCGCGTCATCGCGATCACCGCGCCCTTGCTCGCGACGTATGCGAGCAGCTTCGGCGCGCCCCACAGCGCCGTATCGGATGCGATGTTCACGATCGCGCCGCGTCCCGAATCCTTCAGATGCGGCAGGCACGCGACGCTCATCAGCCAAGTGCCGCGCACGTTCACGTTCATCACCGCATCCCATGTTTGCGGTGTGAGCTCGCTGGCGGACTTGCCGCCCGAGTTGGTGATCGCGGCGTTGTTGATGAGCGCATCGAGACCGCCCAACGCATTCGTGCCTTGTTCGACGAATTCGGCGATGCTTCGCGGTTCGTTCAGATCGAGCGGGAAGAAGTGCACGTCACGCAGTTCGCGCGCAAGTGCTTCGCCTTCTTCGCTAAGCACATCGCCGAACGCGACGTGCGCGCCTTGCCCGACGAGCGCGCGCACGAAGGCCGCGCCGAGTCCGCGAGCGCCGCCGGTCACGATCACGCGACGGCCGTCGAGCGCTTTCGACGCATCACGCATGAGCGTGCTCCGTGTTCTTCGGCAATGCTTCGAGCGCGGCGAGATGTTGCTGCGCGCGCTGCTTCAACATGCGACGCACGCGCGTCATGCCGACATCGTGCTGATAGAGGAATTCGTGATCGCGTGCGTTGGGCGCCAGGCTTTCGAGCACATAGCGGTCTTGTTCGAGCACGGCCCAGTGCAGTCCTTCGAGACGATTGCGATACAGGAAGCGCCACGCATCGCGCTGCCATCCGGAGACCTTGCGCGTGCGCCAGAAGTAGACCTGGCAGTTGTCGTTGTCGACGGGCGTAGCAAAGCCGATGATCCCGAAGTTGCCGCCGGGCCCGAACTTCTTCTTGTACGGAATCGCGAGGCGCATCCACAGGCAGCCGGTTTCGCCGAGCTCCACCCAGTCGAAGTTCACGTCGCGCTGATTGACCTTCTCGAACATCAAGCCAGTTTCGGTCTTGCGCACGCGCATGTCGGCCTGCTTGTCGCCCTCGGCCATCGAATGCGATGTCGCGTGGAGATACGCGCCGTGCATCGGGTCCATCACGTTGTCGATCGCGTACTGGTAATTGCACTTCCAGTGCGACATGCACAGGAAGCTCGCGTATTCCTCGCCGACGAGTTCTTCGGGCAGCACGAGCGGCGCGGGTTCCTTGTTGGCGTCGTCGCCGAACCAGAGGAAGATCGCGCCCGCGCGTTCTTCGACGGGGTACGACTTCACGCACTTCTGGCCTTCGAGCGGGCACGCGGACACGGCGGGCACTTTCTGCACAGTGCCGCTGCCATCGACTTCGATGCCGTGATACCAGCACGCGACGCTGCCGCCGAGATTCCAGCCGAGCGACAGACGCGCACCGCGATGCGGACAGCGATCTTCGAGCGCATGCACTTTGCCTTCGTTGTCGCGCCAGAGCACGATCTGATCGCCGAGTCGCGTCAAGCCGATGGGCGCATTCGCCACTTGCCAGCTCGGCGCCACGGGATACCAGTAATTGCGCAAGCCGCGATCGAGATAGGCCTGAACGGGATCGGCGGCGGTTGTTTGCTGAGGGCAGGTCATGGGAAGAAGCTCCTTCTTTATTCGGCGAGCGTGCGCAGTTCGGCGGCGAGGCGGTCGGCGGTCCATGCGGTGCCTTCCGGCGTGCGGAAACCGTCCTTGTTCAAGCCCGCGACCACCTGTTCCAGTTCCAGCGCGCCCGCTTCGAAGGCGCGTTCGAGCGCATCGCCGAAGTCGTTTTCGTATTGCGTCGGCTCGGCCTTGCGCGTCTGCCAGATGAAGTTTTCAGTCTCGCCCGGCTTTTCGATCACGCCCTTGCCGGCGACGTTGTTCGGCTGCGGCGCGAGCCACGGCTTGAGATGCGGGTTGAAGTTCACGACTTTTTCCATGTCACGCCACCTTGATCTGAATTTCCTCGCCGGCGAGGCGCACCGAATACGTCTTCAGGTCGCGGCCGCCGGGCTCTTTCAGGCATTTGCCCGTGGGGATGTGAAACACCGCTTCGTGCAGCGGACATTCGACGGTGTCGCCATCGACGAAGCCTTGCGTCAGCAACGCATATGCGTGCGGGCAGACGTTCTCGAGCGCATATAGCGCGTCGCCCACTTTGTAGATTCCGATTTCCGCGCCGTCATCGAGCTTGAATTCGATTGGTGCGTCTTCCGACAGATCGCCGGCATGCCCGGCGCAGCGCCATTGTTCAGACATCTTTCACCCTTTCCTCTGGTTCGTCTGCGTTCCACTAAAGGAACAACAGTTCGTGTATGGTGATTATAGGAGTCGACTGGCTCGGAAAAAATATAAAAGTAGATATCTAGGTGAAAACACTTAAGTCGACGCGGTTCAAAGCTCGCGGATGAAGTAAGAACGCCCGTTTGTCATTGATCCGTAAGCTCTTTTGCCCGGCAGACGCGCCGTGTCCGGGTCGTCTCAGGGTCTACCCGGCTTCATCACAAATTTATTTTTTTGGCGCGGAAAAGCTCACTATACTTTCCATAGGCAGGACGGTGATCCATATATGGAACGCAAACGAGTGGCGGGACGTCTTGCTGGGAAGGGCAACAACTGCGATCAGCAGGAACAGGAAAGCGGGCGAGGCCCGCGTTCGAACCACACGATCAGGAGAACGAAGGGTGAAGCACATCATCGCAGCGGGGCTCATCGGGGCCGGGGTCGCGACCGGCGCGGCCGCGCAAAGCACGGTCACGCTCTATGGCAGTCTCGATGCCGGCATCGCGTATATCAACAACGTCGGCGGCCATCCGAAGTGGATGGAGGAGCAGGGCAACATGCAGCCGGATCGCTGGGGCTTTCGCGTGGTCGAGGATTTGGGGGGCGGGCTCAAGACCGTCGCGCAACTCGAGAACGGCTTCTACACGAACACGGGCAACTTCGCGAAGGCGGGCACGCTTTGGAATAGGCAGGCGTATCTCGGGCTCGAGCAAGAAAACGTCGGCACGCTGACGCTCGGTCATCAGACGCCGTTCAGCTTCGACATGCTCGGACCGCTATCGACCGCGTATCTCGCGGCGAGCTGGTACGCGTTCCATCCAGGCAACATCGATCAATTGGCGGATACGGGCGTGGTGCCCTACGACAACTCGGTGAAATTCCGCTCGGCGAACTTCTATGGCTTCTCTGCGGGCGCGATGATGGGCCTCGGCAACACGACGAACTTCTCGACGGGCCGCAACTACGGCTTCGGCATTACGTATGCGAACGGTCCGTTCAAGGCGGCGGCCACGTATTCGAACGAGCACAATCGCACGCCCGCGATCGCGACGACCGGTCTGACGACGTTTCAGGGTCAGCCGGCGGCGACTTACATGGCGGACAAGCAGGAGGAGATGGGCGCAGGTGCGTCGTATGAGATCGGCAAGTTCGTCGTGCATGCGCTTTATACGCGCGTGAAGCTGCAATCGAACGGGCAGTCCGATACGTTTCAGTCATACGATGCGGGGTTGACCTTTAAACCGGTCGCGTGGAACTGGATCGCGGGCGGCGCGGCGACGACGACGTTCGCGGGCGGACGATGGACGCAGTTCGAAATCGGCGATATCTATATGTTGTCGAAGTCGACGCAGCTTTATGTCAATGCGCTTTATGAGCATGCTACTGGGGGGGTGAAGGCGGCTTTCTTTACCGCTGGGGTGTCGAGTACGGCGAATCAAGTCATCGTGCTGGCGGGGATTCATCACTCGTTTTGATTTTTTGGTTTTGGTTTTGGTTTTCGCCGGATCCCGTATTCGCGTCGGTCTATTGGCACTGCCCCTGTGCGGGGCGGCGCCTACTTTCTTTGCAAAATTAACCATTACCACGGAAATGGTACGGTCCGTCAGATTCTGGATTGGGCGGCGATGCGCGGCTCGCGCAGCGGCCCGAACCCGGCACGCTTCGACGGGCACATCGAGCATCTCCTCGCGAACCGATGAAGGCGAAGCCGACCCGTTCAACCTTGCTTTCCATCGCAGAGTGCGAAGTTGCGGGTTGTGTCGCGTGTGCGCCAGCGGCAGCATGCACCGTTCAAGCGATCGTTGTTGACGGTAACGCCATTCTGAACGTCAACAGCTCGGGCGCGAGCGACGAGCGCGCGGTCACGGTTGGCGCTTCCTCGACGAGCGCAACTGTGACCATCAGCAAGCTATCGATTATGGGGAACGTGCGGACCTACCCAGGCGACACGCAATATCCGATTGGGCTTATCAATCTTCAAGCGGGGGCCGTGGCACTCGCTGATGTCACGGGCAACGATTTCAGTGTGCCCGCTATGCCGTTTGGAATTGCGCTATCGACAGTACGACAGCGGTAGCGCCATTTCAGTCCTTCGACAGCGGGAACCTGCTGCCCGGGCAGCGCGTATTGCGAGGCACGGCTCCGCCGACCTCCGGAACGTGGGTCATCGGTGACAGCATGACCAATAGCAACCCGGCCGGAACAGCCGTCGCCGGGTGGACCTGCACCGCAGCAGGCACGCCGGGAACGTGGAAGGCTTTCGGAGCGCTCTCGTAAAGCGTCGCTCCGCTATGTCCATCCGCTACGCCGCAGCGCTGCTACCCCACGTATAGGACTGTCCGTAGGTGGTTTTATCGTCGCGCGCGAGATTGACTTGCGCTTCGATCGGCTCCCATGAACGCAGGGGGTTGTAGTCGCGAACGCGGATCGACTGCGCGACGGTCACACTCTGCTGCTGCAACGACAAGACCGCTTCGTGGCCCGTTTCCAGCCCTGAAGTCTCGCGATAGAGCACGTTTGCCGTTCCAGTCGCGCGGCGTGCCGTCGCCGGGTAACGGCTCGATGCTGAACGTCGCGTTGTGCCCGAGATAGTCGGCGCGCGCCAGTTCCACATTGGCGGTCAGTTCAAGCGTGATGTGATACGGACTGCCTAGCCGTTCGATCGCCTTGACGGAGATGATCGAGAGGCCATCGCTCGGCGGTGCGCCTCGCACCTTGAGATAGTAGTTCTGCCTGCCCGTGATCCAGCGCGCGAGGGCGGTGGATCGCTTTGTTTGTGCTTCCATTCAGATTCCCTGCATCGAGATGCTGTCAGGCCATGGCCTGATAAACATTCCTATCTAATCGGGCGCATACGGATTCAGCGCACGACCGGCGAAACGTAGGCGGGAATTATTTCGAGAGGAAGCAAAAAAAACCCTTAGGCCAAAGACACTGCCAAGAAGCAGCAATACAAGGTCGGATTTCTCTTAAAATGATTTCGCGCAGGTGCGACGCATAATTACATCGCTGGCGCGTGGTAGCGCCAGCCAGGACTCGGCGGTTTTGAAGACACTCTGCACCCGTGAGCCCGCGCAATGCGGGCTGACGTTCGTCGCGCTCTTTCGACATGGAGCGCAGCTAGACCACGTGCGCCATCTGATCAACGGCGCTCGATGCTTTGTCGGGCCTAAGAGCGGGACGTGGCAGAGAACCCGCGAGGGTTGCTGGCAATGGTGTAGCGTCCCGGTCTTCCAACCCTGTCATTGTTCCCACCCCCCCCCAACTGAGAGACAGGGGGCGGCTCCGGGTTTGTCCAAAACAGGAGCTAGACCGGTGCTACATCAAAAACAATCGGCAGTCTCACACGCATCCTCACGGCGACAACCTTCCTCAGCGTACTCCGAGCCTTCCACGCTCGATCCACGTATCGCTGCCATGCGACTGCTATTTCGCACGCTTCAAAGAACCGTCGACATAATGCGCAACCATGAAGACAGCCTCTATGAAATGCGCGACGTAACAAGTGCGGCTTGTCTCAGGACCGAACTTGGCGGAATGCGCGAAAGCGTCGATGCGGCGTTTTTGCTCGACACTCCTAGTGTCTACCAATGTGTACGCTCGCGGTATTCGACGGTCGAGAAATTCTTTTAATATTAAACTCGTAGACAAGAAAACTTACTTTCTTTGCAGCAAAGAAAGTGACCGCCGCCCCGCACAGGGGCAGTGCTAATAGACCAAAAAGAAAACGGGATCCGGCGAGAGAAAACCTCAAGCACTCGCAGCGCGCCCCACAGTACGATCCCCCTCAGAAGGCCGATAATTCAGCCGCATGGAAAGCTCGACCGCAGCGCCACATACCTTCGCGACAAGCCGCGCTTTCTCATCATCGGCGCCGATATCCGACCGCGGCACGGTCGCCGCCACCGCCGCGACGATCGCGCCGGAATGATCCCGCACGGGCGCAGTAACGACCGAAATCCCCCGCTCGAACGATGCTTCACTGAGCCCATACCCGAGCGAAGCACATTCTTCCACGCGTTCGTAAAGCTCCTCGATAGTCGCGGGCGTCCGCTCCGTATACTTCTCCAGTTGAGCCTCGGGATAAAGCGCCTTCAGCGCGGCCATCGACAAATCGCCCATCAGCACATGACCATGCACGGTCGCATGAGCAGGAAGACGCGTACCGACATGCACCTTCACCGAGCTGAACAGCGGCTCATGACTCTGCGCTTTCGCGACGAACACGACATCGCGCTGATCGCGGATCAGCAGATGCGTCGAAAGTCCGGTCGCATCGCGCAGACGTTCGAGAATCGGCGTGCCGAAATCGGTCAGCTCCAGCGAGTTGACGTACTCAAACCCAAGCCGCAGCACGGCGACGCCGAGCCGGAAACTACGATCGCCGTTCACGCGTTCGAGAAAGCCCAGCGCTTCGAGCGTTTGCAGCAGACGGAACGTCGTCGTGCGCGGAATGCCGATGCGCCGCGAGAGCTCCGGCGCGGCCAGCACCGGCTCGCGCGCCGAGAATTCGGCGAGGATGCGCAAGCCGCGTTCGAGGCCCGGCACGAGATAGCTGGAACCGCCGCCAGATGACGCGTCCTCATCCGTCGTGTCGAGAGTCTCCGCCTGAATGTCTTCCTGTTTGCTTCGTCGGGCCATGTTGGCTGTCGTTGTCGTCGTGCAATGGGCAATCATAGCGCGAGACCATGCATCGTCGGCTTTTGCCGCTCGTTATAACATGTTATATTGATTCCTTGGCGATACCTCACCGATGCTTTGACGATGAGTTTCGAAGCCACATTCTGGCTCTTTTGCACGGGCCTGGGCGCGAGCGCGGCGGGCGGCATGCTGGGCATGGCGAGCGGCCTGTTCATCGTGCCCATCCTGACGATGTTCTTCCATATCGACATGCACGCCGCCATCGGCACGAGCATCGTGTCGGTGATCGCGTGTTCCTGCGGCGGCGCGGCCGCGTTTCTGCGCGGCGGTCTGACGAACGTGCGGCTCGCCGTCGTACTCGAAACCGGCACGACGCTCGGCGCGCTGACGGGCGTGTTCGTCGCGGGCGTCGTACCGGTGGCCGCGCTCGATTTCCTCTTCGCGGGCGTGCTGCTGGTGTCGGCGTGGCAGATGTTCATCCGCCGCGAAGATCCGGCGGGCACGTCGAGGCCGATTCCATCGAACGGACTCGCCGCCGCGCTCGGCCTTCATTCCAGCTACCCCGACAGAACCTTGCGTCGCGACATCCCTTACGAAGTGCGCCGCGTGCCCGTCGGCCTCACGTTGATGTACGCGGCAGGACTCGTTTCCGCGCTGCTCGGCATCGGCAGCGGCATCCTGAAGATTCCGGCGATGGACAACGCATTGCGTCTGCCGATCAAGGTATCGACGGCGACGTCGAACTTCATGATCGGCGTCACGGCCGCCGCGAGCGCGAGCGCGTATTTTCTGCGCGGGGAGATCGTGAGCGCGATCGCGGGACCGGTCGCGCTCGGCTCGGTGATCGGCGCGATCGCGGGCGCGCGCGTGCTGATGAAAGTCCGCGGCGAGCGCCTGCGCCTGCTGTTTCTGTCGATGCTGCTGCTCGTCGCCTGTCAGATGTTCATGCAAGGCATCGGTATCGATCTGCTGCGATGAAGGACCTCACGCCGAAAACGCTCGATCGCCTGCTCGCCGGTTTTCTACAGTGCGGCACGTGGGCCGCGTGCGCGCTGATCGGCGCGGGTCTCTTCGCCGGCACGAAACTTCTGACGGCGGGCGTCGCGCTCTTCATCTTGCTGCCGGCGCTGCGCGTCGTGCTGATGCTCGCCGTGTTCGCGCGGCAACGCGATTTCCTCTACGCGACGATCGCCGCGACCGTGCTTCTCGTGATCGCGGCGGGCTGCGCGATCGGCATGCGTCTCGGGCCGCTCGCCGGTTGATGCACATCGCCACGAGCGCGCATCCAGCGGTTATTCTCCCTGACGGCAGTCGATGACATTCGCCGGTTTCCTCAGGAGAAACACGCATCATGTTCGATTCGACCGATGTGCTGATCGCCGGTGCGGGGCCCGTCGGCCTCATGCTGGCTGCCGAACTGCGCCGCGATGGCGTGAACGTGCGCATCATCGATGCACACGACGAGCGCGCGTTTTTCGTGAAGGCGCTGGGCGTCACGGCGCGCACGCTTGAGATTTTCGAGGATATCGGCATCGCGCGCGACGCGATCGATGCGGGCGTGTGGCTGACCGGCGCCGACACGTATCAGGACGGCGCGCCCGCGTTCAGCGCCGAAGTGCCGCGCGCCGGGCTGCCGTACGGCGCGCTCTCGCTCGCGCAGTTCGAGACGGAACGCATTCTCGAAGCGGCGCTCGCGCGCAACGGCGGGCACGTCGAATACGGGGCGACGCTCATCGATTTCAGCGAATCGGCCGATGCCATCGACGCATGCGTACAGGCCGCATGTGGCGAGAGCCGCACGGTTCGATGCCGCTGGCTCGTCGGCTGCGACGGCGCGCGCAGCACGGTGCGTCGTCACCTGAACGTCGCGTTCGAAGGAGATCAGTATCCGCAGACCTTCATGCTCGCCGATGTCGATGTCGACTGGAATCTGCCGCGCGGAAGGATGTATCGCTTCAATGTGTCGGGTGAGGACAGGGCCGCATCGACGACGCTCGCCGCGTTGCCGGTGCGCGGTTCGGTGCGTCGCTATCGTCTGTCGATGGTCCTGCTTCCCGACGATGCCGCCAGACACGCGCCGAACGCCACGCCCGCTTTCGACGAGATCGAGCGCATCATGCTGCCGGTCCTGCCGAAGGGCACGCGGCTTTCGTCGATGCGCTGGTCGTCGGTGTATCGCGTGAGTCACCGGATCGCGCAGCAGTATTCGCGCGGCCGCGTGTTTCTCGCAGGCGATGCGGCGCATATTCATCCGCCCGTCGGCGGGCAGGGCATGAACACGGGCTTGCAGGACGTCCACAATCTCGCGTGGAAACTCACGCTCGCGTCGCGCGGTCTCGCGAGTCAGACGCTGCTCGACAGTTACGAAGCGGAGCGGCGGCCAGTCGGGCTCGATGTCGTCGAATCGACGAGCCGCGCGCTGAACACGGTTCTCGCGCACGGCGAGATCAAGCCCGCGATGCGCGAGACGCAATTGCTGGTGAGTTATCGCGGCAGCAGCTCGATAGTTGCAGACGAAACCATCGACATGACGCCCGCATTGCCCGCGCCCGGCGATCGTGCACCGCAAGCCGGCGGTCTCGTGGAGGCGTTCATCGGTCATGCGCAGCGCTTGCACGATCATCTCGGAC
Source organism: Caballeronia sp. AZ1_KS37 (assembly GCF_023631165.1). Lineage (NCBI taxonomy): Bacteria > Pseudomonadati > Pseudomonadota > Betaproteobacteria > Burkholderiales > Burkholderiaceae > Caballeronia > Caballeronia sp. AZ1_KS37. The sequence continues at coordinate 49,841 of NZ_JALQDP010000041.1, read as the reverse complement.
GCGGACGTCACACGCTCATCGGCTATATCGATGACGATGCCGATGGCGCACGCGTCGCCGCGTTCGCTGCAACGGTCGATGCGTGGCGCGCCGCACTCGGCACGGCGGCGAGCGCGGTGCTGATCGTGTCGCCGGACGTTGCGAAGGCGGCGTCGTTCGTGCCTGCGTGTGAAGCGTATCGGACGTTGAGCGACGAAGCGCGCGAATTCGCCGATGCCTTCGGCGCGAAGAACGGCATGGCGTGGGTCGTGCGGCCGGACGGACATATCGGTTATAGAAGCGCGCGTTGCTCGCCGGATGCGTTGATTGCATGGCTCGGACGCGTGCTCGGTTAGCGCCGGATTTCGATGACGTGCGCCTGAATCTTCCCGTCCGGATAGTCGGAGCCGAAGCGCGCGGCGATGGCTTGCGCGCATATCGATGTCGCTTCGTCCAGACTCGCGCCCGCACGCGATTCGATCTCGTTGCGCAACGGTGTGCCCTGGCAATAGGCGAGCGCGACCTCTTGCGCCGACGATGCGCGGCTGCGTCGCGTGACGGTTTCGAAACGCGGCATCGCGTCGAAGCCCGCCGATGCGAGATCGCGTGAAATCGCTCCGCGATCGAAGTAGCCGTGCGGCGTGCGCTTCATGAAAAGCGGCGGATCATCGGGAAAGAGATGGCCGAGTGCATCGGTGATCGTATTGGCAAACGCGTTCTCTTCGATGCGATCCCATATGTTAAAGAGCAGCGCGCCGCCCGGCCGCAGCACGCGACGCGCTTCTGCGAAAGCCGCGGGCTTGTCGGGAAAGAACATCGCGCCGAACTGACAGACGACGATATCGAAGCTTGCATCGTCGAAAGGCAACTGCAACGCGTTCGCCTGCCGCCATGTCACGGTGCGTCCGATGGGCGTCGTCGCGGCGCGATCGAGCATCGCCTGATTCAAATCGGTCGCGACGATATCGACATGAGCGGGCAATGCAAGCGCCATCGCGCGCGTGACGGCGCCGGTGCCCGCTGCCGTTTCCAGCACGCGCGATGGAGCGAGCGCCGCCGCGCGCGCTGCAAGATCTTCGGCGTAGGGCGCAAAGAGCATCGGCACGAGAAGCCGCTCGTAAAGCTCGGGAATCTGACCGGCGAACTGAACGTCCGTGCGAGGCATAGTCGTATTCATGCGCCGTCTCCGATCGATTATTCGCGTGAGGCCTCAAGTCTTTTCACTCTACGCTGCTTTATCGCCTTGGCGGAGATGGCTACATTTCATCCTGTCGCGCCGCTCTTGCAAAACGCAACGGCGCATCCGGGCATTAAATAACCTCTTCAAGGATTCCATCATGAGCAAACTCGCAGGCAAGGTCGCGGTCGTCACGGGCGCATCGAAAGGTATCGGAGCCGGGATTGCAAAGGCGCTCGCGGCAGAAGGCGCGTCGGTCGTCGTCAATTATGCGAGCAGCAAGGCGGGCGCGGATGCAGTCGTCGCGGAGATCACGGCATCGAACGGCAAGGCGATCGCCGTGGGCGGCGATGTGTCGAAAGCGGCCGATGCGCAGGGCATCGTGAATGCGGCGATCGAGACCTACGGACACCTCGATATCCTCGTGAACAACTCGGGCGTCTATGAATTCGCCGCGCTCGAAGAGATCACCGAAGAGCACTTTCATAGACAGTTCAATATCAACGTCCTCGGCACGCTGCTGACGACGCAAGCCGCCGCGAAACACCTCGGCGAAGGCGCGAGCATCATCAACGTGAGTTCGGTCGTGACGCGTATCACGCCGCCGACGAGCGCGGTCTACAGCGGCACCAAAGGCGCCGTCGATGCGATCACGGGCGTGCTCGCACGCGAGCTGGGCGCGCGCAAGATTCGCGTGAACTCGATCAATCCGGGTGTCGTCGTGACCGAAGGCACGCATAGCGCGGGCATCATCGATTCCGACTTCGACAAGGCCGCGCTCGCGCAAACGCCGCTCGGACGTCTCGGTCAGCCGGACGATATCGCATCGATCGCGGTGTTCCTCGCATCCGACGACGCGCGCTGGATGACCGGCGAAAGTCTCATTGCAAGCGGCGGCATGCGTTAAACACGAAGTGTATAGACGGGCGACGCCGGTTCCGTATCTGGCGTCGTTGAAAACCGCGCGGGAGAATGCATCGACATTATTTCCGCCGGAGTCCGTCGATGCCTCATACGCCGCAACTGTTCGCTTTCGCCCTGGTCGCGCTCGGCATGGCGCTCACGCCAGGGCCGAACATGGTCTATCTGATCTCGCGCTCGATCTGTCAGGGCCGCAGCGCAGGACTCATCTCGCTCGGCGGCGTCGCGCTCGGCTTCGTGGTCTACATGCTATTCGCGGCGTTCGGCATCACCGCGCTCCTCATCGCAATCCCGTTCGCCTATGACGCGTTGCGCTTCGGCGGCGCGCTCTATCTGCTCTATCTCGCGTGGCAGGCCGTGAAGCCCGGCGGACGCTCGCCGTTTCAGGTGCGCGATCTGCCGATCGACAGCCCGCGCAAGCTCTTCACGATGGGCTTCGTCACCAACCTGCTGAATCCGAAGATCGCGGTGCTGTATCTGTCGCTGTTGCCGCAGTTCATCGATCCTTCGCACGGCGGCGTGCTCGGCCAGTCGCTCGTGCTCGGCGTCGTGCAGATCATCCTCAGCATCACCGTCAATTCGATCGTCGCGATGACCGCCGGAACCATCGCGCTCTTTCTCGCGCGCAAGCCCGCATGGCTGCTGATCCAACGCTGGCTGATGGGCACCGTGCTCGCCGGCCTCGCGTTGAGAATGGCGACCGAAGCGCGCCGCTGATCCTTTCAGCCGGGTTGATCCGTATACACGCGTCCGAGCAGGTCGTCGTATTCGTCGCGACGCGCGGCGACGATCGCCCGCAGCATCCGGATGAACGCGTTGCCATCCTCGAAGTGCTGCACGAGCACGCGCGCCGTGCGCAGCGATATGAATTCGGTCATGGGTCGCGACGGCTCGTCGTCGATCCTGAAGCTGAACCGATGCACCTCCACGGACGATACTTCCGACGGTACTTCGTGGGAGAGGATGGTGGCCCGCATTTGCGCTTCCTTCATCGTTCTTGTTATCGGTCTCGGGCATTGGGACTTCGCGCGGTTTATGCGCAAGTCGCCCGGTTTTCGGGTCTTGGCATGCAGCAATGGACATGCCGTCGACCCCCTTCGCAACAGCGGCGCGAAGGGATGCGTTAAGTACACGATGAGCGCATGTGCGGTGTCCCACAATGAATCATCGACATGAGAAGCGGTGATTCCAGTGAATCAATCGAGCGGCCGACGCCCTAAGCTGGTCCTGTATCCGACGCGCACGATGACGCCTACGCCCGGAACCAGCGAGGACGACTTTCAAATTTACGCCTCGTACCGGGGCAGCAGCGCAAGCGGTTTTTTCGGCACGCTCAAGGTCGTGCGCAAAACCGACGGCAAGCTGCTGTTTCCATTCGACGGCGCCGACAGCATCGGTCCGTTTCCGTCGAAGGCGGCCGCGGTCGCCGCCGCGCTCGACCGAGGCGACGAGCTCGTGAAGGCCGACCTGGCGCGCCCGGAGTTGTGAACGTACGGTCGTGCCGCCTAAAGGGATTACTTTCGTACGATATTTGATTATGGTTTCCCCTGATCGTCGGCTCATTCTTCTGATGGACAATCTGCGCACAGCCTACGGGCATTCACACTGCCCGAAAGAGCAAGGGACGGTCATTAGATAAAAGAGAGAGGGCACGCCATGAACCAGCCTCAAGTCACCTATCGCGGCTTCGTCATCATGCCGATGGCCGCATTCGACGGCGGTCTCTACGCCGCGATGACGATCATCTCCGACACCGGAGGGCTCCAGCGCGCGACGGGCGTGCTTGGACATTTCGCGTCCGTCGAGGAAGCCCGTGCGTTCGCGCTCGTCGCGGGCAAGGACGAGGTGGACCGCCGTCTGTGGCATTCGGCAGCCGCCGCCTGAAACGATCGTTCGCATCGTTTCGAAACAAGTCGAGCGGGATCCCGCTCGTTCCTTCGACTGCGTCCGAAAGTCCGAAAATAACGGGTTTCGTACCTTGAACGCGCGTTTCGGACTGTCATACTGCAGGCATCCGTGCGTCTGTCCGTTATGGCTCGCGCACGATCTTTGCACCGGAAAAAGGCCGAACCGATGGCAACCGTCGTATACGTTTTCGAGGAAAGCAGAGGTGTACCGACCCACGAGCGCGACTTGCTGGAGATAGACTCCGCGGGTTTTCTCGTCGATATGAGCGCGGTCTTCGTCGAGCGCTGCAGTTGCACGATCGCCGCGGCTGCGCGCCCCGCGTTCCAGCGCGCGTTGCGACGGCTGCAGGCGGGCGACACGATGATCACGACGAGACTCTGGTGTCTCGGCAACAGCGTGCAGGACGTCGTCGCGACGATCGGCCTGCTGGAGCGGCGCGGCATCGCCACGATCTGTCTCGCGTACGGCAAGAGCGATCTGTGCTCGAAGGAAGGTCTCGCGTTCGTCGAGACGCTGCGGCTCGCGGAAGAGCTCGAGCGCGTCACGCGCCGCAGCCGCGCGCGCGAGGCGGCGAGCGCCGCCAAGGAGCGTGGCGTCGCGCAGGGCCGCCCGAGTTCGCTTTCTGAAGCGCAGCAACGTCAGGCGATGCTCGGTCTCGACGCCGGCCTCACCGTGACCGAGATCGCCCGCTCGCTCAACACGTCGCGGCAGACCATCATGCGCTTGCGCAACGCGCACGCCGCTCCGCCGCAAGAGCGCGCGGTGCACGCGGTCATCGAGGCTCCGGACGGACCCGAGCCGCTCGCCGCCAACGACGCGAAGTAGCGCGACGCACGGTTCGTCTCCGGGCGACGTTTCTCTCCCTGCGTGTCCTGACGCAGCGGCCGGTTTTATGCTTCCATGTCTGACGACGCGTGCCAAACGCGTCGAATTGAAACCCGCGCGCCGAATGGTCGCGTTGCGTACACTACAATCGATGCCTCAAGAGGCGCGCCGCGCGTCCCGCGCCGCGTTTTCATTACAACGACATGGCTCACGAGTGAACTCAAACAATATGCGCGGTGATCGGAAACAAGGGATGAACCCGGAGGATTCGGAGACATGACCAGCAGTCGATCGAAGGCGGCGGCATCCGAGAACTTCGAACCCTTGCCTTTCGCCGTAGTCGGCATGGGCGCGTCCGCGGGCGGCATCGAAGCATTGCTCAATTTCTTCGATAACGCGCCGGCCGAAATGGACATGGCGTTCGTGGTCATCGTGCATTTGCCGGCGGATCGCCTGAGCCGCGCCGATGAAGTCCTGCAACGCGTGACGGACATGCCGGTCATGCAGGTCTCCGCGACCACGGCCATCGAGAAGAATCATATCTATATCAACGCGCCCGACAAGCATCTGGAAATGTCGGAGGGTCATCTTCGTGCGGTGGATCGCGCGGCCAACGGCGCGCCCACGACCATCGACCACTTCTTCGCCACGCTCGCGTCGGCGCACGGCACGCGTTCGATCGGCATCGTGATGTCCGGCTCGGGCTCCGATGGCGCGGCGGGACTCTTGCGCATCAAGGAGATGGGCGGCATCACCGTCGCGCAGAAACCGGAAGACGCGCATTTCGCCGAAATGCCGCAACACGCGATCACCACGCGCCAGGTCGATTTCATCCTGCCGGCGGCGGAGATGCCCGAGAAGCTGCTGGATCTCTGGAACAACGCCAAGAAAATCCACCTGCCGATCGCCGAGGCCAACGAAGCGGCCGAGAAGGAAACGCCGCCCACGGCGGGCAGCGCCGAGCGCGCGCTGGGCGATATCCTCATGCAGCTGCGCGTTCGCACCGGACACGATTTCCGTCATTACAAACGCGCGACCATCCTGCGGCGCATCGAGCGGCGCATGCAGGTGAACGGGCTGCGCGATATCGGCGCATACCGCGATCATCTGCGCTCGAATCCGGACGAGACCACGTCGCTGCTCGCCGACATGCTGATCGGCGTGACGCAGTTCTTTCGCGATCGCGAGGCGTTCGACGCGCTGCGGCGCGATGTCGTGCCGCAGTTGCTCGACGCGACCAAGGGCGAGTCGCAGATACGCGTGTGGGTGCCCGGCTGCTCGACCGGCGAGGAAGCCTATTCGCTCGCGATCATGCTCGCGCAGGCGCGCGAAACCGCCGGTTTCGAGGCGACCTATCAGATCTTCGCCACCGATATCGACGAGCCCGCCATCGCGCAGGCGCGCAGCGGCTCCTATCTCGGCTCGATCGCGACCGATATCCCGTCTGAGCTTTTGCGCCGCTATTTCAAGCACGAAGGCGGACGCTACCAGATCGTCAAATCGGTGCGCGAGCGCATTCTGTTCGCCGCGCACAGCCTGCTGCGCGATCCGCCGTTTTCGCATCTCGATCTGATCTCCTGCCGCAACGTGCTGATCTATCTCGATCGCGCGGTGCAGCGGCAAGTGCTCGAGCTCTTTCACTTCGCGCTGCGGGCGGGCGGTTATCTCTTTCTCGGCACGGCCGAATCCGCCGATACCGCCGACGATCTTTTCACCATCGTGGACAAGAAGAGCCGCATCTATCGCGCGCGCACCGTGCTGAACCGCGTGAAGCCGCCGGTCTCGTTTCCTTCGCTCGGCCCCACGAACATCGGGCCGCGCGAAGAGCTGATGACGACCGCCGCGCCGGTGAGCATGGCCGCCGGGCCCGAAACGCCGGAGCGCCGCAGCTTCTCCTTCGCGGCGCTGCATCAGCGCGTGCTGGAAGAATATGCGCCGCCTAGCGTCGTTGTCGATCGCGATTCGAACATCGTGCATCTGTCCACGACGGCCGGGCGATTCCTGCGGCACGGCGGCGGCGAATTGTCCTCAAACATCATGGCGCTCGTGCTGCCCGAGTTGCGGCTCGACCTGCGCACGACGCTCTTTCGCGCGCATCAGACGGGCGGCAGCGTCGAGGCGCGGCGCGTCAAGCTGACTCAGGACGGCCGCGCCGTCTGGGTCAACATGACGGTGCGTCCATTTCATGACACCGGCGTGAACGCCGACTTTTTCCTCGTATTGTTCGACGAGGTGCAAGAGCACATGGCCGACGAAGGACTGCCCGAGCAACGCGGCCAGGATCCGCTCTTGTTGCAACTGGAACGCGAACTGCAGCACACGCGCGAGCAACTCGCGACGACGATCGAGCAGCATGAGACGACCGTCGAGGAACTGAAGGCGTCGAACGAGGAATTGCAGGCGATCAACGAAGAGCTGCGCTCGGCGACCGAAGAGCTCGAAAGCAGCAAGGAAGAACTGCAATCGGTGAACGAGGAACTGACCACGGTCAACGCCGAATTGCAGGCGCGCGTCGAGGACACGGCGAAGGCGAACGACGACCTGCAGAACATCATCGCGGCGACGGAAATCGCCACGGTGTTCGTCGACAAGCAGATTCGCGTCAAGCGCTTTACGACGAGCGCGACGCGCGTGTTCAAGCTGATCGACGTCGATATCGGCCGCTCGCTCTTCGACATCACGCATTCGCTGCGCTATTCCTCGCTCGCGGACGACGTGAAGCAGGCTTTCGATACGCTCAAGCTCATCGAGCGCGAAGTCGAGAGCCACGACGGCAAATGGTATCTGATGCGCCTCTTGCCGTACCGCACGGCCGATGACCGCATCGACGGCGCGGTGCTCACGCTCATCGACGTCACGGCGCGGCATGTGGCCGAAGAGACGGCGCGCATCGGCGAAGAGCGTCTGCGGCTCGTCGCGCAATCGACCGCCGACTACGCGATCATCGTGCAGGATCCGAACGGCACGATCGTCACCTGGAACGCGGGCGCGGAGCGCATCTTCGGCTTCTCGGAGAAGGAAGTCGTCGGGAGGAACATCTCGCTCATCTACTCGCCCGAAGACCGCGCGGCGAACGTGCCGGCGAACGAGCGCGAACTCGCGGAACGCGACGGACGCGCCGACGACGAACGCTGGCACATCACGCGCGACGAACGCCGCGTGTATTGCAGCGGCGTGGTGACGCCGATCTCCGATCCGTCGTTCACGGGTTACGCGAAGATCGCGCGCGATCTGACCGAGCGCAAAATGCGCGAGGACGCCAACCGCGAAGCGCTCGCGCACGAGCACGCCGAGCGCGAGAAGGCGTCGCTGTCGAACCAGTTGAAGGACGACTTCATCGCGATGCTGTCGCACGAACTCAAGCATCCGCTGAACCTCATCGGCATGAAGGCGGAAATCCTGCCGCGCCTGCCGGAAACGCGCGGTATCGAAGTGGTGCAGGAAACCGCCGATTCGATCCGCCGCGCGGTGCGCGGGCAGGCGCAGATCATCGACGATCTGCTGGATCTTTCGCGCGTTCGCACCGGCAAGCTCGCGCTGAGCATCGCGCCGGTGGATGTCGCGGGCGTACTCGCGCGCATCGCGGATGTCGCCGAAACGGAAGCCGTGCAACGTGGAATCGCGCTGCTCGCGAGCAATCGCGCGGAGCCGATCTACGCATTCGCCGATTCTGTGCGTTGCGAGCAGATTCTCTGGAACCTCGTTTCCAATGCGCTGAAATTCACGGATCGCGGCGGTTCCGTCGATCTGCGGATCGCGCGCGACGGCGGCATGGTGCGTATCGATGTCGTGGATACCGGGCAGGGCATCGAGGCGTCCGCTCTGCCGCATATCTTCGACATGTACCGGCAAGGCGGGCGCAATCCGACATCGTCCGGGCTCGGCATCGGCCTTGCACTCGCGAAGCAGCTCGTCGACATGCACGGCGGGCGCATCGAGGCGCGTTCCGATGGCCTCGGCCGCGGCACGACGGTCTCGGTCTGGCTGCCCGCCGCCGCGACGCAACAGGCCGTGCCGCCGCGCAGCGAGGACCGCGCGCGGCCCGTCAGCGGCGCGCGCCTTTTGCTCGTCGACAACGACGTCGAAGCGACCGCATCGTTCGCCGCGCTGCTCGAGCTCGAGCAGGCGTCGGTGCAGATTGCATCGAGCGCCGAGCAGGGTCTCGAACTGCTCGGCAAGGGTTCCGTGGATGCGGTGATATCGGATATCCAGTTGCCCGGCATCGACGGCTACACGTTCATCAGGCGCGTGCGCGCAGACACGACGCTCGCGGATGTGAAGGCGATCGCACTGACGGGGTTCGGCCGCGACGAGGATAAGCGCGCGGCGCGTCAGGCGGGCTTCGACGCGCATCTGACCAAGCCGGTTGATTTTTCGGAGCTGCTTCATACACTCGATGTATTGCTCGAGCCGGGGCGCGAGAAGGAGCGCGGCGGCTGAAGCACCGGCGCCGGTCCGCCGATTGCTTCCCAGATCAGACAGGAGGCGCTATGGCTGAACGGGACATCGTGGTGATCGGTGCATCGAGAGGCGGTTTTCAGGGACTCAGGGCGCTCGTTAGCGCGCTTCCCGCCGATCTTCCGGCTGCGGTGTTCGTCGTGCTGCATATCGGCCGTCACGCCAGCATGCTGCCGGACCTGCTCACGAGTTGGGGACGGTTGATCGCGCGTTATGCAACGCATGGCGAAAAGGTCGAACATGGAACCATCCGTGTAGCGCCGCCGGACCGGCATCTCGTGTTGTCGAAAGGGCGCGTGTGGCTCAGCGAGGGTGCGAAGGAAAACTTCTCGCGGCCCGCCGCCGATCCGCTGTTTCGCAGTGCCGCGATGGAATACGGGGCGCGTGTCGTCGGCGTCGTGATGAGCGGCGATCTCGACGATGGCGCTGCCGGTCTCGCCAACATCCGCGCCCAACGCGGTTTCGCCATCGTGCAGAATCCGGACGATTGCGAAGCGCCGAGCATGCCGCGTGCCGCACTCGAATCGTGCGGCGCCGACTTGCTGTGTGTCGAGCGCGAACTCTCGCGGTGCATTCAGGCGGCGGTGCACGGGATGTCGTCCGACGAAGCTTCCGAGGGAGCGCAGATGAACAAGAACGTGTTCGAGAAAGAGGCTCGCCTCGCAGCCAGCCGCCTGTCGGATATCGATTCGCTCGACGAAGTCGGCGAGCGGTCGGCGCTGACATGTCCCGATTGCGGCGGCGCGCTGTGGCGCATCAAGGACGATCATCCGATGCGCTATCGCTGCCATACCGGACATGCGTTCACCGGGCTGTCGCTGGAGGAGGGCATCGAAGCGCGTTCGGAGACGGCGATCTGGTCGGCCATGCGCGCGGTGCACGAGCGCGTCATCTTCGCGAAAGAGCGGCAGCGCTGGGCGGAGCGGTCGGGCAATGAAGATCAGATAAAAATCGAGCAGGCGCGCATCGACGAAGCGGAACGTCTCGTCGAATTGTTGCGCGAAGCGGTGCAGACAGCATCTTCATCCGCGAACTGACGAACTGACGGGAAACGGAGGATCGAATGGATCTCGAAGCGGAGAGCCTGGCGCTTGTCCAGGCTGATCGCGATATCAACGAAGGCAAGGAACGCATCGAGCGTCAGCGCAAGATCATCGAGCAACTGCGCTCCGGCGGACACGACACGACGGATGCGGTCAGGCTGCTCAGCACGCTCGAAGACACGCTGACGGCCATGATGCAGCATCGCTCGCTCATTGTCGCTCGCATCGCGCAGTGGAAGAGCGGGATCTTAACGTAGGACGTGCTCCGCGCGGGGTCTGTCGGCGGCGATGCAGCGTGCCGACGCCGCGACACGCGCGTGCGGCGATGCACTCGCGCATACGCGCCATGACGAGCGAATTGAGGCTGGGCGAGCGTGCCGCGCGTGCCTTGCGTCGCGGCTCCCTGGATAGCGAAGCGTGCACGTCGTGAGCGAATTTTTGCAGCGCATCCGCCGATCCGCTGACGCTCATGTACGCCTGCTGTCCGATCCTGCCGTCGAGCAGAACGGTCATTCCGGATTCACGGGCCAGCTTCAACATGTCGGATTGCATGATTGTTCGGGCTCATCGCCCGCTCTTGTCGTTGGCTTCGCGCGGGTTTGCGCGAAGCCTTTCATGCTTTCAAAACAGCATTCGCTGTGCCCCGGCCGCGCTAAATAATCGGCTTGCCGCCCGTTACCGCGATGGTCGCGCCTGATATGTAGCTCGCCTCGTCCGATGCCAGCATCACATAAGGCGCCGCGAGTTCCGCAGGCTGTCCGGGGCGCTTCATCGGCACCTGCTTGCCGAAGTTCTCGACGCTCGAAGGCGGCATCGTCGATGGAATCAGCGGCGTCCAGATCGGCCCCGGCGCCACGCAGTTCGCGCGTATGCCGCGCTCGGCCAGCAGTTGCGCAAGCCCGCCCGTGAAGTTCTGGATCGCGCCCTTCGTGCTCGCATACGCGATCAGTCCGGGATTCGGCGCATCGGCATTGACGGACGTCGTGTTGACGATCGAACTGCCTTCTTTCATATGCGCGAGCGCGGCCTTCGTGATGCGGAACATCGCGCCGATATTCGTCGAATAGGTCTTGTCCCATTCGTCGTCGCTGATGTCTTCGAGCTTGTCGTAAGTCGCCTGATACGCCGCGTTGTTCACGAGCACGTCGATGCGCCCGAACGTTTCGGCCGTCTTCGCGACGATCTGCTTGCAATGCTCGCGATCCGTGATATCGCCGGGCAGAAGCAGCGCGCGGCGTCCGGCTTTCTCGACCCAGCGCTTCGTTTCCTCGGCGTCGTCATGCTCGTTGAGATAGGAGATGGCGACGTCCGCGCCTTCGCGCGCATAGGCGATCGCCACCGCGCGGCCGATGCCGCTGTCCGCGCCCGTGATGAGCGCGACTTTGCCGGCGAGCCGGTTGCTGCCCTTGTAGCTCGATTCGCCGTGATCGGGCGGCGGGTCCATCGGGCCGGTGAGTCCCGGGCGATTGTCCTGCTGTTGCGCCGGCATCGGCGGGCGTGGGTATCCGCTATCGGTGGTATTGCTCATGTCGTGCTCCTTACGCTGCCGCTTCAAGAACGACCGTGGCCCGGCTTTCCCTGAGGGCGCCTGTACGAGCGGCGCTGCGCGCTCTTTCATTGACGAGTGTTTTCATTCACGACTCCGGTGCTGGTTAGAAAGACGACCGCATGCGCGGTCATGCGGTCGTGTCAGCATCGAGCGTTCCAGGAATCGAAACACGGCGTGCGGAATCCGCGCCTTACGACGCGCGAAGAGCGGTAATGGCGATCAGTGGTCCGCTTCGTCGACTTCCTTGACCACGGTCTTGCGAAGCTGATCGAGCGCGCGCAGGCTGGTGATGAGATTGCGCAACAGGCTTTCCGAGTCGTCGGTGTTCCATCCGCACTGTCGGAGCGATTCGAGGCGTTCCGTCTGCTCGACGATGCGCCGCCCGCAATTCTCGATATGCAGGTCAAGACGTGCGAGTTCCTCTAAAGCTCTGGTGTTGGCCATGGCGGACGTTCGCGTAGTAGGAAATTTTGTCCAGTCAACCATGGTACAACGCGCCGCGAATCGCCGATGCGGCGCAGTGAATCGGTCACTTTCGCTTCGTCAATTCAAGGTTGCGCGCGCTTCGAGACCGCATCGCGCATGCTGCGCACGTCGCGCGTCGTGACAGGCGAAGCATCGTTGCCCCATGCCGAGCGGACGAAGGTCAGCACGCGGGCGATTTCCGTATCGGTGAGCTTGTCGGCGAACGCGGGCATCTTCTTCGGCTGCGGCCCATGTTCCGTGGATGGCGCGTTGCCGCCCTGCAGCACCATCCGCACGAGCGAATCGGGCTTCTCCGACAGCACGGCCGGATTGCCCGCAAGCCGCGGATACTTGAACGCTTCACCCGCGCCGTCGCTCTTGTGACAGCGCGCGCATGCGCTTTGATAGAGACCCGCGCCGGGACGCTCGTCGTCGCCGGTGCGCAATGCGGCCACGCTCTGTTGCGCCGCGCGCGAGCGCGCATCGTAGGTGCCGCCGTTTCCGTTCGCCGGCAGGCTCTTCAGATACGACGCGATCGCGAGCAGATCCTGATCGTCGAGATATTGCGTGCTGTCTTCGACCACCTGCACCATGCTGCCGAAGGTGGCGAGACCCGCGCCGTGCCCCGTCTTGAGAAACGCGGCGATGTCGTCGGGTGCAATGCGTCCCAGTCCCGCGCCCGATACGCCGGTCAGGTTCGGCGCGTACCAGTGATCGTTGGTGCCGCCCGTGAGATACGTCCGCGACGATTCGGTATAGCCGCGTTCGTTATAGGCAGGTCCGCGCGGCGTATGGCACGCGCCGCAGTGCCCGAGCGATTGCACGAGATAGGCGCCGCGATTCCATTGCGCTTCGCGCTTCGGATCGGGCGTGAACGGTTCCGTCGGCCTGAAGGCCAGATTCCAGAAGACGAGCGCCCAGCGCTGGCTGAACGGAAACGGCAGATGCGTTTCGGGCGCGGCTTGCGCGACGGGTTCCACGCCGTGCATGAAATAGGCATAGAGCGCGCGCATGTCGCCGTCGCTGATCTTCGAGAACGATGGATAAGGCATCGCCGGATAAAGATGCTTGCCGCCCGGCGCGACGCCTTCACGCAACGCGCGCGCGAAGTCCTCGTAGCTATAACGCCCGATGCCATGTTGCGGGTCCGGCGTGATGTTGCTCGACCAGATCGTGCCGAAGGGCGAGCCCATCGGCAGGCCGCCCGCGAACGGATGCGGCTGCGGTTTGCCGGGCGCGGGCGGCGCGGTATGACAGCCGGCGCAATCGGCGGCCTTCGCGAGATACGCGCCGCGCGTGACGAGATCGGGCGTCTGTCCGCGAGCGAGCGGCATCGATGCGATCAGCGTGAAAGCGCAGAAGAGCGCGCGGCGTCGGAACGTCGTCACGATCAGCGTCCTCTACATGGCGACACGAGCAGCCACGCGAGATCCGTCGCGATCAGCGCGAACACGAAGAGCGCGCTCGCAAGCGCCCCCGCCCGCGCGATGAACGCATCGCGGGCCGCATGTCTGTCGATCGTTCCATGCTCTTTCAGCGTCGATGCAAGCTCGCCCGTACGCCGCCAGTTGCGCCACGCGACGACGCCGCCCGCGACGCCCAGCAGCAACGCGACCAGCGCCAGCAGCACGATGCCGTGCTCGAGCCAAGGCATCGCGGGCGCGTTCACCGGACGCTCATGCGGGAAGCAGCCCCACGCGGCGATGGTCTGCGCGAGCGTCGTCTGCGTCATCCACGCGGCGGGTGCGAGCAGGAGACCGATCGCGAGCGCCATGCCGCCCGGACGCACGGGATGCCGCTTTTCGTCGATGGGCGATGCATCGTTCATTTCATTTCGCCAGCACGTAGGGCGACAGATACAGCGTCGCGAAAATGAAGAGCCATACGACATCGACGAAATGCCAATACAAGCCGCCGATGGTCAGCGCCGCCGAACGCGCCCGGTCGAAGTAGCCGAGCGCGGTCCATAGCAGCAGGAACGCGAGCACGACGAGGCCGACGAGCACATGCATCATGTGAAAGCCGGTGATCGTGAAGTAGAGCGAGCCGTAGAGATGCGTCGTCAGGCCGTAGGGATGATCGGCCCATTCCTTGAGTTGTATGCCGACGAAGATCGCCCCGAGCGCGAGCGCGATAGCGAGCATCAGCACGCCCATGCCGCGTTTTCCGCGCCGCACGAAGCGCTCGCTTGCCCATACGAACACGCTGCTCGACAACAGAATGCAGGTGTTCGCGATGCCGAGGCCGAGCTTCGGCATGCCTTCGGGCGGCCAGTGTTGTGTCGTCTGCGAAGCGAGATACAGATACGAGAAGATCAGATAGCCGAAGAGCGCCGCTTCGGTCGCGACGAGCGTGAGACATCCCCACCATCCGCCCGACCGTTCGCCCGGACTGCCGATGGGCAGACGCGCGCGTTCGGGCAACGCTTCCGCGAAATCGCTCATGGTGTCGCTCCGGTTTCGTGCGGCTCGGGCGTATCGTCGCGCTGGCCGAGTTCGCGGCGCGGCCACAACCATACGACGATGGCCGCGCCGCATCCGATCAACCCGAGCGCCGCGAGCCACCATGCGGTCAATGCGAGGCCCGAGAAGAACACCAGCGACGCGACGCCGAGCCAGAAAGGCGCATACGAGTCTTCCGGCATCTTGAGAATCACGTCGGGATCGCCGTCGAGCGCGGTGGTGCCGAGCGCCTCGCGTCCCTTGTCGAGGATGTACCCTTCGTCGAGCCGCGAACGCATCTTGCCGGAAATGCGTTCCTCCCATAGCGGATGACGGCTCGCGATGCGCGGCGCGATCGCGAAGTTATACGGCGGCGGCGGCGATGAAGTCGCCCATTCGAGCGTGGGCGCATCCCAGGGGTTATCGCCCGCAACGGGACCGCGCCGCAGGCTGTACACGAAGTCCCACACGAAGATCAGCACGCCGAACGCGAACAGGAACGCGCCGATCGACGTAATCATGTTGACCGTGTTCCAGCCCATGTCGGGCGCGTAGGTATAGATGCGTCGCGGCATGCCGAGCAAACCCGCGATATGCATCGGAAAGAACGCGATATTGAAGCCCGTGAACAGAATCCAGAAGCCGATGCGCCCGATCCTCTCGCTCATCATGCGCCCGGTGAATTTCGGGAACCAGAAGTAGATGCCGCCGATAACGGGAAACACGTTGATGCCGAGTAGCACGTAATGCAGATGCGCGACGACGAAATAGGTATCCGTGAGTTGCCAGTCGAAAGGCACCGCTGCGGTGAGCACGCCCGACAATCCGCCGATCACGAAGAGAAACACGAAGCCCGCGAAATACAGAAAAGGCACGCGAAACACGGGACGTCCCGTCCATATCGTCGCGATCCATGCGAACGTCGCGACCGCGCTCGGTATCGCGATCACCATGCTCGCCGCGCCGAAGAACGACAGCGCGAGCGCGGGAATGCCCGTCGCGAACATGTGATGGATCCATACGACGAAGCCTATGACCATCGTCGCGACGGTCGACAGCGCGACCGGCAGATAGCCGACCAGCGGCCTGCGGCAGAAGACCGGGAGCGCATCGGAGACGATGCCCATCGCGGGCAGCACCACGGCATACACCCACGGATGCGCGAAGATCCAGAAGAGATGCTGCCAGAGCAGCGCGCGGCCGCCGTTGACGACGTCGAAGAAATGCGTGCCGATGCGCCGGTCAAGCCACAACAGAAAGAACGCGAGACTCACCGATGGCACTGCAAGCAGGTTGCCGCCCGATGCGGTGAGCGTGCCCCACACGAGCACCGGCACGCGATCGAGCGACATGCCCGGCGCGCGCATGCGCAGGAACGTGACCACGAAGTTCATCGAGCCGACTGTCGTCGAGATGCCGAGCAGCACCATGCCGAGCGCATAGACATCGATGTTGGGACCGGTGTTGTAAGTGAGACCGGCAAGCGGCGCATAGTTGAACCAGCCGGCGTTGGGCGCTTCGCCGAACGGAAAGCTCGCATACAGAAAGAGTCCGGCGAAAAGAAAGATCCAGTACGACAGCGCATTCAGGCGCGGAAACGCCATGTCGCGCGCGCCGAGTATCAGCGGCCACAGATAGTTGGAGAAGCCGGAGAGCACGGGCAACGCGTAAAGGAAGATCATCGTCACGCCGTGCATCGTGAAGAGCTGGTTGTATTGCTCGGGCGTGAGCAGCGTCGAGTCCGGGCGCGCAAGCTGCACGCGCATGATGAGCGCCTCGATGCCGCCCGCGATCAGAAACGCAAACGCGGTGAGGAGATAGCGCAAGCCGATGCTTTTATGATCGACGGTCGAAAGCCAGCCGCGCCATCCCGGTGGCGTTTCCCATGTCTCGCGCAGCTTGCGTTCTTCGGCGCTGCCGGGTTCGATGCGGCCGATCGCGAGCGTGCGTTGCAGCGGCGGCGGGGACGTGGCGTGTTCGGTCATTGCAGTGTCCGAAGATAAGCGGAGAGCGCGGCGGCTTCGGCCGCTGTGAGCGCGATCGATGGCATCAGCGAATCCGGTTTGATGCGCTGTGCATGGCGTATCCAGTCGAGTTGATTCGATTCGGTGTTCGGCAACGTGCCGGCGGCGATGAGCCTGCGCGAATTCAGATGCGTGAGATCGGGCGCTTGCGTGCCGTTCGCATCGCTGCCGCGCACGGCGTGACAGCCCGCGCAGCGATCGAGAAAGAGTCGCTGCCCGGCGCTCGCGGTGGCGTCGGCGGCATGCGGGCGCGCTTGCGCCGCGTACCACGCATCGAATTGAGCACGCGGTTCCGCGATCACTTCGAAGGCCATATGCGCGTGTTGCGCGCCGCAAAACTGCGAGCATTGCCCGCGATACACGCCCGCGCGATCCGCCTGAATCCATTGCTCGTTGACGACACCCGGTATCGTCTGAGTCTTGCCCGCGAGACGCGGCACCCAGAACGCATGAATGACATCGGCGCTGCGCAATTCGATTTTCACAGGCTCGCCGACCGGTATGTGAATCTCGTTGGCCGTGGTCACGCCCGCATAGTCGATCTTCCACCACCAGTCGTAGGCCGTGACCGCGATGGTCAGCGCGGGCTCCTTTCTCGGCGACGCGACCGATTCGAGCGTCACGAGCACATAGGCGAGCGCGACGAAAAGCGCGACCGACGAGATGCCCGTGCCGATCCAGACCCAGCGCATGCCGCCGCCTTCGCCCTGCACGTGCGATGCATCGCGCTTCGTGGGCGGCGGACGCTTGCGGATGATCGCGCCGACGAGCAATGCGCTCACGATCAGCGCGACGGCGACGGCCAGTGCCGCGAGCGCCCAGCCGAGACGCATCGTCGGCGTGGCGGCGGGACCGTCGGCGTGAAGGAAGTAATTGAGCGGCGCGTCGGCGCGCGCGCTCGCGTGACAAACGAATGCGGCGAGAAAAGCGATCATGGCGCGGGTGCTACGGCTGGCACAATGGATCGCTTTGTGCGTAGCAGGCATCCGCATGTATCTCCTTGAAAGATTGGCTCGCAGTGAGGTTCCGGCACGCCAGACGGGTGCGCGGGGCTTCGTTCCCCGAGCAATCCACGATCCCAACGATAGCCTTACGGCGCAACGCATGTAATGCGCTTTATTTCGCGAAGCGTTTTCATCAGTCCAATGGATCTTATCGATTCGATAAGTATTCTTCGCCGATTCACTCGCAATGCTTGAATAAGCGCGCACCGACGTTATGATGTACTAACGTATTTGCGACATGCATGTCCATGCATGTTCGTGTCTTTCGATGGTTTCCGATTCTCCTTCGCGCGCTCGATTGAAACGCAGCGCGAAGGCCCTTTGTTGCGTCCGGCGATTGCCACGCTCGCGCCATCGCGTTTGCGCGCATCGGTCAGTGGGGCGTCGTCTTATCTCTCGTATCGAAGCGGGGCCGCGTTCGTCATTCGTCGAACGCGGCTGAGCCTGTTCGCGCTCGCATTTCGCCGCGCGACGCGGGCGTTTCAATTCCGGCAATGAACCGGCCGCTCGATATCTATTTTGAATATTCCGAACGCGCCATGAAAGCCATTACTTTCGTTCGATCCGTTGCTCATATCTTCAAATCGCGGCGCATTATTTCAGCGGGGCGGCTTTCGATATGGCCGGGTTTCGCGATCGCGCTTCTGTTGGCCGCATGCGGCGGCGGTGGCGGCGGTGAAACTGGCGGCGCGAGCACGACCGGTGGCGCGCAATCGAGTCCTTCGGGTGCATCGAGTCCCATAGCGGCGTCGAGCCCTTCGGACGGCGGAGCGTCGGCGCCTGCGGTTGCATCGGCGCCAGCGGTTGCATCGGCGCCGTCGGCGGCGAGCAGCCCCGGCGGCGCGAGCAGCACCGCAAAGCCTGTGATTGCGCCTGCGGGCAGCGTGTTTTATGGCATGAACGGTCATGCCAACTGGGTCGGTCCATATCAGACGTCGACGCCGGAGCAACAAGCCGCGCAACTGAAAGACCTCAACATGACGATGTACCGCAACGACATTTCCAACGTAGCCGGCGCGAAAAATCTCGCGAAGTTCGCGAAGATCATGGCGCAATCCGGCGTGATGGTTTATCCGGTGATCCTGCAAGACCTCAACTTCGCCGATGAGAATTCGGCTTATCAGGCGAGCTTCACGCTCGCTCAGCAAATCGTCAGCGTGCAGCAATATGCCTATTACGAAGTCACCAACGAACTTGCACCGACATGTCTCGTCGGTGCGGTCGACGGCGTGAATCCGGCCGATTACCACAACGATTGTTATCGGATCGCGCGCGGCGTGATTCGCGGATTGATCGCGGGCATCAAGTCGGTGGATGCTGTCGGCAAGATCATCATCGGCGGCAATACGTGGATGCACCTCGGCCTCGATACGATGCTCGCCAACGGCACGCAACCCGACGGCACGAGCGGACATCCCATCGTGACGTGGGACATCACCGCGTGGCACTGGTACTCGGAGCAGGGCGATATCACGCACGCATGCGGAATCCGCTGCTACAACGTAGTCGGCACGCTGCTGTCGTTCGGCAAGCCGATCTGGATCAACGAAGTGGGCATGCGTCCGGACTTTCCCGGCACCGTCGATCAGGCGGCCACTTACATGGCCAACGACATGATGGGCAGGCTTCTCTCAATCGCGCCGCAATACAACATTCAGTCGATACAGGTCTACGAGCTCTACGACGATCCGCCCACCGGTCAGGGCCCTTACGGCATCATGCTCAACGACGGCGTGACGAAGAAACCCGTCTATACCGCGCTCAAGAATTTCATCGCGGCGAATCCGCGTTGAAGATCATCCGATGAAACCGGGAAGGCCGAGAGCCGCGTCGCTGCGCGCCAGACCGGCGGCGCGTTCGAGCAGCGCGTCGAATTGCGCATCGTCGCGCGGTCGCGGGAAGTGCGCGCGAAAGAAGTCCGCCCAGCGAAAATCGGCAAGCGGCACGTCGGTTTTTTCGTAGCCGCCCGCGCTGCGCACGAAGGCCGCAAGGCTGCGGAAATCGTCGTCGATGGCGTCCCGCATATGCACCGGCATGTCCTTGAAAGCGATGCGGCGGCCATCGGCGTCGTAGGGATGCACCCACGCCTCGTTCTCCATCGTCAGCCAGAACGCCGCGCGCGATAACGACGACAAGTCCCGCACCAGCACGAACGGCACGTCCTGCACGCCGATGCGGGCCAGCGCGCAAGCCACATGATGATGGTCGATGACATACGGCTCGCCGCCCGGCCCGAGCACGACGGCAATCGGCTTCGCGGCTATCGACATTGCCAGTTCATGTGCGCTCAGCGCGCGATATTCCTCGGCTTTGCGGCGGACCTGCCGTTCTCCGTGCGTCGCCTGCGTCGGATGCAGATCGCCGATGCGCAGCGTATTCATGGCGCATTCCTCGATGTGTGTCGAACATGCGGGCAAGCGCCGTACCCGGTCTGGACCCGCTGTTGCTTCTCGCTGAAACGAAAGTCCCTAATGCGGTGCGCGGGCGCATCCATTGCTGAAATCGCACACGGACCCGGCCATTCAAGGAGTGTGCAATGAAAGCGGTTGTGTTTCATGGAATAGGCGATATATCGCTCGATAACGTGCCCGACCCTTCGATTCGTCACGATCAGGACGCGATCGTGCGCCTGACCGCGAGCGCGATCTGCGGCACCGATCTGCACATGGTGCGCGGCACGCTGCCAGGGATGGTGCCGGGCACGATACTCGGCCACGAGGGCGTCGGCGTGATCGAGCAGGTCGGTCGCGGCGTGCGCAACCTGAAGCCGGGAGACCGCGTGCTGATTCCATCGACGATTTCGTGTGGCTGCTGTTCGTATTGCCGCACGGGCTACACGGCGCAGTGCGACTCGGCGAATCCCAATGGCGCGGCCGCGGGCACGGCGTTCTTTGGCGGACCGAAGTCGACAGGGCCGATCGACGGATTGCAGGCCGAATACGCGCGCACGCCGCTAGCCCATGCGAGCCTCATCAAATTGCCGGAGAATATCGACGACGAACGCGCGATCCTGCTGTCCGATATCTTTCCGACGGGCTTTTTCGGGGCGCAACTTGCCGAGGTGCGTGACGGCGATACCGTCGCGGTCTTCGGCGCGGGACCGGTCGGCCAGTTCGCCGTCGCGAGTGCGTTCATGCTCGGCGCGGGACGCGTGATCGTCGTGGATCGCCTGACGGATCGTCTCGCGATGGCGCGCGCGCAAGGCGCGGAAGCGGTGAACTTCGACGAGGAGGATCCCGTCGCAACGATTCTCGCGTTGACGGGCGGCATCGGCGTGGATCGTGTGATCGATGCCGTGGGCGTCGATGCAGTGCACGCGCAGGGCGGGCCGGCTGCATCGCAGGATGCCGTCAAGCAGGGCGAAGCGGAAAGCAGGACCGTCACGGCGCAGCGCAACGAACACGACGGCAACTGGATTCCCGGCGATGCGCCCACGCAGGCGCTCGACTGGGGCGTGGCTGCATTGGCGAAGGCGGGCACGCTCGGCGTGATCGGCGTGTATCCGCCGAACGACCGCTTCTTTCCGCTCGGTGTGGCGATGAACAAGAATCTCACCATCAAGATGGGCAACTGCAATCATCGCGCGGTGACGCCCGGACTCGTCGAGCGCGTGAGGAACGGATCGTTCGATCCGCTGCGCGTGCTGTCGACACGCGAGCCGATGATGAACGTCATCGACGCATACAAGGCATTCGATCAAAGGCAACCGGGATGGATCAAGGTCGCGCTCGATCCCGCCGCGTGACGGCCGCGCGGCCTTCATGGCGCATCGTCGCGGGCGTCGGCGCGTGCGCGTTCGTGGCCTGGGCGGCGATCGAATGGAAGCGCCTCAAGCGCACGCCCGCCCTTTCCGATGAAAGCGCCCGCAAGGGCATCACGGCGCGCTACACGCAGGCCGGACCGTATCGCATGTTCTCGCGTCACGCGGCATGCGAAGGTGGCCACGCGAAGCGCCTGCCCGTGGTGCTCGTGCATGGTCTCGTGATATCGAGCCGCTACATGGAGCCGCTCGCGCTCGCGTTGCGCAGCGACTTCGACGTGTACGCGCCCGATCTGCCCGGCTTCGGCGAAAGCAAACTGCGCGGCGGCGCGCTGTCGGTGCCCGAACTCGCCGATGCGTTGCGCCTCTGGCTCGGCGCGCGCGGCATCGAGCGGGCGATGTTCATCGGCAATTCCTTCGGCTGCCAGATTCTCGCGGATTTCGCCGCGCGCTATCCCGAGTCGGTCGACCGGCTCGTGCTGCAAGGACCGACCGTCGATCGCGATGCGCGCTCGCTCTTCACGCAAGTTTGTCGCGACTGGCGCAATGGACGGCTCGAACAGGCGAGATCGTCGGCGCCGATCGGGCGCATCGACTATGCGAAAGCGGGCGTGGTGCGCGCGCTCGCGACGATGCGCGAACTCATGCGCGATCGCATCGAGCGCAAGCTGTCGCGCATCGTTGCGCCGACGCTCGTCGTCGCCGGATCGCGCGATCCCGTCGCGCCGCTCGCGTGGGCGAGCGAAGTCGCGGCGCGCGTGCCGAACGGCGCGTTGCTGGCGATAGACGGCGGCACGCACACGCTCAACTATGTCTATCCGCATAGCTTCGCGCTCGCGATCCGCACGTTTCTTCTTCAGGGCGGCGCATCGAGATGACGAAGCCACCGCGCGGCATTGCCCGCTTCGATTCGGCCGCGGGCATGGTGCAGGCGCTCGCCGCGTGTCTGCATGGCGAACGCTTCAGCAGCCCGAGCCAGTCGCCGCTGCTCGATAGCCTGATGCCGCCGATCAACCTGCTGCCGAAGCGCGCCCGCGAATGGGTGTACACCGTGGGCGGCATGTCGGAGGGCATCACGGCGCGGCAGGCGCGGCGTCTCGATGTGGAAGGCATCGGCGAATGGATCGCGGGGCTTTACCCGCAGCGCACCTACGATGCCGCGTTCATCGGTTCGTCGAATGGCGCGCTCATGCACGTTGCGGCGGCGCTCGGCGTGCCCTGGCTGCCGCAGACGTTTCTGTGCCCGGTGCGCGCGCCCTTCAGCGATCCCGACGATGCGCAAAGCGGCTTCGATGACGGCCTCGCCGCCGTCGATGCGTTGCTTCGCGCCGATCCGCGTATCGCGATTCATCATATGCAGGATCCGAATCAGGACCGGCTGATGCTCTCCGCGATGAGCTACTTCCGGTTGAAGCTGCGCGCGCTGCCGCTGGCGTATCGCGAGTTTCTGCTGCGCAGTCTCGCGCCGGACGCGACGCTTCATATCGTCCGATGCACGCGCGACTGGCCCGTTACGCGCACCGGCGACCGATCGTTCTATCAGTTCGGCGCGCTGGGCGGCGCGACCGAGCGCGAGTACTTCGAAGGCGGGCCGCGTGTCGCGCGCTATCTCGCGCGTTATGGCGTGAAGCGCACGCGATGGGACGCGCCCGTGCCGACCCTGCGCGCGCCCGAAGCCGAATGGGGCTATGACGTGGCGCTCACCGAATCCATCGTCGCGCTGGCGAAGCAGAAGAACTGGCGCGTCGTCGAATGGCGGTTCGAAGAGCCGGAAGCGTTCAGCTTCGCGACGGCCGAGTTGTATCGCGCGTGGTATCGCGAGATGGGGATCGAGTCGAAGCGGCTCGTCGTCGATTCATTTCTTCTGATGGACCCGTACACGACGCTGCGATTGCGCGCGATCCCATTCTGGCTCGTCTTCTGCACCGACCCTTCGGCAGAGACGCTGCGCCGCTTTCTCGAACGCGAGTCCTTCGACGAGATCGACATGATGCTGTTCTCGCATGGCACCGAAGGCGTCGGCGTGACGAGCATCGACGAATGGGGCGCGTTGACCGCCAAGGCGAAACGCGAAGGGCGCTTTCTCGGTGTCGATGCACGGCGTTATCCGCGCGACTTCGCGACCTTCGTGCGCTTCGATCGTGCGCTTGCCGAACTGAAGCCGCAATACGGCTTGCCGGAGCCGATGCCGCCCGCGTTCTTCGAGGACGCGCTGCGCAAGCATGGCGCGCGTCATGGCATCACCGCGCACGATCACAACGCATGAAGCGAATGCCGGTCATCGTCGTTACGCGCGCCGACGCATCAAGCGCGCGATGATGGCGCCCAGCCCGAGCCCCGCGCAAAGCAGCAGGCCGCGATGCGTCTCCACCCAAAACGACGCGCTCGCGCGCTTCGCCTCGTCCGTGAAGCGCCCATGCACCCGATGCAGTTCAGTGACCGGTTGCGAGAGATTGCCCGGACGTTCGCCGCTGGAGAGAGCGGGGTCCTGCTGCGCGCGAAAGCCCGTGCGTCCGAGATAGACATCGAGCAAACCGGGGATGATTGCATTCGCAACTATCGCCTTGACCGACGACATGCCGACCCACAGCTCGCGCCGCCGATGCGTGGCCGCCCACCATATCGCGCGCGCTGCGACTTCGGGTTCGTAGATCGGCGCGACGGGACGCGGCGCGTGCGGCATCGCGCTCCTGGCCCAGTCGAATTGCGGCGTGTTGAGCGCGGGCATCTGCACCATCGTCAGATGGATGCGGCTCTTGGCATGATGCAACTCGCAACGCAGCGAATCGGTGAACCCGCGTATCGCGTGCTTCGCGCCGCAATAGGCCGATTGCAGCGGAATCGATCGATACGCGAGCGCCGAACCGACCTGCACGATGACGCCGCGATTGCGCGGCGTCATGCGTTTCAACGCGGCCCTCGTGCCCCACACGAAGCCGAGATACGTGACGTCCGTGATGCGCCTGAAATCGCGTTCGGGCATATCGGCGAAGCGCGCGAACGAGGTCAGCATCGCGTTGTTGACCCATACGTCGATGGGGCCGAGCTCGGCTTCGACGCGCGCGGCGGCACTGTCGAGCGCGCCGCTTTCGCTCACGTCGAGCGCGATGCTCAGCGCACGCACGCCGAGCGCGCGCACGTCGGCGGCGGCGTCTTCGAGCGCTTGCGGATCGCGCGCGATCATCGCGACGTCCACGCCGCGTCGGGCGAATTCGAGCGCCGTCGCGCGGCCCACGCCCGCGCTCGCTCCGGTGATGACCACGACCCGAGGCTTTCTCATCGCGATGACTCCCCGCGTGCGGCAAGCGCTTCGATTTTGTCCGCCGTGCAACGCGCGATCGCCTGAATGGTGAGAGAAGGATTCACGCCGCCGACGGTCGGATATGCCGAGCCGTCGTGAATCCTCAGATGCATGGACGATCACTTGTCCTTGTGGCCCGGCAGCACTGCGCCCAGCACTTGCTTCGCCGTATCGACGATCACATGGCTCTGGTTCGGATCGCCCTTCATGAGCGTGGTCGCGAAAGCCTTCGCCTGCGCGATCGTGATGTGCGGCGGCAGCGGCGGCACGTTCGGATCGGCCTTCACTTCGATCACGACGGGACGATCCGCCGCGAGCGCTTCGTCCCACACGGCGGCCATGCGCTCGGCATCGTCGACATAAAAGCCCTTCAGCCCGATCAATTCCGCGAACTTGTGATAAGGCACCGAAGGAATGTCCTGCGATGCCTCGAACTTCGGATCGCCTTCCATCACGCGCTGTTCCCACGTCACCTGATTCAAGTCTTCGTTGTTGAGCACCATGCAGATCCAGCGCGGATCCGACCATTGCTTCCAGTACTTCGCGACCGTGATGAGCTCGGCCATGTTGTTCATCTGCATCGCGCCATCGCCGACGAGCGCGATCACCGGACGCTCCGGATACGCGAATTTCGCCGCGATCGCGTAGGGCACGGCCGCGCCCATCGAGGCGAGACCGCCCGAGAGCGAGCACTTCATGCCGCGCTTGACCTTGAGATCGCGCGCGTACCAGTTCGCGACCGAACCGGAATCGCTCGTGACGATGGCGTTCGCGGGCACGCGCGGCGACAGCTCCCAGATCGTGCGCTGCGGATTCACGCCGGCTTTCGCAGGCTCTATCGCGCGCTTTTCGAGTTTCTTCCACCAGTCGTCCATCCAGCCTTCGATGTCCTTGCGCCACGCGCCATCCGTCTTCTGTTCCAGAAGCGGCAGCAACGCGCGCAAGGTCTCGGCACTGTCGCCGACGAGATTCACTTCCATCGGATAGCGGATCGAAAGCATGTCCGCCTTGAGGTCGATCTGCACGCCGCGCGCCTCGCCTTCCTTCGGCAGGAACTCGGCGTAGGGAAAGCCCGAGCCGATCATCAAGAGCGTGTCGCATTCGGTCATCAGCTTGTAGCTCGGCTCGGTGCCGAGCAGGCCGATCGATCCGGTGACGAAGGGCAGATCGTCCGGCAATGCGGCCTTGCCAAGCAGCGCCTTCGCGACGCCCGCGCCGAGTTTGTCCGCGACAGCGATGACTTCGTCCGTGGCTTCCAGCGCGCCCGCGCCAACGAGAATCGCGACCTTCTTGCCGGCGTTGAGCACATCGGCGGCGCGTTGCAGATCGTCGGCATAAGGCACCGTCTTCGGTGCGCGATAGCCCACGCCCGAATGCAGTGTGCCGTGCTTGCGGCCCGGCGGCTCGTATTCCAGATCCTGCAGATCGTTGGGCAGCACGAGCGCCGTCACCTTGCGCTCCGATAGCGCAATACGCACCGCGCGATCGACGAGATGACGAATCTGCGAGGGCACGCTCGCCTGTTGAACGAAGGCGCCGGCGACGTCCTTGAACATCGCGGGCAGATCGACTTCCTGCTGATAGTGTCCGCCCAATGCGGCGCGTGCCTGCTGGCCCGCAATGGCGAGAACGGGCATGTGATCGAGGCGCGCGTCGTAGAGACCGGTGACGAGATGCGCCGCGCCCGGACCCGATGTCGCGATGCATACGCCCAACTCGCCGGTGAACTTCGCATGTGCCGATGCCATGAACGCAGCCATCTCTTCATGACGCGCCTGAATGAATTCGATCTTGCCCTTGGCGCGACTGAGCGCGCCGAATACGCCGTTGATGCCGTCGCCGGGATAACCGTAAATGCGGCGCACGCCCCATGCATGCAGGCGATCGACCAGAAAATCGCCGACGGTAATAGCCATGATTGAAGTCTCCGGAAAACACGATCGAAAGAATGCGCCGCATTGCATGCACGCCTTGTTTGGCTTGCGCGCAATGGCCATGCCGCTGTCTTTCAATCGCTGCAAGGTGCGATGAACCCATGCGGGCGTGATGATTGCTAGAGCGCTTTACGCGGACGATTGCTTCAGGACACATACGATGGCGCTCATGCCTCTCACCCTCGAATGGCCGGATGTCTGCATTCGAATATCGCTGGCGGTGCTTGCCGGCATTCTCATCGGATTGAATCGCGGCGAATCGGGCAAAGTCGCCGGATTGAGAACCACGCTGCTCGTATGCCTCGCGGCGTGTCTCGCGATGCTGCAAGTCAACGCATTGCTTGCTCAGGCGGGCAAGACGCCCGGTTCGTTCGTGCAGATCGATCTGATGCGCCTGCCGCTCGGGATACTGTCGGGCGTGGGCTTCATCGGCGCGGGTGCGATTCTTCGCAAGGATGGCCTCGTCAAAGGCGTGACGACAGCGGCGACGTTATGGTTCGTGACCGTGGTCGGACTGTGCTTCGGCGGCGGTCAGCTCGGACTCGGCGCGGCGGGACTCGGGCTCGGGATCGTCGTGCTCTGGTTTCTGAAGGAGGTCGAAAGACGCATACCGCGCGAGAATCATGCGGAGCTCCGGATAACTTATGAAAGAGGCGTCTTTTCGCGGGACACGCTGGCTGAATCGATGCAGGCCGCGGGTTGCAGGCTCGCCTCGATTGCGGGCGCGGCGAAGGGACCGGAACGGATGGAAGAGCGCTTCGAAGTACGCTGGCACGGCGCGCCCGATACGCAGCCGGTGCCGCCGTTCAGCGAGTGCGCGATGGCTGCGGGCGCGATCGAGTCCGAGTGGAGCATCATCCGCTGAACGGTGTACAGCGAATTAACGTGGTGGTTAAAGCGTGCTCGAGGCGACCCAAGAGGGGACCCAACACGCGACCCATAAGGCACCCATAAAGAACAATTGGCTGTGCGTTCGTTTTGACATATAAATGAGAGACGATCTTCTTGGAACTTCGGGAGTACAGATGCTTATACGCTGTGCAGCATGCAACAAGCTCATATATTCAGACGATGCTCTCGAAGACGATACGTGCCCCGCATGTGGATCCACGAACACCGAGCACATCGCAATGGGCTTCGTTTTCGATCAGACGGTCGCTGTGCCGGACCCGCCGGCAAGGACCACGGAAAGCGCCGATTCGCCCGGCACGATTCGCAGGAAGCTGTAGTCGCACGAATCGATTCGTAACGTACCGCGTTGGATGTGCGCTTCGACCCCCTCTCGTTTAAGCGCATCTTGCCCGCCTCGACAGGCGGGCTTTTCTTTATGCGCATTCAACGCAGATCAATGCGACAACACGACCTGCGCGATGACGCCCGACGCGACCGCAACCAGCAGATAGTCCGCACCGACGCCGACCCACTGATAACCGCGCGGCGGCTGACGCAGGCCTTGTCCGCGCCAGTCGTCGACGACGTACTGACGGCTTCGGTAATCGTTATCAAGACGCTCGCCCTTGCGCCAGTCGCGACGCGGCTCATCGTTGGCATGCTGCGGCGGGCGGGGCGCGTCGCGGCCATTCATCTCCGGACCATGACCCGGCGCGCCGGGACCGCCCTTGGCAGCCGGACCGCCCGGACCGCCCGGTGCGCGATGCGCGTCGTGATAGCCGTCCGGACCGCCGGGTGCGGGCTGTGCGAAAACGGCGCCCGTCGTCAGTCCGATGCTCGCGCAAACCAGTGCGGCGACGATTCGACTCTTCTTCATGTTCGTTCCTCTCGAAGTGGCAAAGGGATGTTCTGGATGCCCGGACTGTACGCAATGGGCAACGAAAATGACGTGAGCATGTGTAAGCAACGCTTACGTTCCATTACGCGCTCCATTACGCGCAAACGCGCGTCAGACGCCGAACGGAAAGGTTTCTGGCGTCTCGTGCGTGACTTGTGAAGGCTCGATCGCGCTGACCGCGCGCGTCGTATCGAACCACACGAACGCATCGAATTGCGCCGACAGCTCGGCTTGCGCGTAATGGCTGTATAACTCGGTATCGGGCCGATAGACCACGCCGATGAAGCGTTCGAGCCGCTCCTCGCCCAATGCGTCGCGCAGTGCATCGTTCACGCCCGCACGAAGATCGACGAGGCACGGACTCACGCCCGCAAGATGAAACTGATGCTCGTAACTATCGGCGCGCGATGGCCGCACCTGCATGATCTGCATCGGCTCCTCCCAGTCCGATGCCGCCGCGACCGTGCCCGCGTGCGTGCCGAAGCCGATGAGCGCGGCGTCGTCGCCGAAGCGCTCGCGGCATAGCTGACCGACGTTCAACTCGTCGCGCATGCGGCCCATCTCGGTCGCGGATGCATCACCGAGATGCGAGTTGTGCGCCCATACGACCGCGCGCGCGTCCGGTCCCCATGCATCGAGCAGGCTGTCGAGCGTGTCGAACATGTGCGTGTCGCGCAGATTCCAGCTTTCCGCCGATGCCCCGTACATCGCGCGATAGTACTGCTCCGCCGATGCGACGAGCCGCGCGTTATGCGTCGCGTCGAGCAGTCCGTGATCGCTCGCGGACGTGGCGAGCCGTCTGTCCAGCAGATCGCGCAATTGCGCGACGACGGCTTCCTCGCATGTGCCGAAGCCCGCCTGCCACGCGGCGCGTCCATAGACAGCGGGGTTTTTCTGCCAGGGCGTGAGGCATCCATAGCGCACGCGGGCAATGCGCGCCGCGCCCGGGTCCTGTGCGTCGAGATACGCGAGCACGGCGGCGATGGATTCGGAAAGGCTATACAGGTCGAGTCCATAGAACGCGGCGCGGCGCTCGTCGGGCAACGCGGCGTTGTGCTGCCGCAGCCACCCGACGAACGCGGCGAACTCGGTATTGCGCCACATCCACGTAGGGAAACGCGTGAACGGTCGTGCTTCGGGTCGCGCGCGCGGACGGCCGCGAACGTGCTCGTCGATGATCGCGGCATCGGGCCAGTCCGCTTCCACCGCGACGAAACTGAAGCCGTGCCGTTCGATGAGACGCCGCGTGATGGCGGCGCGCGCTACATAGAACTCGGCGGTGCCGTGGCTCGCTTCGCCGAGCAACACGACGCGCTTGTCCGCGAAACGATCGAACGCATGTGCGAAGTCGGGCGCATCGAGCGCGGGCAGACGCACCGCCGATGCGCGGATCAGATCGGGCAACGTGCGCGCAACGGGCTCCTCGAGCGTGGGTTTGTCCGTGCGAATGTCGGGTTCGTCGCTCCAGCCTTGCGCGCCGATCAACGGCACGAACATCACGCCGCCGAGGTCTTCGTCGCGCCACACATCGTCGTCCGTGCGCGTGTATTTCATCAGACGCTGGGATTCGCGCGCGTCGCCGACGGGCATCACGAGCCGTCCGCCTATCTTGAGTTGCGCGCGCCATGCGTCGGGCACGGATGGACCGCCCGCCGCCGCGATGATCGCGTCGAAGGGCGCGTGCTGCGGCATGCCGAGCGTGCCGTCCGCATGATGCACGCTGACGTTCGTGAGCCCGAGCGCCTTGAGCAAGGCGGCGGCATCGTCGGCGAGTTCGCGATGTCGCTCGATCGTATCGACGCGCGCCGCGATACACGCCGCGATCGCCGCCGCATAACCCGAGCCGGTGCCGATGTCGAGGACATGATCGCCAGGTTGCAGGTTGGCGGCTTCGAGCATCAGCGCGACGATGTACGGTTGCGAGATGGTCTGACCCGCGGCGATCGGCAACGGGCTGTCCTCGTAGGCGAATTCGGCAAGGGCTGGGGGAACGAAGGCATCGCGGGCGATGGCGCTCATGCATTCGAGCACGCGCGCGTTCCTGATGCCGCGCCCCTTCAACTGACGTTCGACCATGCGTTCCCGCGCTTCTTCAAAGGTGTTCATGAACATTTCCCGAAAAAGGTCAGAACGTTGAAAAGGCAGCAAGCGACAGTCCCAGTTCGCCGCTGCTCGCGAGCACGCGGAATGCGATTTGCTGTGCGTTCGGCACGGCATAAAGGAGGCGCATACCTCGGATGACACTCACATCGAACGATGCCCGCGAGCATCGGGCCTTGCGCCCCGCGCGCGATGACGGCAGCGATCGTCGATCGACGCCAGCGCCGAAGCAAGCGTTAACGGGCCTCATGCTGCGCGCTAAGACCCATTCGGCATCGAGCGCGAAATACTACGGACTTCGAAGCGAAGGTGTCGTCGAACTTAGCGTGCAGATCGTGCTCTGAATCCAAAACATGCCAATACACAATGTGAAGCCAACCCGTCCGCTCATCGCCGTGAGCTTCTTCGCGGCGGACGTCCAGGCGGGCGTCGGCCCGTTTCTTGGTATCTATCTGCAAGCGCACGGCTGGACGCCGGACCGCATCGGCACGGTGCTGACCATCGGCGGCATCGTCGGCATGCTCGTGACGACGCCCGCCGGCGCGCTCGTCGATGCCACGCCGCACCGGCGCGCCATCGTCGCGGTCGCGAGCGCGCTGTCCATCGTCGCGGCGATCATCATCTGGATGTGGCAAGGCTTCTGGCCCGTCACGCTGTCGCAAGTGGCCACGGCGATCGCAGGCGCGACGATGGGACCCGCGCTCGCGGGCCTCACGCTCGGCATCGTCGGACGGCAGAATTTCGATCGCCAGTTCGGACGCAATCAGGTGGCGAATCACGCGGGCAATATTGCGGCCGCGGCGCTTTCGGGCTGGCTCGGCGCGTGGCTCGGCATGCCGTACATCTTCGCGTTGAGCGCGGCGTTCGGTGCGGGCTGCATCTTCGCGGCGCTGTGGATTCCGCCGCGCTCGGTGCATCGGCATTTCGCGCGCGGCATTGCAAAGGACGACAACGACGATCCCTCCGACACGCGCGCCGATGCCATACAGGTTCTGCTGCGCAACCGCTCGCTGCTCGTGCTGGCGGCCGCGCTCGCGGCGTTCAACCTCGGCAATTCCGCGATGCTGCCGCTCTACAGTCTCGCGGTCGCGTCGGCGCATACTGCCGATCCCAGCCATGTGACGGCCGCCAATATCGTGATCTCGCAGATCGTGATGCTCGTCGCGGCGGCCTATGCGAGCCGCCTGATTCGCCGATGGGGCTTCTGGTGGATCATCCTCGTCACGCTCGCGACGCTCCCGCTGCGCGCGATGACGGCCGCGTGGATCGCGCCTTCATGGGGCATCGTGCCGGTGCAGGTGCTCGATGGCATCGGCGCGGGCTTGCAGACCGTCGCGGTGCCCGCGCTCGTCGTGCATCTCCTGCACGGAAGCGGACGAGTGAATCTGGGGCAGGGCGCGGTGCTTGGCGTCCAGGCGGCGGGCGCGTGCCTGAGCCCGATGCTCGGCGGCTGGATCGCGCATCACTATGGCTATCCGGCGGCGTTCATCACGCTTGGAAGTTTGTCTGTCGTCGCGTTCGCGATCTGGATCGGCTTTGGGCAGCGCGTGCGCGATGCATGCGATACGCGGCGCGAAGAACTCGGCAAGCTCGCCGATCTGGATTCATCGACGTTGTTGCCATGACAAGGGCCGCGGCATGGGGAATGCGGAAGTTCATCTGACCGACAAACCGGAGATGAGGATGAACTCACCGCGCTTTCCCGCAGACGCCGACCAACGCATGCAAATCCCGCCGCCCGACGTCGATCCCGATCCTTCCGTACCGGATGACGATCCCGTGCCGCCCGATGGCGCGCCGCATCCCATCGGCGATCCGCCGAATCAAAGACCGCCGGAGCGCTTAGGCCCCGGCCTCGTCGCCGGGGGGCAGTGCGTCGGCCTTGGCGTTCGCGTGCGTCGTGGCCGCTTCCCTCGCGGCGTCCGCGCTTTCCAACGGCCGATCGCGCATTTCAGTGAAGCCGTCCGCATCGATCGTGTAGGACCAGGTGCATTGACCCGTTGGATCGTGATCGATCGTGATCTCGACGCGATGTCCGTTGCGAACGTAAGTCTCGGTAGACATGATTTGATCCCTCGTTGAATGACCTGCGCGATGCATCGGCTACGTTGCGTTGGAATCCGGCGGAACGGGATTCTTTTCCTGCGTCGACGGCAATTCGTTTTCCGATGCGTCGTGCGTGCGCTTTTCGCGTTCGTCGAGTTGACGCTGCTTCGTGTCTTCGCCTACGGGTTCGTCCATATCGTCGGCGGTGGCATGCGGCACGGGCTTGTCTGGCGTCATGATGGGCCTCCCGGAATCGTGATGCGGCACGCGGCGCGCGCCTTCGTATCGGGCGCAGCAAGCAACGGACCCGTTCGCGTTACAGACAGGAGCGCGGCTTGCTGGGCGATTATCGAACAGGCATCCAGGAGAGCGAGGAATGAAATACACCGATCAGGATCAGCGCGTGGAGGAATTGCAGGTGGCGTTGTCGCGTGCGTTCGATGCGCGGAAGACGCCGTTCGTAGGCGTGGTGGACGAAGGCTACGACATCGTCATCAACGTATCGTGGGCCATCGAGACGGGCCGCGACACGACGCTCGATGCGCGTTGCAGCGTCGTGTTGCGCATCGCGGCGCGTCAGTTCGAGCGATATGGCGCGATGGATACCGCGCAGCGGCTCATCGTGCAGGATCGCGTGATCGCGCACGTGCGGAGTGCGTTCGACCAGTCGCGCTCGGGTCAGGCGAACGCGAACGAATGCTCGCTCGAACTTCGCGCCGCCGACGACTGGTTCGACACACCCGACACGCCCTGACGCATTACCAGCCTTGCGCGCCGCCGCCGGTCGTCGACGGGCTCGTCTGGCCGTTCGTGCCGCCGCTGCCGTTCAGACGCGGCTGCATGCCGCCCGATCCTTGGCGTGTGCCCGCACCCGCGCCGCTCGTTCCATTCGATGAGCCGCCCACGCCGGACGGCCCGGTCGACGGCCCGCTGCTGTGGCCGGAGTTCGGCGTGATGCCAGCCGCATCCTGCGCGTTCTTCGCGCTCGACGGTCCGTGGCTTGCGCCCGGCTGCGTCTGATCGGCTGCGGCGAATGCGCCGCCCGAGAGCGCCATCAGTAAAGCCGAAATCGCGATGGTTCTGTTCGCTTGCATGACCTGCCTCCGTAAGTCGATGTTGGTACGAAGCATGGCGCAAGGCGCGTTCCGGGCTTTGCGGCCAGCAACGCGTTTCCCTCATTCAAGCCCTTCGTGCTCGAACGCAAGTTTCACTGCGGGGCGCTCGCGCATGCGCTTGTAGAACGCCTGGAGCTCGGCGGGCATATCGACGCCCATTTTCTGCGCCCACGTCAGCATCGTGAAGAGATAGGCATCCGCGACGCTTACATCATTGCCGAAGAGATAATCGCCGCGCATCGTCTTCGCGACATACGCAAAGCGCTGGCCGATTTTCTCGCGCGCCGCCGACGCTTCCGCATCGGATGTCGGCCGGAACACGCGTCCGAACTGCTTGTGGATCTCGGTCGAAATGAACGCAAGCATTTCCAGCAGACGCAGATGGCCGTCGTCGCCGGAAGGCGCGAGCGATGGCGCTTTTTGCGCGACCCACGAAAGAATCGCGACGTTTTCGGTGAGACGCTTGCCATCGTCGAACTCGACGACGGGCACATAACTCTTCGGGTTGATTTCGCCGAAGAGCGTGCCGTCTTCCGTCACCTTGGTCTTGAGATCGACCTTCACGCGGTCGAAGGTCAGGCCGGCTTCGTGCATCGCGATGTGATCGGCGAGACTGCATGCGCCGGGCGCGTAATAGAGCTTCATGATGCGCGTCTCCTTTGGACGAGGATATGTGTATTCGGCGAGCAAGGGCCATGCCGCAATGCCGCCATGCGGACGTCGCGCTATATCGTGCGAAGCTCGCGGGCCGCAACATGCTGACCGTATGAAGCGATTGACGCCGATGCACGCAGCGTATGCGCGGCCGCGACCATGTTGCGCAGCGCGGGAATCACTTCGCCCCATTGACGCGTCTTGAGTCCGCAGTCGGGATTCACCCACAGACGCTCGCGCGGAATCCGCTCCGCTGCCTTCGTCATCAACGCGACGATTTGCGCTTCGCTCGGGATATTCGGCGAGTGGATGTCGTACACGCCCGGCCCGATCTGATTCGGATACTTGAAATGGTCGAAGGCTTCGAGCAGTTCCATGTCGGAGCGCGACGTTTCGATGGTGATGACATCGGCATCCATATCGGCGATCGATGCGATGATGTCGTTGAACTCCGAATAGCACATGTGCGTGTGTATCTGCGTTTCGTCGCGCACGCCGTTCGCGGCGATGCGAAACGCTTCCACCGCCCAGCGCAGATAGCCATCCCATTGCGCGCGGCGCAGCGGCAGGCCTTCGCGCAACGCGGCCTCATCGATCTGGATCACGCGAACGCCGGCCTCCTCCAGATCGAGCACTTCAGCGCGGATCGCGAGCGCGAGTTGCCGGCACGATTCGGAACGCGGTTGATCGTCGCGCACGAACGACCAGTTCAGGATCGTGACGGGACCGGTCAGCATGCCTTTCATCGGCTTCCGGGTTTGCGCTTGCGCATAGCGGGTCCATTCGACGGTCATCGGCTTCGGACGGCTGATATCGCCGAACAGAATCGGCGGCTTCACGCAGCGCGATCCATACGACTGCACCCAGCCGAACTCGCTGAACGCATAGCCGTCGAGCCGCTCGCCGAAGTACTCGACCATGTCGTTGCGCTCGGCTTCGCCGTGCACGAGCACGTCGAGCCCGAGCGCCTCCTGTTCCTTCACGGCGCGCGTGATTTCGCGTTCCATCGCGGCGCGATAGGTGGCTGTATCGAGCTGTCCGCTCCTGAACTGACGACGCGCATGACGGATTTCGTTCGTTTGCGGAAACGAGCCGATGGTCGTCGTCGGATAGGCGGGCAGCGCGAGCATCGCGGCCTGCTTCTGCGCGCGCGTTTCGTATGCGCTCGCGCGCTGGCCGAGCGTCGCGTCGATCTTTGTGAGCGCTTCTTTCACCGCCGGGTTATGCACGCGCGATGATGCGCGGCGGCTCGCGATCGCGGCCGCGTTGCACGCGAGCGCATCGGCGACGCTTGCGCGACCGTCGTTCAAGGCGCGTGCGAGCACATCGAGTTCATCGAGCTTTTGTAGCGCGAATGCGAGCCACGACCTGATTTCGGCATCGAGCTTCATTTCGCTCGCAAGATCGACGGGCGTATGCAACAGCGAGCACGATGGCGCGATCCACAGCCTGTCGCCGAGCGATGCATGCAGCGGTTCGAGCCAGTCGAGCGTGGCGTTCAGATCGGTTTTCCAGATGTTGCGGCCATTGATCGCGCCGACCGATAGCACCGACGAATCCGGCAACAGCGATGCAGCGGCGCCGACGTCATCGCGCGCGTTGATCGCATCGATATGCAGGCCGTCGATCGGCAGCTTGCACGCGAGATCGAGATTCTCCTGCAACTGGCCGAAGTAGGTCGCAAGCAGAAGGCGCACGCGTCGTTGTGAGAGCGCATCGTAAGCGGTGACGAAAGCGTCGCGCCATTGCGTATCGAGTTCGGTGACGAGCGCGGGTTCATCGATCTGCACCCATTCGATACCGAGCGCCGCGAAGTGATCGAGCAGCGCCGCATAGACGGGCAACAGGCGCGGGAGAAGCGCGAGCTTGTCGGAGTCGTCCTTCGCCTTGCCGAGCCAGAGATACGTCACCGGCCCGATGATGACGGGCTTCGCGTTCACGCCGAGCGCGCGCGCTTCGCCGAGCTGCTCGACGAGACGCGACGTATCGAGCGTGAACTGCGTCGCCGCATCGAACTCGGGGACGATGTAGTGATAGTTGGTATCGAACCATTTCGTCATCTCACCCGCAGCCACGCCCTCGCAGCACGCTGCATGTTCCTCAGCGCTTTCGGAAGAGCGTCCGCGAGCGACGCGGAAGGCGTTGTCGAGCGCATCGCCGTGAAAGCCGCGCACGCGTTCGGGCAGATTGCCGAGCGTGAAGCTCATGTCGAGCACATGATCGTAGAACGCGAAATCGCCGGCCGGCACGAGATCGAGACGCGACTGATGCTTCCAGTGGCGCTCGCGCAAGTGAGCGCCGACCGCCTTCAACTCGTCGCGCGATGACTCTTTTTTCCAGTACTTTTCGAGCGCGAACTTCAGTTCGCGGTTTGCGCCGATGCGCGGGAAGCCGAGGTTGTGTGTCGTGGCCATCGTTGCGTGTTCTCGTCGGAAAGAGAGTGAATGGCGACGATGATAGAATTTCCCATGCATGAATGAAAATGGTTTAATTTCATGCATCGATTAAATTCGTTCATGGAGACGCCTATGCTCGAACGCGCGCATCTGATGGTCGTGCGAGAAGTCGAGCGCCAAGGCTCGCTGACCGCCGCCGCCGCCGTGCTCAACCTCACGCAATCCGCGCTGAGCCATACGGTGAAGAAGCTGGAGCAGCAGTTGGGCACGGCGGTGTGGACGCGCGAAGGGCGCAGCATGCGGCTCACGCAGGCGGGCCAGTATCTGCTTGGCCTCGCCAATCGCATGCTGCCGCAGTTCGAACTCGCCGAAGCGCGCATGAGGCAATATGCCGAAGGCGAGCGCGGCACCTTGCGCATCGGCATGGAGTGTCATCCGTGCTATCAGTGGCTGCTCAAGGTCGTGTCGCCGTATCTCGCGCGCTGGCCCGATGTCGATGTAGACGTGAAGCAGCGCTTTCAGTTCGGCGGCATCGGCGCGCTGTTCGGTTACGACATCGACGTGCTCGTGACACCCGATCCGCTGAAGAAACCGGGCTTGCGCTTCACGCCCGTCTTCGATTACGAGCAGGTGCTCGTCGTGCCCGAAGCGCACACGCTCGCCGATGCCGCTCATGTCACGCCGGAGCAGGTCGCGCAGGAAGTGCTGATCACGTATCCGGTCGAAACCGATCGCCTCGATATCTACACCCAGTTCCTCACGCCCGCGAATGTCGTGCCGAGAAGGCACAAGACGATCGAGACGACCGACATCATGATGCAGATGGTCGCGAGTGCGCGTGGCGTCGCGGCGCTGCCACGCTGGCTCGCGGAAGAATACGCGGACCGCATGCCGCTCGCCGTGCTCAAGCTAGGGAGGAAGGGCATTGCGAAGAAGATTTATCTCGGCACGCGCGAAGCCGATGTCAGCGTCGAATATCTCGCGGCGTTCATCGCGCTTGCGAAGAAGGCCGACTGGGCGAAGGCGCGCGTGTCGCGTTGACGTTCAGCGCCGCGCATCGAGCGCATGGCGGATCGTGCGTGCGAGGTCATCGAACGTGAAGGGCTTTTTCAGCAGCACGACGCCTTTGTCGAGCCGCCCTTCGTGAAAGATGATGTCGCGCGTATAGCCCGATGCGAACACCACGGTCGCGTTATACGGCGGCGCGCTCGCGATCTTCGCGAGCTCGTTCGCGCGCAGCGTGCCGGGCATCACGACATCGCTGAAAAGAAGATCGACGTGGCCATGCTTCTGCAGGACGGCAAGCGCCGATTCCGCGCTCGGCGCCGACAGCACCTTGTAGCCGAGCTGCGCAACCATGTCGATGGTCGCGAGGCGCACGTCGGCATCGTCCTCGACGACGAGCACCACTTCGCCGCCGCTCGATGCACGCGGGCGCGCGCCGTGCGCATTCGTCGATTCGACTTGCGTGCAGCGTGGGAAGTACAACGCGACGGATGTGCCTTCGCCCACCTGCGTTTCGACATCCACGCAGCCCGCGCTTTGCGACACGAAGCCGAACACCATGCTCAGGCCGAGGCCGGTGCCTTGGCCTTCGGCTTTCGTCGAATAGAAAGGCTCGAACATGCGTGCTTTTACGCTGTCGGGCATGCCATCGCCGTCGTCGGTAACAACGAGCTTCACGTAATCGCCCGCGGGCAACGCGAGACCGGTCGTCATCTGATCGCCGAGGGTCGCGTTCGAGACTTCGAGCTGAATGTTGCCGCCTTCATGAATCGCGTCCCGCGAATTGATGACGAGATTGAGCAGCGCGTTTTCCAGTTGATGGCGATCGACGAAGAGATTCCAGGCATCGCACGATACCGTGGTCTTCAGCTTGATCGATTCGGGCAGCGCGCGTTGCAGGAACTCGCACATGTCCGCGACGAGCTTCGCCGGATCGACGACGGCGGGATTGAGCGGCTGACGTCGCGCGAAGGCGAGCATCTGCGAGGCGAGCTTGCCGCCGCGCGCGACGGCTTCGCTCATCACGCGCAGCCTGCGTGTGAGATCGGGTTTGTCGCGCGTCGCGAGTTCGATCAACTGCAGGTTCGCGGAGATGATCTGCAAGACGTTGTTGAAGTCGTGCGCGACGCCGCCCGTCAGATTGCCGATGGCTTCCAGCTTCTGCACCTGACGAAACCGCTCCTCGGCCTCGACGCGCGCCGTGACCGCTTCCGCGACGCGTTCTTCCAGCGTCTGCATGAGCTTGAGCAGCTTGTCTTCGGCAAGCACCTTGCGAGTCGTTTCGACGACGACGGCAATCACGCCTGCCGGATGACCGTCGTCTTCTGCAACAGGACTGTAGTGCAGATCCATCCACACGTCTTCGGGCCGGCCATTGCGATGCAGCGTGAGACGCTTGTCGGCGTAGGACAGCGTTGCGCCGGACAAACAGGTGTCCACGACATTGCGATTGAACGCGGCGATCTCGGGCCAGCCGTCTTCGACAGGCTTGCCGAGCAGAAACGGATGACGTCCACCGGCGAAGCCCGCATAGGCGTCGTTGTAGATCATCGTGCCGCGCCGGCCCCAGAGCATGACGAGCGGCACAGGCGAAGCAAGCAGAAGTTGCACGGCTGCCCGCAGACTCTTCGACCATCGACCGATCGGGCCCATGGCCGTGTCCGACCAGTCGAAGCTGGCGATGCGCGAAGCCATCTCGCCGCGCCAGCCTTCACAGTCGAAGGATTGCTCGGGCCAAACCGTTTCGGCGTTCATAGAGTTGAAGGGAAAATTGATGTGCCGCCGTCTTCGTAAAAAGCGGCAGGAGCTTGTCTTGGATCAAAGGCTACATCTTAGTCCACGCATCGGCCTGCACTCCATACTGGACGCTGCTTTGCGAGGAGTGGGCGACCTGAAGGCTCGCATATCGAACACGAAAGGCCACCGTTTCGGACAGGTGAAGCACATGTATCAAGGTAAAGTCATCGCCGTCGACATGATCGGGAGGCGCGCATGAACGGCAAGCGCATCGTCGCGGCGTTGCTCGTGTTGCTCTTTTGGACGGCTCGTGTGTACGCGCAAGAGCCTTCGCTTACGGATGAACAGATGCTCGGCGTCGTCTTCGTCGCCAATCAGGCCGAGATCGCGGCGGCCAATCTCGCGTTGCGCAAGACGCGCTCCAACAGCCTGCAGGTCTACGCGAAACGGATCGTGTCGGAACACGCGCAGGTCAATCAGGAGATCATGACGCTGACGCAGCGCTTCGGCACGGAGCCGCAACGCAGCGCGACGAGCGACGCATTGACGAAGCAAAGCAACAGCGAGATCGCCGAGCTCGATGAAACCAGCACCTACGATTTCGACGAAGCGTATCTCGAACACGAGGTCGTCTCGTTGCAGAAGCTGGTGCGTACCGTCGAAGGCTATATCCGCACGGCGCGCAGCGCGGACGCGCGAACCTTGCTGATCCGCTCGCGTCCTTCATTCATCTTTCATCTCGATCAGGCGCAAAGGCTGCAAATCACCATAGGCAGTCCGGGCCTCATCCGCTGATGTCGCTCACGAATAAAAACAGGAGAAATGCATGAATGCATCGGAACGTATCGACGAACTGATCGCGGGCATCGCGGATTGGCGCGGCGAGACCTTCGCCAATGTGCGCAAGATCATCCTCGCGACGGACGAAGGGATCGTCGAGGAGTGGAAGTACATGGGCAGCCCGGTCTGGTATCGCGACGGCATGATCGCGGTGGGCAACGCGCACAAGGACAAAGTGAAGCTCACCTTCGCGCACGGGGCGAGCCTGCCGGACCCCGACAAGCTCTTCAACGCGAGCCTCGAAGGCAACGCGCGGCGTGCAATCGATTTTTTCGAAGGCGACAAGATCGATGCACACGCGCTTAAGAATCTCGTGCGCGCGGCGATCTCGTTGAATCAGACGAAAGCGAAGAAGAAAGCGGCTGGTTAAGCTGCGCGCGTCCATGCGCCGATGAAGGCGGCGATGTCGACCGCATCCGCATTAACGAATCCAGTCCAGGCCATGCGTGCCTGGCGCGGCTCGGGCAGATCGAGAGTGTCGTTTTTGGACTAAAGATTTCCAATCGATTCTTTACAAAGACAAAACATCTTGTCACAATGCGGACGCAAATAATAACGATTCGCATTCACACGCAATGGACCTCAAAAAGAAATGAGCATGAAGACAGGAACGACGAGCCCGGTCGCGATGCGGCCTTTGAAACTGGCCGCCTTGCTGCTGTTCGCGGCAGCGCCGCTCGCCCACGCACAGTCCGCGGATGCGCCGTCGGGTGCATCGGCGGCTGCGGCGTCGAACGCGCCGGCCGAAAGCACGCTGCCCGCGGTGAAGGTCACGGCGCAGAACGTCGATGAACCGTATGGTCCGACGAAAGGCTACGTCGCGAAAGAATCGACGGCGCTCAAGACGGGCACGTCGCTCCTCGAGACGCCGCAGTCCGTCTCGGTCGTCACGCGCGAGCAGATGGATCAGCAGAACGCGCAGACGCTCAATGCGGCCGTGCGCTATGTGTCGGGTGTCACGCCCGAAACGCGCGGCGGCATCGCGACGCGTTACGACATGCTAAAAGTGCGCGGCTTCGACGCCGACAAGTACTGGAACGGTCTCAAGCTGCTCGACAACGGCTGGTACGCGGTGCCGCAGATCGATCCGTATTTGATGGAGCGCGTCGAAGTGCTGAAGGGCCCGGTCTCGGTGTTGTACGGTCAGGCGGCGGCGGGCGGCCTGCTGGATCAGGAAAGCAAGATGCCGACGGTCGTGCCGTTGCATGAAGTGGGCATCGAGTTCGGCAACTACGCGCACAAGTCGGCCAAGTTCGATTTCTCCGGGCCGATCGCGGGCGACGATCGCTATCTGTACCGCATCACCGGCATCGCGCGTTCGGAAGACGGGCAAGTGCAATCGACGTACAACAAGCGCATCGCGATCGCGCCGTCGTTCACGTGGCGTCCGGACAACAAGACTTCGCTCACGCTGTACGGCCTCTATCAGCACGATCCGGACAGCACGTCCTATGGCAGCGTGCCGCCGCAAGGCACGGTGCTCTACAACCCGAACGGCAAGCTGCCGAGCGACTTTTACGACGGCGATCACAACTTCGAGAGCTTCAATCGCGTGCAGGAATCGATCGGCTACAAGTTCGACCGCAAGCTCAACAACGCGTGGTCGTTCCGCTCGAACGGACGTCTGCTGCATCTCGCGCAGGACTACAAGAGCGTCTATGCGAGCGCGCTCGAAGACGACTTGCGCACGCTCGATCGCGGCACGGCTGCGTCGAAGGACAACCTGAACACGATTCAGCTCGACAATCAGCTCGAAGGCAACGTCTCGACCGGCCCGATCGACCATACGCTGCTGTTCGGCTTCGATTACCAGCACTATGCGAGCAACTTCGATGCGGGCTTCGGCACCGCGCCGTCGCTCGACATGTTCGCGCCGAACTACAACCAGGTGATCACGCCGCCGGACCGCTATCACCAGATCCTGAGCGGCACGCAATACGGCGTGTATGCACAGGATCAGGCGCGCTGGGGCAACGTGATTCTCACGCTCGGCGGACGCGAGGACTGGGCGAGCAGCGATTCGAACAACACGACGTACGGCGTCGTGTCGCATCAGTTCGATCGCGCGTTCACGGGTCGCGCGGGCCTCACGTATGTTTTCGATAACGGCATCGCGCCGTATGTCAGCTACACCGAATCGTTCACGCCGCAAGCGGGCACGGACATCAACGGTCAGCAGTTTTCGCCGGAGAAGGGACGTCAGTATGAAGTCGGCGTGAAGTTCCAGCCGAAGGGCTACAACGCGTTCTTCTCGGCCGCGCTGTTCGACCTGACGCGCAAGAATCTGCTGACGGTCAATGCGGACAACCCGAACTTCCAGTCGGCGGTCGGCGAAGCGCGCTCGCTCGGCGTCGAACTCGAAGCGAAGGCGAGCCTCACGGATTCGTTGAACGTCACGGCGAGCTACACGTATCTCAGCACGAAGTACACGAAGGACAACAGCGGTCTCGAAGGCAAGTTCCTGCCCGCGATTCCGCAGAATC
Source organism: Caballeronia sp. AZ1_KS37 (assembly GCF_023631165.1). Lineage (NCBI taxonomy): Bacteria > Pseudomonadati > Pseudomonadota > Betaproteobacteria > Burkholderiales > Burkholderiaceae > Caballeronia > Caballeronia sp. AZ1_KS37. Next base: position 6,887 of record NZ_JALQDP010000041.1, on the reverse strand, counting down.
AGGCTTCGTTGTGGGCGTATTACACGGTCAATCGCGGACCGCTCGCCGGTCTCTCGATGGGCGCGGGCGGACGCTACACCGGCACGACGTATAGCAGCGACAACAGCTTCAAGGTGTCGAGCTTCTTCCTCGTCGATGCCACGCTGAACTACGATCTCGGCCGCGCCATGCCGCAGTTCAAGGGCGTCGAGCTGTATGTGAACGCGCAGAACCTGTTCAACAAGGAATACGTCGCGTCGTGCTACTACGGCAGCTGGTGTGCGTTCGGTTACGGACGTCAGGTGTTCGCCGGCATGAACTATCACTGGTAAGCATGTTGCACCGCACTGCGTCTTTCGAACGGCGCAGTGCATCGAATCGTCGTGAGCGCCGCCCTGGCGCTTATCGCGAACGAAGCTATCCGTATCGGGATTTCTTCGTTCGCGTGTGAGGAAGCGGCTAGTACATTGATCGCTCGCCGCTCATCCACGATATCCCCGCATGATCCCGACGACTTCATTGCATCGCCTCTTCGCCATGCTCGCGTTGATGGCGGCATGTGCTTTACCGATGCATCGCGCGCACGCCGAAGGCAAGGTGAAGATCGTCGATCAATATGGCATCGGCTCGTTGCTGCTCAAGGTCGCGAAGGACCAGAAGCTCATCGAGAAGGCCGGCGCGCGCGCGGGCCTCGATATCGACGTGCAGTGGAACACGCTTTCCGGCGGCGCGGCCGTGAACGAAGCGCTGCTCTCGGGCGCGGCGGATATCGCGACTATCGGCATCGGGCCGTTGATGACGATCTGGGATCGCACGCGCGGGCATCAGGATTTTCGGGCCATTGCGGCGCAAAGCGCGGTGCCGGTGTATCTCGTGACGAACGATCCGCGCATTCGCAGCATCAGGGATATCGGCGAGAAGGATCGCATCGCGGTGGTGTCCGTCGCAGTGTCGCAGCAGGGACGTCTGCTGCAAATGGCGTCGGCCAGGGCGTTCGGCGATGCCGAGTATGCGCGGCTCGACCGTTTCGAAGTCAACATGCCGCACGCCGATGCGACGACCGCGATGTTATCGGGCAACTCGGTCGTCAATCTGCATTTCTCCAACGCGCCCTATCAGTATCAGGAACTCGAAGATCCGAAGATCCACAAGGTCACGAGTTCCACCGAAATCCTCGGCGGACCGTCGACGGGCAGTGTTGTCGTGACTTCCGACAAATGGCGCAAGGACAATCCGAAGACCTACGCCGCCGTGCGCGCGGCGCTCGACGATGCGGCGAAGCTCGTCGAGAAGGACAAGGCTCAAGCGGCGGCCATCTATATTCGTCAGGACGGGTCGAAGCTCTCGCCTGCGTTCGTCGAGCGCATTCTCAGCGACAAGGAAGCGAGTTTCGCGACGACGCCGCAAAACACGCTGCAACTGGGCACATTCCTGCATAAGGTCGGCGTGATTCGTCACGAGCCGAAATCATGGCGCGACTATTTCTTCGCTGACGATTCGAGCGCGCAAGGCAGTTGACACGTCTTTCATTTATCCATCATCCAAAGGAATCCGAAATGAATGCAGTGGCCATCGGGAATGAAACGGAAGTGACTGTCAGCCCGCTGTCGGCGCATATCGGCGCGGAGATCGGCGGCGTCGACCTCACGCGTCCCTTGTCTTCCGCACAGGTCGAAGCAATTCGCGCCGCGTTGCTCAAATGGCGCGTGGTCTTCTTCCGCGAGCAGTTCCTGAGCCACGAACAACACATCGCGTTCTCGGCGCACTTCGGCGAGCTCACGGTGGGGCATCCGGTGTTCGGCCACGTCGACGGGCATCCGGAGATTTACTCGATTTCGAAGTTTCGCAAGGCCACGCGCTTCGAAGGGCAATCGGTGCTGCGTCCGTGGACGGGCTGGCATACGGATGTGACTGCCGCGGTGAATCCGCCGTTCGCATCGATCCTGCGCGGCGTCACGATTCCGCCCTATGGCGGCGATACGCAATGGACCAATCTCGTGATCGCATACGAGAAGCTGTCGGCGCCGCTGCGCGCGTTCGTCGATGGTCTGCGCGGCGTGCATCGTTTCGCGCCGCCGCAAGGCGCAAGCGGCACCGATGCGTTCACGAAGGCCGTGACGGATCACACGCTCGTCGCCGAGCATCCATTGGTGCGCGTGCATCCGGAGACCGGCGAACGCGCGCTGTATGTCAGTCCGGGCTTTCTCAAGCACATCGCGGGGCTCGCGCCGCGCGAAAGTCAGGTGTTGCTCGAACTGCTATGGGAGCATGTGACGCGGCCGGAATTCACGGTGAGATTCAAGTGGGAGCCGGGCAGCATCGCGTTCTGGGACAACCGCACGACCGCGCATCTCGCGCCGACGGATATCTTCGATCTCGACTTCGATCGCCAGTTGTATCGCACGACGCTCGTCGGCGATGTGCCCGTGGGGCCGGACGGGCAGAAGTCGGTGGCGATCGAAGGCACGCCCGTTGGCGCGGCGGCTGCGGTCGCGTTGAACTGATCGGCGTTCAACCTGATTCGCTACGCGTCACGAAGATCAATATCAGAAGAAACGTGATGAAGAAGCGAAACGCGCTTTCGGTGCCGTTCCATTGCTGCGATTGCCACATGCCGAACCATTCGCCGCCGATCGACATGAAGCAGACTTGCCAGGTGAGATAGCCGAGCGTGAGGCCCGCGATCGCCCAGCGTTTGGCTCGCGCGAAGGCCGCGCTCTCCTGGCGCAGTGCGCGGGCCATCGCGATGACGCCTGTCCAGCAAAGAAGCGCGGTGAGCGTTTCGAGAAAAATGATCGCGTCATAGCCGAGATGCTGAAGCACCGGCGACGTGATCGCGCGATACATGTTCGCGTTGCCGGGAAACGTCGTGTCCATTCGCATGACGTGCTCGACGAACTGCAGGTTGCTGCCGTAGTCCGTCAGATTGCCAAAGCTGACGAGCGACGCGAGCAGGGCCATCGAAGCCACGACGAGAAGTTTCGCGAGGCGTTCGGTCATCTTCATCTTCATTCTCCAGCAGCGTTGGGAACGTGATTGTGCAAGAGAAGAATGAGATGAGCTTGATTTCTCGCTGCAACTAACTGTCTCGTTGCGCCAGCGCCTTTCTGCACGAAACGATCGTCGGATGAATGTACGACGCCGACCCGTATAATCGCGGCCTCGCACACGTTTGCGCGTCCATTGCGGCACGCGCGACGACTCGTTTATCAACATCCCGAACCCCTGTCTCAGACAGGCCGAAGCAAGAAAGGAACGCCCAAGCGTGGAAAGTCTCTTCCAATCCGTGAATGCATTGTTTGCCTGCATTGCGCCCGTCTCGGATTTCTTGTGGGATTTCCCCACGAATTTCAAGGCTTATTCACAAATCCCCGTGCTCGGGCAGTTTTCGTTCGCGATCCTTTTGCTTGTCGGCGTGGGCATTCACTTCACGATCCGCACGCGCTTCATCCAGACGATGAACGTCGGCAAGATCGTTCGCATGATGCTGCGCAGGCAGTCGTCGAAAACCGGCGTCAGCGCGCTTGCGTCGTTCATGCTCGGGCTCGCGATGCGTGCCGGGCCCGGCAATATCGTCGGCATTACGGGCGCGATTTCCGTCGGCGGACCGGGCGCGTTGTTCTGGATGTGGGTGGCCGCGTTCTTCGGCATGGCGACCGCGTTCATGGAATCGACGCTCGCGCAGCTCTTCAAGGAGAAAAAGCACGACGAGTTCGTCGGCGGCTTGCCGTTCTATGGGCGGCGCATTCTCGGCGACAAGCGCTTCGTCGGCACGTTGCTGTCGCTCGTATTCATCGTCTATGCGCTTTTCAATGTGCCGCCGCAAACGTTCAACGTGTTCACCGCGATCGGCACCATCGCCGATACGGTGACCGGCACGCATCTCGGGCGTCAGTCGACGGTGTATTACGTCATCGCGGCGGTGCTCATCGCAGCGTGCTCGTTCATCATCATGGGCGGCATTCGCCGCGTGACCGCTTATACCGATGTGCTCGTGCCGATCAAGGCGACGCTCTTCTGTCTGATGTCGCTCGTCATCATCGTCATCAATCTGCCGCTGATTCCCTACTTCTTTCATGAGGTGATCGTCGGTGCATTCGCGCCGCATGCGCTCTTCGGCGGCGCGATCGGCACGGCGCTCGCTCAAGGCGTCAAGCGCGGGCTGATGTCGAACGAAGCGGGGCAGGGCACCATCACGATGGCCGCGGCGATCGCCGATAACGATCACCCTTGCGAACAGGGCTTCGTGCAGAGCCTCGGCGTGTTCTTCGACACGATGGTCATCTGCACGATGACCGGCTTCATCGTCGTGATGGCGCACGTATGGACCGGCACGGTGGACGGTCAGGCGTGGGAGTCGGTCAGGGCATCGAAGATCACGGTCTATCTCGCATCGGTCGAAACGCTCGTGCCGGTTTCGGTCGCGCATGTCGTCAAGATCGTGATGTGCGTGTGCTACGGCCTCTTTGCGTTCACGACGTTGCTCGGCATGATTTCGTTCGCCGAAATCTCGGCCAACTTCATTTCACGAAGCAGAGGTTTCATCATCGGCATTCGCGTCGTCGGCTCGCTCGTGTTCGTGCCGTTCGGCGCGCTCACCGTGCTTGCGGGACTCGAATTGCCTAACCTGTGGGCGCTTTCCGATCTGATGAACATCGTGATGGTGCTGCTCAACGTGCCGATTCTGCTGATCGGGCAACGTCTCGTGTACAAGGCGCTCGCGCACTACCGCTCGACGCGCGGCGGACCGTTCGTGTCGGAGGACATCGGCGTGCGAACCGAGTATTGGTCCGCGAAGCGCGGTGTCGTCAGGCAAACGGAAGAACTTCGCGAGCGCGTCGAAAGTTAAGAGCCGAAGAAGTCCACCGCGCCGGTGCCGAGGTTGTACATCGCGCCGGCTATCTTGATGGCGTGCTGCTTCTCCATGTCGCTCAGCACGGCGCTTTCCTGGCGAATCTGCGCGATGGTCGACTCGACGTTCTTGCGCGCCACCATGTCGACGAACGTGTAATTGGTCGCCGTGCGCTCGCCGTCGTACTTCGTGGCTTCCACGGCGGGTTTGATGCGCGCGAGCAACGCCGTGAGATGACCTAGTTCGGCATTGGCGATCGCGCCTTTGATCGCGCCGCAAGACGTATGTCCCATCACCAGCACGACTTTCGCGCCCATCAGCTTGCACGCGAATTCCATGCTGCCGAGAATGTCGTCGTTTTCGATGTTCCCCGCGACGCGGCAGTTGAAGATATCGCCGATGCCCAGATCCATGATTACCTCGGCGGGCGCTCGCGAATCGATGCAACTGAGCAGCACGGCCGCGGGATATTGTCCCTTTGCGCTCGTCTTTTGTTCGGCAAGGTAGTTGCGCGCCTTGCGTTCGCCTCTGCGGAAACGCTCGTTGCCGCGCTTCATCGCATCGAGAATCTGCTCGGGCGACATCGCGTCGCGCTGCGCGTGCGTCAACGCGTCGGCGTGAGCGGATGTCATGAGGAGCGGCGGAACCGCGAGCCCGGCGATAGTTGCAGACGCAACTGATTTGAGAAAGCTCCGGCGGCACGCGGGCGTGCATTGCAGCGGATGCTTCAGATCTTCGCGCATGACCTTGCTCCTCGACCTGACGGGAATCGGCCTTCTTCAACGCTCTTCTTGCGACATGAAGTGTTGGACGAAAAATCGTCGAATGCAATGCACGCTTGTTCTGATGACAATGTCAGGTCGATGACGTAACGATCTGCCGCGCGATATCGAGAAAGTTGGCGGTCTTGGCGGTTGTCGCATCGATGCGCGATGCAAGCGCCAGACGAATCGTGATCGCGCTGCCGAGCGCATCGGTGTAGGCGACGCCATCGACCTGAATCTGGCACACCGACGCCGGCACCAGCGACACGCCGAATTCCGCCGCGACCAGATTGACGACCGATGATAGCTGCGGCGCCTGCTGGCCGGCGACCGGCTCGAATCCCGCTTCACGGCACGCACCGATGATGACGTCGTGCAATGTCGGACTTGCCTCGCGCGGAAGCATCACGAAAGGATCCTCCGCCAGCGTCGCCAACGGCACCTTGCGCTTTTTCGCGAGCTTGTGCGTGGCGGGCAGCACGATTTTCATCGGCTCGATCGCGATGTGATTGATCTGCACGCCCGCGGGCGACTGGCTGCCGAGACGGACGAACGCGACATCGACGCGGCCGGCGTCGAGATGCGCGAGCAGTTGCGCGGTATTGCCTTCGGTCAGCGTCAGCATGACGTTCGGATAAGCCTGCCGATACGACCGTATGAGCTTCGACACGACCGGATTGAACGCCGCCGATCCCGTGAAGCCGATATTGAGCTGCCCGATCTCGCCGCGCCCCGCGCTCTGCGCTTTCTCGACGGCGAGACGCGCGTCGTCGACGAGACGCTTCGCGTCGGCGGCGAACGCCTCGCCGGCTTCCGTCAGCACGACGCCGTGCCCCGTGCGGCGAAAGAGCCGCACGCCGAGTTCGTCTTCGAGCGCGTGAATCTGCTGACTGAGCGGCGGCTGTCCGATGCCGAGCCGCTCGGCCGCGCGCGTCACATTGCGTTCCTCGGCGACGGCCAGAAAGTAGCGGAGATGTCGCAATTCCATCCGATATATGAAAAAGCTATTTCAGAAAGACGAGATAGATATTGGACAGTATATCAATCGCGCGACAAAATACCGCTATCGCGCAGTGCGCGGGCTAGAACTATCCCCGAATACGTTGCCGGTTGCTCGTCAAAGCGAATCGGCAGGGCGGGTCGCGCCCGTGTCGATCGTCGACGGCGCGCGAATCGTCAATCAGTTTGGGAAGGGGTCTAATGTGGCTGAAGCATTAAAAAAACCAAGGCCGGAATACCGGAACATCGGGATCGGTCAGATCGCGAAGTATCGCTTGCCGCTGGCGGGCAAG
>NZ_JALQDP010000040.1:0-120090 GCF_023631165.1 Caballeronia sp. AZ1_KS37 | reverse complement strand
ACGTGTGCCCGAAGGGGCTCAACCCGACCAAGGCGATCGGCAAGATCAAGGAATTGATGGTGCGACGGGCGGTTTGATCCCCGCACCGTAAGGAAAAAAAGCGCAGTCTCGAAAGAGGCTGCGCTTTTTTTTATCTGCGATATGCGCCGATGCATTGAAGTGATTGCATAGCTAACCATCTCGCACCAGACGATATTTCAATCTTGTAATGAGACTGTCGTCTCACTAGAATGAATTGGAAAGCGTGACCTGTGCAAGGAGGCAATCATGACGCTGACTGCTGTCGAGATGGACCGCAAGATCGAAGAGCATTTCGGTTTTGAACGAAGCGACGATGTCGAAGGCGTGCTCGCCACGCTCACCGACGATGTCGAGCACGATGTCGTTGGCTGGCCTGCCGGTCCGGCGCACGGACGCGAGCGCGCGCGGCCGTTCTACGAAGCGTTGTTTGCCGATCTGTCGGAGAGCCGGGTCGAGTGCTTGCGCCGTCTGTATGGGGACGGCTTTGTCATCGACGAGTCGTTGTGGCGCGGCAAGGCGCCGGGCCGGCCGTTCGGGCTCGAAGGCCGTGGGCGTCCGCTGGAATTTCGCATGCTGCATGTCGTCGAATTCAGCGAAAGCGGACAGATTCGCCGTGAAAACGTGTGGGTCGATCTCGCGGCGATCATCGGTCAGTTGCCGCAGGCTTGATATGGCGAAGTCCGAACCGAAGACCCGCGGCAATCAGAAGCAGCGCACGCGCAAGGATCTGCTGAAGGCGGCATCGGCGCTGATGAAGCAAGGGCGCAAGCCCGGGCTGGAAGAGGTCGCGGCAGAAGCGCTCGTGTCGCGTGCGACGGCGTATCGGCATTTCCCGAGCATCGATGCGCTCTTACTCGAAGCATCGCTCGATGTCGACACGCCCGTTGCGAGCCAGCTATTTTCGGCGCGCGCATCGGCCGATCCGGTCGCGCGATTGTTGCGTATCGACGCCGCGCTCAACGACATGATTCTTGCGAACGAAGCACCGTTGCGCATGATGCTCGCGCATTCGCTGGAGCGGGCGGCGAAGGGCGAATCGCAGGACGACATGCCGCTGCGGCAGAATCGCCGCACACCGCTGATCGAGTCCGCGCTCGAACCCGCGCAAGACGAGTTCAGTCCCGCCGCGCTCGACACGCTCACGCAGGCGCTCGCGCTTGTCATCGGCACGGAGGCGATGATCGTCTGCAAGGACGTGCTGCAACTCGACGACGCACGCGCGCGCAAGGTCAGACGCTGGGCGATTCGCGCGCTGGTGCAGGCGGCGCGTCGAAGCGGAATGGACGAAGCAGGTATGGGATAATCCCAAAATTCGCGCCCACCCGACCCAAAAGGTCGCGGATGCCGCGCGCAAGGGCCCTCACCCCTCGTGGCCCGCTTTCATTCGCGACATTCCAACCGCAACCACGATGCCCACATACCGTTCCAAAACCTCCACCGCCGGACGCAACATGGCGGGCGCGCGCTCCCTCTGGCGCGCCACCGGCATGAAAGACGAAGATTTCTCGAAGCCGATCATCGCCGTCGTCAACTCGTTCACCCAGTTCGTGCCGGGGCACGTTCATCTGAAAGACCTGGGCCAGCTCGTCGCGCGTGAGATCGAAGCCGCGGGCGGCGTGGCGAAGGAGTTCAACACGATCGCGGTCGACGACGGCATCGCGATGGGTCACGACGGCATGCTGTACTCGCTGCCGAGCCGCGACATCATCGCGGATTCGGTCGAATACATGGTCAACGCGCATTGCGCCGACGCCATGGTCTGCATCTCGAACTGCGACAAGATCACGCCGGGCATGTTGATGGCCGCGATGCGCCTGAACATTCCCGTCATTTTCGTTTCGGGCGGCCCGATGGAAGCGGGCAAGACGCGCCTCGCGAATCCGAAGACGAAGGCCATCGAACTGAAGAAGCTCGATCTCGTCGATGCGATGGTGATCGCCGCCGACCAGTCGTATTCCGATGCGGAAGTCGCCGAAGTCGAGCGCTCCGCGTGCCCGACATGCGGCTCGTGCTCGGGCATGTTCACGGCCAACTCGATGAACTGCCTCACCGAAGCGCTCGGTCTCTCGCTGCCCGGCAACGGCACCGTCGTCGCGACGCACGCCGACCGCGAGCAGTTGTTCAAGCGCGCGGGACGCGGCATCGTCGAACTGGCGCGCCGTTATTACGAGCAGGAAGAGGCGCGCGTGCTGCCGCGCTCGGTCGGCTTCAAGGCGTTCGAGAACGCGATGACGCTCGATATCGCGATGGGCGGCTCGACCAACACCATTCTTCACTTGCTGGCGATCGCGCGCGAAGCCGAAATCGACTTCACGATGAAGGACATCGATCGTCTGTCGCGCACCGTGCCGCAGCTGTGCAAGGTCGCGCCGAACACGAACAAGTATCACATCGAAGACGTGCATCGCGCGGGCGGCATCATGGCGATCCTCGGCGAACTGGATCGCGCGGGCAAGCTGCATACCGACGTGCCGACCGTGCACGCGCCGACGCTGAAAGACGCGCTCGCGCAATGGGACGTCAAGCTCACCGACGACGAAGCCGTCAAGACGTTCTACATGGCAGGTCCCGCAGGCGTGCCGACGCAAGTCGCGTTCAGCCAGAACACGCGCTGGCCGAGCCTCGATACGGATCGCGCCGAAGGCTGCATTCGCTCGTACGAGCACGCGTTCTCGAAGGAAGGCGGCCTTGCGGTGCTGACGGGCAACATCGCGCTGGATGGCTGCGTCGTGAAGACGGCGGGCGTCGATGAAAGCATTCTCGTGTTCGAAGGCACGGCGCACGTCACCGAGTCGCAGGACGAAGCCGTCGAGAACATCCTCAATGACAAGGTGAAGGCGGGCGATGTCGTCATCGTTCGATACGAAGGTCCGAAGGGCGGGCCCGGCATGCAGGAAATGCTGTACCCGACGAGCTACATCAAGTCGAAGGGTCTCGGCAAGGCATGCGCGCTGCTGACGGACGGACGTTTCTCGGGCGGCACATCGGGCCTGTCGATCGGTCATTGCTCGCCGGAAGCGGCGGCGGGCGGGGCGATCGGCCTTGTGCGCGACGGCGACAAGATTCGCATCGACATTCCGAATCGCACGATCGACGTGCTGCTCTCCGACGATGAACTCGCGCGCCGTCGCGAAGAGCAGAACGCGAAGGGCTGGAAGCCCGCGAAGCAGCGTCCGCGCAAGGTGTCGGCTGCGCTGAAGGCGTATGCGAAGCTGGTGATGTCGGCGGACAAGGGCGCGGTGCGCGACTTGTCCTTGCTCGACGATTGAGGCTTTAAAGCGCCAGGGAAAGCCGCTCGATGAGCGGCTTTTTTTATCGCAACTTCAATCGCCCAGCAACCTCGGCAACTCCAGCAAAGTACGATGCGCGCCGCCTTGCTCGACCGCATCCGCATACGTCGCGCGCACGGCGCCGGCGATCGCATCGACGGCGTTGTTGTCGCCGGCCATCGTCACGTAGTAGCCGAGATCCTTCAACGCATTGGACATGTGAAACGGCATGCCCGACGGATCGCCGTCGATAAGCGACGGACGCAGCCGCTCGAGCGCCGCGCCACCACCGCCGCCTTTCGCGAGGACATCGACGAAAGTCTGCGCATCGACGCCCGCGCGTTTCGCGCAGGCCGCCGCTTCCGAGATCAGCGCGATCGTGCCGAGCGACACGAAGTTGTGCAACAGCTTCATGCTGTGTCCCGCGCCCACATCGCCGACGAGCGTCACGTTCTCCGCATAGGTACGCAGCAACGGCTCGATGCGCGCGAACAGCTCGGCCGAAGCGCCGACCAGCAGATTCAGCCGCCCTTCATGCGCTTCCTTCGCGGTGCGCGTCATGGGCGCATCGACGAAGAGGCCGCCCGCTTCCTTCACGAGCGCCGCCATGCGCTGCGTCGATGCGGGCACCGCCGTCGAGCAGTCGATGACGATCGCGCCCGGCTGCAATCCCGCGAGCACGCCATCGGGCGCGGTCAGTACCGCTTCGACTTCGGGCGAGCCCGTCACGCACAGAATGACGATGTCCGATGCGCGCGCGAGCGCCTCGCCGTTCGCGACGGTCTTCACGCCGCCCGCGAGCAGTTCGTCGAGCGGCTGATTGCCGGGATGCTCGACGACCGTCAGCGGAAAACCATGCTTCATCACGTTACGCGCGATGCCGTGCCCCATCAGGCCGACACCGATCATGCCGATGCGTTGCTTCATGCTGTGTCTCTCTTCATGTTGTCGTGTAAGTTTGAAAATGCTCAGCGGTTCACGAGGCGCTTGGGCAGCAGCATCGTGAGAACGATGCCGAGCGCGAGGCAGCCGACCATCGAGAAGATCGGCAGCGTCATGCCGCCGGAAGCCTGCTTCAGAAAGCCGACTACATATGGGCCGAAGAAGCCGCCGAGATTGCCGAACGCGCTGATCCATGCGATGCCGACCGCCGCCGCGGCCTGTCCGAGCACGGCCGTCGGCATGCTCCAGAAGAGCGGCGGAAACGACAGCAATCCCGCATTCGCGATGCACAGCGCGATCATGCCGAGCCACAGGTTGTCATGCCAGAGCACCGACAGCGACAAGCCCACCGCGCCCATCAGCAGCAGCGCCGCGACGTGCAAGCGCCGCTCGCCGCGCTTGTCCGCGCTGCGGCCGAACATGACCATCACGACGACCGCGACGGCGTTCGGCAATGCGGCGAGTGCGCCGATCGCGAAGTCGCCGGAGATGCCCATCGACTTGATCATCGTCGGGGCCCAGAAGGTGTAGCCGTAGATGCCGAAGACATCGAGAAAATAGATGAGGCAGAACGCCCACACGAGCGCGCTGGTGAAGAGGCCCTTGTGATTCGATTGCGCCGTTACCGCGCGATCCTCGGCGAGCACGCGCGACAACAACGCGCGATCCGTTTCGCTGAAACGCGGGCTTTGGGTGACGTCGTCGTCGAGTCCCTTCCATGTATAGACCGCCGCGAGAAACGCGGGCAATGCCTCGACGATGAAGATCCACTTCCAGCCTGGCAACTGCATGAGACCATCGAAGTACTGCATGATGAAGCCCGTCAGCGGCGAACCGATGAGACCCGCCAGCGCGAGCGCCGCATAGAACATGCTGAGGATGCGCGCGCGGCGGTTGCGCGGAAACGACTGGCCGATATAGAAGACGATCGCCGGAATGAAGCCCGCTTCCGCGACGCCGAGCAGGCTGCGCATCACATAGAACTGCATGGGCGTGGAGACGAAGGCCGTGAGGCCCGACACGATGCCCCACGACAGAATGATGCGCGTGATCCATCGGCGCGCGCCGACGCGTTGCAGGACGATGTTGCTCGGCACTTCGAAGACCACATAGCCGAGAAAGAAGATGCCCGCGCCGAAGCCGAACACGGCATCGGAGAAACCGAGTTGCTGCGCCATCTGCAGCTTCGCGAAGCTCACATTCACGCGATCGATGTACGACGTGATGTACGCGAACATCAGGATCGGCAGGATTTGCAGCGCGAGGCGGCGAAAGATCTGGTCCGCGGTGGCCGCATCGTGTGACGCAGCGGGCGATGCCGCGCCTTGCGGCATGTTGGTCGCATCGATTTCCACGTCTGTCTCCGTATTTGTTTTTGCGTCCCTGCTCGCGCGGGACGCGGCGGGACAGAAGAAATGTAGCGGCTGCTGAGCGCGAGTGATATGCGAAATCGTTGAAGCGGGCTTTCGAATAGTTCGAACACGGGGTGGAGGGCGGGGCGGGGTTTGATCCGGGTTTTCCTGTATGGCCCCGCGACGCAGTGAGTGTTCGCTGTAGACAGCGAGTTGAAAGATTGTGCGATCTGGCTTCCTCACACCGATCGGACCGGTGAGAAGAGTTGAATTTTCTCTCGATTCTTCAAGTCTGCTGCTCAAAGGCAATTTCTCATTCTTTCAATCACGCGCTTCGATCTCATGGTATGGGCGATGTCCGAATTCTGATTTCTTTAATCAATAGGTCGTGAAACAAATACCGATCAGCCGGGTTGACCTATTTGTGATGCAATCCTAAATTCATCGGTCCAAAGAAAAACGATTAATGCTTGAGTTCGTTGAACAGAATAAGGATCGCGGCGCGTCTACGTATGAAGCTCGATGACGGCGCTCCGGAATTCACGGAAACGCTGATCGACAACCTGTACGAACATGCGGCGCGCGCGATTCCATCGCTGTCGATCATCGAATGCACGCCGATTGGTCGCGGAGTTGCTTCGGCAACGCAGATTCCCGCGGGGGCCGCCGTGCGGTCGACGCCCGTCGGTCCGGATCAGATCAAGTGTCTCTATCGGACGACGCAGACGGTGAAGTTGTTGCCACTTTCGGTCGAAGATGCAGAGATCGCGGTCCGCGATGGCGGACGCACCGTGATTCGCCTTACGTTCCGGTTGTGGCTTGGCGAGCAACGCGAGGCGGTTGATTTGTCGCGCATCCGTCTTTACTTGCACGGCGACCGGCCTGCCGCCTCCGCGCTGTACGCGGCGCTGACGCGCCAAGTCGAATCGATCAGCCTGCGCCTGCCTACAGTGCGCGATGGCGAGTTGCAACCGCTCGAAGACGTGCGCTTCGAAGCGGCAGGCTTTGGTCCGTCCGCGCGGCTGTGGCCGGTCACGGAGCCCGAGCGTGACCGCGGGCTGGATCGCGAACAGACGCTGTTGGAATACTTCGTGTTCCCGCAGAAATTCAACTTCGTCGATCTATGCGGCTTCGATGCGTCGATGCTGCCGATGGGTGAATCGCAAATGACCTTCGAGATCGAACTGAACGCTCGCGTGCCTGGCGACTATCCGGTCAGTCGCGACAGCTTTCGTCTCTTCTGCACGCCCGTGATCAATCTGTTCGAAGTGGACGCGTTGCCGCTGCGGCCGACAGACCGGCATGACCGCGAGCATCGCGTACGTCTGCAGCAGGATGTGGCGGGGCACGTCGAGCCGTATCACGTGCTCGCGGTGACGGCGGCCGATCCGGAAGACAGCGCGCGCCACGCCTACGGCGCATTCACGAGCTTCCGCCATCGCGGCTGGACGCTGCGCTACGAGAAGCCTGAGCGGTATTTCCATACCTCGATGCGCTTTGGCGTAACCGGCCGCGAACTCTGGGTGACGCTTTCCGGTTCGCTCTGGGAGCGCTTCCATGCGGATACCCGACACGATGAGAATCGTCCAAAGCCGGACGGCTACCTGACGGTTCGCGCGCTCGCGAACAACGGACGCCTGCCGCGCATGGCGCTGTCCGAGGCGACGATCAACGAGACCGTGTCGGGTTTTACCGGCATCGCTTCCGTGCGCAATCTGACAGCGCCGACTTTGCCGCTCTATCCTCCGCGCTATCACCCGGAGTACGACTGGCGCGTGCTCGGGCACTACACGGCAGGCGGCGCGAATGAGTTGAACATGTTGGGGATGGGCGGCGCGGTGGTGCTCCGTGAGGCGCTGGAGCTCTACGACTGGTCACACGACGAAAGCATCGCGCGACGCATCGATGCGATTCGAGACGTGCGGCTGTCCGAGCATGAAAGCGTGGGAAAGGGGCCTATGCGCTTCGAGATTCGCGTTCACGTTCGGCTCGATGCGAGTGCGTTTGACGGACCCGGCGATGCGACGCTCTTCGGCGATGTGCTGAGCCGCTTCGTTGGCCGCTATGCAAGCTTCCATCACGCGACGCGGCTCGTGCTGAATATCGACGGCAAGGACACGCTTTTTCCGCTCATGGAATTCGAGGGTGCGCCTTTCTAATAGCCGCATCGCTCAGGGTTTTCCTGTATCCCTCCACGCCACAGCAACCCCAACTCAATGCCATACTCCCCGGAATAAACTTCCACGGAGCATCCGGTTTTGTTCGATCTCACGTCGCTGGCTCTCTTTCTGCGCGCCGTCGAAATGGGCAGCCTGTCCAAGGCGGCGCAGCAATCGCATATGTCGCTATCGACGGCGAGCCGGCGCATCGCGCTGCTCGAACATCACTTTCGCGTGGGGCTTCTGAATCGCACGTCGGCGGGTGTCGAGCCCACGCCGGCCGGCGAAGCGCTCGCGCGTCACGCCACGGAACTGCTGCTCAGGACCGACGCGATCTATAGCGAGCTATCCGATTACACCAAAGGCTCCGTCGGCCGCGTGCGCGTGTTCGCCAATATCTCCGCGATCAGCCAGGACTTGCCCGATCATCTGCGTGCGTTCTCCCAGCGCTATCAGGACATCAAGCTGCATATCAGCGAATTGCGCAGCATGGACATTCTTCAGGCGCTGCGCGAAGGGCGCGCGGATGTCGGCGTGGTGACGTCGCAGAGCGGCATGGAAGGCATTCGCCTCGCGCCATATTGCACGGATCGCATCAGCGTCGTCGTGCCCGAAGATCACGTTCTGCAAGGCGATCAGATCGATTTCGCCGCGCTGCTCGAGCACGATATCGTCGGTCTGGACGATAAGGCCGAAGTCACGCGCATGCTCGTCAAGGAAGCCGCGCTCGCGGGCCGCACGATCCGCTTTCGCGTACAGGTGCAAAGCTTCGAAGGCATGTGCAGGCTGATCGCGGCGGGGCAGGGCATCGGCGTGTTGCCCGAAGGCGCGGTGCGGCTCTTTCGCGAACCCATGCGTCTGCGCTTCATTCGCCTGACGAATCCGTGGGCCGAGCGCGTGATGTCGGTCGGCATACGCGTGGGCGCGGCGCCTTTGCCCGCGCGCAGGCTCTTCGATTATCTGAGCGGACTCGCGCCCGCATCGCTCGTCGCGCCCGGCGGGGAACGCGCCGCAAGCTGAGCCCTTGCGGATATTCGAAGACTCCCGTTTCTGGATTCGCACTTCCGCAGCAACAACGCCTCCGCTAGATTTCCCCTCAGATCAAACGTCGAAAACGAGGAGACAGAGCGCAATGGCAACGACACATCACATCGCCGTCATTCCGGGCGATGGCATCGGCAAGGAAGTCATGGTCGAAGGGCTGCGCGTGCTGAAGGCCGCCGCCGCGCGCTACGACATCGCGCTCGATTTCGACGAGTTCGCATCATGGTGCACCGAGCATTACGTCCAGCACGGCACGATGATGCCCGCCGACTGGGACAAGCAGATCGGCAAGCACGACGCGATCTTCTTCGGCGCGGTCGGCACGCCCGACATCGTGCCGGACCATACGGCGGTGTGGGAATCGATCATCAGGATTCGCCGCGAGTTCGATCAATACGTGAACCTGCGTCCCGTGCGGCTGATGCCCGGCGTGCCTTCGCCGCTCGCCAATCGCAAGCCCGGCGACATCGACTTTCTGGTCGTGCGCGAGAACACCGAAGGCGAGTATTCGTCGGTCGGCGGACGCATGTTCGAAGGCACGGAGCGCGAGTTCGCGACGCAGCAGGCGGTCTTCACGCGCACGGGCGTCGATCGCATTCTCGACTTCGCGTTCAAGCTCGCGCAGAGCCGTCCGAAGAAGCAGCTCACCGCCGCGACCAAATCGAACGGCATCTCCATCACGATGCCGTACTGGGACGAGCGCCTTGCCGAAGCGGCGAAGCGCTATCCGGACATCGCGATGAACAAGTTTCACATCGACATTCTGTGCGCCCATTTCGTGCAGCATCCTGACCGTTTCGATGTCGTGGTCGCGTCGAATCTCTTCGGCGACATTCTTTCCGATCTCGGTCCCGCATGCACGGGCACCATCGGCATCGCGCCTTCGGCGAACCTGAATCCCGAGCGGCGCTTTCCATCGCTCTTCGAGCCGGTACATGGATCGGCACCCGATATCGCGGGCAAGGGCATCGCCAATCCGATCGGGCAGATCTGGTCGGCCGCGCTGATGCTCCAGCATCTCGGACGCGGCGACGCGCGCTACGAAGCGGCGGCGAAGACCATCGTGTCGGCCATCGAAAGCGTGCTCGAAAACGGCCCGCGCACGCCCGACATGGGCGGCACGGCGAACACCATCGAAGTCGGCAAGGCGATCGCCGAAGCCGTCACCGAACATGCACTGATCACGGAGTAAGCATGGAATACCGTCACTTCATCGGCAACGCGTGGAAAGCGGGCGACAACGGCGAATCGCTCGATGTCATCGATCCGAGCACCGGCGAGCCGTTCGCGGCGATCGCACGCGGCAACGCCGCCGATATCGCCACGGCTGTCCACGCAGCGCGCAGCGCAATGGGCGATGCGCTCGACGGTCCGTGGGCGAAGCTCTCGCCTGTCGAGCGCTCGAACCTGCTGTTCGCCTATGCGAACGCCGTTCTCGAACACGCCGACGAACTCGCGCAACTCGAAGCGCGCGACACCGGCAAGGCGCTCAAGACCGCGCGCACCGATGCGGCCGTGCTCGCGCGCTATCTGCAGTATTACGCGGGTTGCGTCGACAAGCTGCACGGCGAAACGCTGCCCTATACGACCGGCTTTACCGTGCTGACGGTACGCGAGCCGATCGGCGTGACGGGCCACATCATTCCGTGGAATTACCCGATGCAGATCTACGGCCGCAGCGTCGGCGCGTCGCTCGCGGCGGGCAATGCGTGCGTCGTGAAGCCCGCCGAGGACGCGAGCCTGTCGATCCTGCGGCTCGCAGAAATCGCCGCCGACGTCGGCTTTCCGGCTGGCGCGATCAACGTCGTCACCGGACTCGGCAGCGAGGCGGGCGCGGCGCTGTCGGCGAACGAAGGCATCGGTCATGTCTCGTTCACCGGCTCGACCGCGACGGGCGCGCTCGTCGGACGCACGGCGGCGGAACGTCATTGCCCGAGCGTGCTCGAACTCGGCGGCAAGTCACCGCAACTCGTTTTCGACGATGCCGATCTCGACGAAGCCGTGCCCGTGATCCAGAACGCGATCGTGCAGAACGCCGGACAAACGTGTTCGGCGGGCAGCCGTCTGCTGGTTCAGCGCGGCATCTACGAAACCGTGATCGAACGTCTCGCGCAGCGTTTCGAAGCGCTGCGTTCCGGGCCGCCCGCGATGGACCTCGACATGGGTCCGCTCGTCAACGCGAAGCAACATGCGCGTGTGCGCAGCATCGTCGAGCAGGCGGAAGGTGAAGGCATTCGCGTCGCGGCGCGCGGCAAGATCGTCGTGGAAGCGTCGCGCAATGGCTTCTTCCAGGAAGCGGTGCTGTTTCGCGACGTGCCGCCGCAAAGCCGGCTCGCGCAGGAGGAAGTCTTCGGCCCGGTGCTCGCGGTAATGCCCTTCGACGACGAAGCCGAAGCCGTGAAGCTCGCCAATGGCACGAACTACGGTCTCGTCGCGGGCGTGTGGACGCGCGACGGTTCGCGCGGCCTGCGACTCGCGCGCAAGCTGCAGGCGGGCCAGGTGTTCATCAACAACTATGGCGCGGGCGGCGGCGTCGAGTTGCCGTTCGGCGGCGTGAAGGCGAGCGGGCATGGACGCGAGAAGGGCTTCGAAGCGCTGTACGGCTTCACGAGCCTGAAGACCATCGCGATCAGGCACGGCTGAGTCTCGCGCGGGTTCACATCATCATGGCGACTCTCAACATCATCGGCGCGGGGCGGGTCGGCGCGACGCTCGGCAATCTGATCGTCGCGAACCGCGTGCTCGATATCGGCGATGTATGCGACAGCGATCTCGCGCATGCGCATGAAGCGGTCGATTTCATCGGCGCGGGCCGGGCGCTCGACGACATCGCCGCGATGCATCCCGCGGATATCTGGCTGCTCTCGGTGCCCGATGCACGCATCGCGGACGTGGCGCAAGCGCTTGCGGCGCATCGCAAGCATGATGCGCCTACGATTGCCGTGCATTGCAGCGGCGCGCTCGACGCCGACACGCTCGCGCCCTTGCGCGCGCTCGGCTGGAGCGTGGCGAGCGCGCATCCGATGCTGAGCTTCGCGAAGCCCGGCACGGCCGTGTTCCAGTTCGAAGGCACGCCATGCGGACTCGAAGGCGATCGCGCCGCCCGCGATGCATGGAGCGAGATTCTCGCGGCCATCGGCGCGCGCTGCTTCGATATCGAGCCGGGCAGCAAGGCGCTTTATCACGCGGCGGCGGTCGTCGCATCGAACTTTCTGCCGATACTCGCGGCGATGTCCGTCGAGATGTGGCAGGCGGCCGGCATTCCGCAAGCGCTCATCGAAGACATGATGCACACGCTCACGCGCAATGCCGCCACCAACGTCGTTTCGCTCGGGCCGAAGGATGCGTTGACCGGTCCGGCGGCGCGCGGCGATCGCGCGGTCGTGGAAGTGCAATCGCAGGCGATCGGCGCGTGGGACACGGTATCGCGCGATGCCTACGACGCGCTCTCGACGCTCGCCACGCGCCTCGCGCTGACGGGCAAGGTGCGAGGGTAATTGGCGCGATCAAACAGCGAAATCCGTCGAACTCGATGACTCACGCCACGCGTCCGTTTCTGCTTCGACATGCGCGTTCTTCTCCGCGATGGCCTTCAGCGTGTCGGTGCCGAGCGCGAGGCGCAGCGGCGGCGTTGCGCATCGGCGAGCGTGATGAGCGGCGTGCGGTCATTGATCAGGGGATATCGCCGCAAGCCACAGCGCCTGTTGCAGAGCGTCGAACCGGCGCTTGCGGTGCTCACGTCTGCCATCGCGGATGCGAAGAACGCGAAGGAAGACATCGCCCGGCCGTTGCGCATCAGCGCGCCGAAAGCGCTCGGTATTTTTTTCGCCGTCGCGCATATCCGCGAAGGACGTCTCGTACCCTTGCTCACGCGTCAAATGACGCAGCGCGAATCGATCTACATCTACTATCGGCATCGAACGGAGCGGCCGCTTCGCGTGCGAACGTTCATCGACTTCACGATCGCAAAGCTCGCGGGAAACGCCGATTTCTGCCTTACGCCGACGCGATTGCGCGCGCTAGCGAAATGAACGGCCCGATTCCCTGCGATATCGCGAAGCGCCGATTAGAATCCATCTTGCCTTTGCATCCTCCATTTCACGCAAGCTACCGGAGCCACGCAATGAAGATGATCAATGCGCTCAGATTTGCCGCCGTTGCATCAGCGATAGCCTTTTCCGTCAACGTATGGTCGCAGACCAGCGATGCGGGATCGACCCAGTCCGCGACGCCTTCGGCGAGCGCGGGAAGCTCCAAATCGACGGCGCGCAAAGCCAACCGCGCGCTCAGCAAGAAGGTGTCTCAGGCATTGCAAAAAGGCGGCATCGACACGAACGGCATGAATGTGATCGCCAAGAACGGCGCGATCACGCTCGCCGGTCACGCAGCCGATGGCGAGCAGATCGACCAGGCGGCGTCGATCGCGAAAGGCGTGGACGGCGTGAAGTCGGTGAAGAATGTTCTGACGATTCAGGAAGGCGGGCAGTAACACACTGCCTCTGAGCGCGCGCTCGCGCATGTCATGAACTCGTTCCTGGATGTCGGCGATCGCGAACGGCAACGCCTGCCGTTTCGCGAATCGCTGCTCGCGATGCTCGGCATCGCGTTCGTCACGATGCTCGTCGCGCTCGATCAGACCATCGTCGGGACCGCGATGCCGCGCATCGTCGCCGAACTCAAGGGCTTCGATCTGTACGCGTGGGTCGCGACGTCGTACATGCTCGCGTCCGTCATCACGATTCCGATCTTCGGGCGGCTCGGCGACCTTTACGGACGAAAGCCGTTTCTGCTCGCGGCGATCGTGCTGTTCACGCTGGCGTCGGTGCTGTGCGGATTCGCCGACAGCATGCTGTTCCTGGTGATTGCGCGCGGCGTGCAGGGCATCGGCGGCGGCATTCTGCTCGGCACGGTGTTCGCCGCCGTCGCCGATCTCTTTCCCGATCCGAAGCTGCGTCTGCGCTGGCTCGTGCTCGTCACGTCGACGTTCGGCGTCGCCAACGTGATCGGCCCGACGCTCGGCGGCATGCTCACGCAGATGCGCGGCTGGCGGCTCGTGTTTTTCGTCAACGTGCCAATCGGCATCGTCTCGCTAATGTTCGTGCTGATGTTCGTGCCGAACCTGCATCATGCGAAGACGCGTGGACGGATTCAGCTCGACTGGCTCGGCGCGTGCGTCGTCGCGGTGACGCTCGGCGCATTGCAACTGCTGATCGAACTGCTGCCGAAAGAAGGCGTCTCGCGCACGACGATCGTGCTTGCGCTCGTCACGCTCCTGTTCGGCGCGACACTGTACTTCTGGGAAAAGCGCATGGGCTATCCCGTCGTGCCCGTCGACGTGCTGATGGACCGCAAGCTCGCCGCGCTTTTCGCGATCTCCGTGCTCGGCGGCTTCGCGCTCTTCTCGATGGCCTTCTACATTCCGCTGCTGTTTCAGGGCGGCTATGGCATGTCGCCGCACGATTCGGGCATGCTCATCACGCCGCTGCTGCTCGGCACGACCGTCGGCAGCATGATCAACAACCGCATCGTCACGCGCATCCCGCGTGCGAACGTGCTGATGTATGCGGGCTTCGCGCTTTCCGTGGCCGGCTGTCTCGCGCTCGTCTCGCTCGATGGTCACGAACCGCATGCCGTCTGGATGGCGTGCATGGGCGCGAGCGGACTCGGTCTCGGGCTCGTCGCGACGAATCTCACCATCTGCTCGCAACAGATCGTCGCGCGCGAGCAGATCGGCGCGGTCACGGCGTTGCTGCAATCGCTGCGCATTTTCGGCGGCATGCTGGGCACCGCGATCACCGGCGCGCTGCTCGGGCATCTCTATGCGCAAAACGTGCATCGTCCGCTCGATTCGTATCAGGCGACGCAGTGGCTCAAATCGTTCGCGAGCCCGGACCTGCTGATCGACCGTGCGGAACAGTCTGCGCTGATCGAACGCCTCGTCGCGGCGGGCCAAGCGGCCGATGCGATGACGATGATGCACTCGGCGCGCATGGCGCTCGTCGCGTCGATTCACGTCGGGCTCGTGGTCGCCGCGATGGCGGCGTTCGTCGGCCTCTGTCTCGCGTGGTTCGTGCCTGCGGTGCGCGTCGATTATGGCGATGCGAAAGGACAAAGCGCGTGACGTTTGCCGAACGACCATGCGAAACGGTGTCAGCGTTTGCCGCCGAGCGCCTTCACAATGTGTCTCGTCGGCTCGGTGGTCGCGAGTCGTGAAATTTCCGACATATGAACCCAGCGGCAGCGAGAGATTTCATTGCTCGCGCGCGGCTTTGCGTTCTTCGGCACATCGCAGAAGAAGACGTGATGATGCTTCTGCCTTCCACGATGCTGAAACAGGAATTTCGCCGACTTGCCCGCGAGACACGTTTCTTCCTTGAGTTCGCGAAGCGCGGCGTCCGAAAGATGCTCGCCTCGCTTGAGCATGCCGCCGGGCAGCGCCCACTTGGTGCGACGTCGCGCCACCAGAAGTATCCGGTTGCCCTTCCGACAAATGACGGTGGCTCGCTTCCTCAAACCGACTCCGTTATCTATAAGCTATGTCCTGTCAACGGACCCAGTGTACCCAACCGTTTTTTCATTGTGGAGCATCCGATGACAGCGGCATTTTCCGTATTGGGCATGAAGCAAGACATGTTCCGCTCGCCCCGCGCAGCGGGTATGCATGTTGCGTAACCGGGTCATTCGGTAACAGGGAGCGATCATGGACGATCGAACGCGCATCACGGCCGAAGCCAGATTCGGCGATCTCGCGTCGCCGCTGATCGACGAGGCGATGCAGCACGCTGCCACGCTCGACGGAAACACGGACCCGGAAGTGCTTCACAAGCTGCGTGTTGCGTTGCGCAGGCTGCGCACTTTGTTCTGGGCATACCGGCCTTTGCTGGACGAAGAATTCGATACGCGTCAGCGCGCGCTGTTCAGGTATCTCGCGACATCGGCGGGCAGCGCGCGGGACTGGGACATTCTGATCGAATTGCTGCATGAACTCGATGTCGAAGGATTCGACGAAACGGTGAAGGCGCATCGGGCTAACGTGCTCGCGACGAGCATCGAAAATCTCGCCAACGCGGACATGAAGCATGTGCTGCTGAGCGGATTGAAGGAAGCGAATCATCAGCTCAACACGGGACCGCAACGCGTGCCGGTCGAACGGTTCGCGAAGAAGCGCATCGGCGCGGCGCGCAGTCAGCTGAAGAAGCGCATCAAGCGGGCGTTGCGCGCGAAACAGTCGGACTATGCTGCGTATCACGAAGTGCGCAAGGCGGGAAAGAAGGTGCGTTATCTGATCGAGTTTTTCGAGCCGGATATCCCGGCGAAACTGCGCGCCGAGGTGAAGAGCCTCAAGCGGCTTCAAAAGCGCTTCGGCGCGTTGAACGATGTCGTTGCGAGCCGCGATTTGCTTTCGAATTCACGAGGCGAATTCGCCGACGATGCCAGCGAAAAGCACGCGTTACGTGCGCTGAAGGCGGAGCAGAAACATCGCTTCAAAGCTGCGAGAAAAGCGATTCGTTGATATCGTCGTGATCGCATATCTGCCGAAAGGATGTTGTCATCATGGCGCGCAACGAATACGTTGTCTTCAAGGGCACGGTCAAGCTCGGCGTCCCCTTTCTTCAGGGCTATAAGGGCGATCCGCATTACGTGATCGTCAGCGAGGACGCGAACGGCAAGCCATTCGACATCGTCACCAACGTGAAATCCGATAGCTCGCTGACGGGGCCAGCGGGTTATCTCGTGCTGTATGTCTGGAATCGATACTTCGATCATCCGATGACGGCCGATCTCGACAAGCTGTCGGCGGGTGTGTCGACAGCGAACTTCCCGAAGCTCGATTACGTGCACGATTCGCGACTCGTCGATCTCGACGCGATGCGCCCGATCCCGCTCGACACCAAGGACGAGAAGAACGATATCAATGCGCTTCTCAACGAGATGCTGCAACTGGACATGTCGGCGAACGGCGTCGATTACGTCTACGAAACGCCGAGCTATAGCGACGATCGCCTCGGATGGAAGCCGACGAAAGACGTGACCGTCTATGGCTTTGGCTTCCTGTTCGAGCCGGGGAAGGACGGGCTGCACGAGACGCATATGAATCAGGGCAACCCGAAGCCGGGCAAGGGCACGCATGTCAAGGACCACTCGAACGAGAACGGCGTGTTTCAGGACGGCGCGGTCATGATCGAAGTGGACGGCAAGTTTCAGGCGCTGTTCGTCGCGTTCCAGACGCAGCTCGTGCCGACGGACAGCCGTGGCCGCCCGATACCGGGCCAGTCGCATCCCATTCTGCATGGCAAGACGTGATCGATCGCGCGGGAAACGCGCAGGTTGACGTACGCGCGACGAGGGCTTTGAGCCGATTCGCGCGATGACAGGCACAATACGATGAATCCCCATCCGGATTCGCCCGCAGAGGCCGCCGGCCTTCGCTCATTCGTCGTTGTCATGAACCACGCTCATCCTTCGAAGAATTCCCCGCAATTCCTGCTGTTTCTGGTTTGCCTGTTCGCGTCGGCGGGGCAGCTCGCCATCGATATCTACGTGCCCGCGTTGCCCGCGATGGCGCGTTACTTCGCCACGTCGCCCCAGGCGATCCAGTCGAGCGTCTCCGGCTACATGGCGGCGTATGCGATCGGTCAACTGGTCTTCGGCCCCATCGCCGATGCGTACGGGCGCAAAAAAGTGCTGGCGTTCGGGCTCGTCGTCTTCACGCTCGGCTGCTTACTGTCGCTCGCGGCGACGAACCTCGAAACCTTCCTGCTCGCGCGGTGCCTGCAAGGCTTCGGCATCGCGGCGACCAACCTGCTCGCGAAGGCGATCATCACCGATTCGTTCAAGGGCCTGGCGCTGCTGCACGCGTTCACCTACATGTCGATCGCGTGGGGGCTCGCGCCGATCGTGGCGCCCGTGATCGGCGCGCACTTGCAGGAATGGTTCGGCTGGAAGTCGTGCCTCGTCTTTCTGCTCATCTATTCGATCGTGATGTGGACGCTCATATGGCGCTATCGCGAGACCTTGCAGAAGCCGGTGCATCTCGCGCCGCGCACGCTGTTCACGAATGCGGGCAAGGTGTTGTCGAGCCGCGTTTTCCAGAGCTGTTTTCTCGCGCAAGGGCTGTGCTACAGCATCCTGCTCGTGTTCAACATCGTCGGCCCCTTCATGGTGCAGAACACGCTGCACAAGCCGCCGACGTACTTCGGCTATCTCGCGCTCGCCATCGGCATGATGTATTTCCTCGGCGGGCTGTCGAACCGCGTGCATGGCGCGCGTCTGCCGAGCGCGGAGCAACGGCTGCGCATCGGCGCGCGCGTGATGGCGGGCGCATCGGTCGTCATGCTGCTGCTCTCGCTGACGGTCGGCCTCACCGTATGGACGTTGTCCGCGCCGGTGCTCGTGATGGGCTTCTGCGCCGGCGCGATGTACCCGACGCTGATGGCAAAGGGCAATTCGCTCTTTCCGCATATCGCGGGCCTTACCGCGGCGATTCTCGGCTGCTCGCTCTTGCTCGTGTCGTCGGTGATGATGGGTCTCGCGGGCTTCGTGTCGGTGCAGATTCTCACGCCCCTCGCGGCGTTCTTCGTGATTCTCGCGTTCACCGTCGTCGCGATGGTGACGTTGCTGCTGCGCCATCTGGAGCAGTCGCAGGCCACGGGCACCGTGCGGGAAGGCGTCGACGCAGCCTGATGCGCCAAAGCGGTGCGGCCTGCAATGCATTGCAGAAAAGCTTGTTTGTCCAAGTCTTTTTGAAGGCTTAGATTCGAGCTGTTCATGCATCGAGGAGGCGAGCCATGCCGCACTTCCTGACTCACTACTGGCAGGCGCTTTCGGGCCCTTCGCAGCGTGCGCGTGAGCGTTCGGCCAACGACGCTCACGCCGCGAGCGAAACCACGCGCGCCGAGCAGCTCGAGCACATTTCCGTCTACGCGCGCGCGGGATATTTCAACATGGGCTATACCGTGGATGCGTTTCAGTTGCCCGGAGAATCGCCGCTGCACTGAAGCGCACGAACGAGACTCACCGCGCGGCGCGCATCGACAGGCCGTTCAGCAGCCGTTGCAACTCGTCGATATTGAAAGGCTTCGCGAGTATGGTGAAGCCGGTGCGGCGCGCCTCGTCGAGCTGATCGGCGTAACCCGTCATCAGCGTGACCGGCTGATTCGGGCGCGTCGACTTGATCCATTCCGCGAGCTTGATGCCGTCGTAACTACCGGGCATCTGGATGTCGGAAAGCACGAGATCGAATTCATCGCCGGCTTCGAGCATCTGTCTCGCGGCATCGCCTGACGATGCGTGGCGCGCTTGCCAGCCGAGCACGTCGATCACGGCGCACAGGCCCGCCGCGACTTCCTCGTTGTCTTCGACGATCAGCACGGTGGACGATGGCGCTTCGCGATCGACGGTCTCCACAGGCGGCGCATCCGCAGGCGCATCGACTTCGCCGGTCCAGTGCGGCAGATAGATGTCGACTGTCGTGCCGAAGCCCCATGCAGAATTCACGCGCGCCGTGCCGCCCGCCTGCTCGGACATCGCGAGCACTTGCGCGAGTCCGAGCCCTGTCCCGGCGCCCGCGCCCTTGGTGGTGAAAAGCGGTTCGAACGCTTGTTTTGCGACGTCGGTGCGCATGCCGACGCCGCTGTCCTTGCACGAGATCACGACGTATTCGCCGGCGCCGAGACCTTCATGCGTAGACGTATAACGCACGTTGTTGCACTCGATGCGAAAGTCGCCGCCGTGAGGCATCGCGTCCTTCGCATTCACGGCGATGTTGATGAGCGCCGAGGTCAGCTCCGTCGCATCGACGCGCACGGTCCACGTCGATGGCGGCACGCGCGAGCCGAACGTGACCTTGTCGCCCACCGACGCGCGCACGAGCGGCTCGGAGTCCATCATCCAGCGATCGAGGCGGATGACCTGCATCTGAAGCGGCTGACGTCGCGCGACGCTCAGCAGGCGGCGTGCGAGCGATTGCGCATTCTTCGATGCGCGCTCGACCGCCGCGACTTCCTTCTCGAGGCCGTTGAAGCCCTTGCGCCGCGCCAGTTCCATGTTCGACGTGACGACCATCAGCAGGTTATTGAAGTCGTGCGCGACGCTCGCGACGAGATTGCCGAGCGCGCCCATGCGTTGAAGCCGCCGCGTGGCCGCGACGGCCGAGCGGCGCAGCGCAAGTTCGCCGCGCCAGTTGTGCCATGCCGCTTCTTCCGCTTTGAGGCGTCGCAGCGAGAAGCCGATCAGCACCCACAGCGCGATGCACGGAATCAGTGCGATCGACGCGATCGATACATCGCGCCGCCACCATGCGAGGCGCACGTCATTAATCGAAAAGCCCGCCGCCGCATAGACGGGATAGTCGCCGACACGCCGCCACGCCGCGAGCTTTTCATCGTTGTCGAGCGGCGATATGTAACGCATCAGACCCGTGGGCTTGCCTTGCGCGAATGCGCTCGCCAGCACCGAATGGCGATCGGGCGCATTGGGCGCGGACGCCGGCGGAAAACGCGCGAGCACGGCGCCGTCGTCGCGATGTAGCGCGAGCGGGAGCGCGGGATCGCTCACAATGAGTTCGCGATAGAAATCGAACAGATAATCGCGCCGCACGGCAATCGCGATTTCGCCGAGAAAGCGGCCGTCTTTCGCATAGCGTGCGCTCAGCGTGTTGACGATGTCCGTGTTCTTCACGCGCCCGCGCTCGGGCATGGAAACATGAAAGCTCGAATGCGTATCGCGCGTCGCGATGAAATCCGCACGATCGCTGACGGAGACATCGGGCGCGGGAAAAAAGCGGCTGCTGAGCACGAGCCTGCCGCGACTGTCGAGCACGGAGAGCGCCGCGATCTGTTCATGAGCCGCCGCGAGACGCGCGAGCTTGTCGTGCAGCTCCGACTGGCTGCGCGCGATGAAATCCGCGTCGCCGCTGCCGAGCATCTCGTCGATGCGCGAGATCAGTTCGCGGTTGATGCTGAAAACGGTGTTGGCCTTTTCGTCGACGATACGCACGAGCCGTTCGAGCGACTCGCCGGTTTCGGCGAATGTGCGTCCGTAAGTGTAGTAACCGTACAGGCAGAAAAATGCGAAGGGAATGACGATCGACGCAACGAGTGCAGCGAAGAGCCGTCTGCGCGCCGCGCGAAAGTCGAGCGGTGGCAGAGAGGGCAGGGTCTCTGCGGTGCCTGAAGCGGAGTGTTCTTCAGATTCGTTCATGGCGCGTTGCAAGGCGTGCGCGAGCGCCGAAACGCTCGTTTCGATGGTAGCACGCAGGTCTGTCATCGCCATGCATGAGTGCGCATCGGTCGTCGCGCAATCAGGCTGTGGTATAAGCACCGCATGCGCGCGCCCGCTCGCGGCGCGCAACGAACGTAACAGGAGCATGCAGTGAGAAGGACCGCCGAAAACAAGCTAAAGGTGGTCGCAGTGCGGGTCGATCCACAATTCGAACAACGGCTGCGACTTCTGGCGGAAGTGACGGGGCGCAAGCAATCGTTCTTCCTCCAGCAGATGATCGAGAACGGCATCGGCGCAATGGAAGAAACCTGGTTGCCGCCGGACGTGCTCGAACAAGTGAGGAGCGGTGCGTTGCCGCCGTTGCAGCAGGATCGCGTCTCGACCGCGGACCTCTTCGGCGATCAGGCCGATGAATGATCGATGATGGCGACGCCCCGATCGCGCTTCATCGCGCATGACGCGACATGCGAAGACGATGTGCTCGCGCGCATCGTCTTCGGTGCGGCGAGCGGCGGGCCGTGCATCGAAAGCGGTGTGCCGACGCTGCGCCTCGCGATGTGCGACGACTCTCACGACGGCTTCGCCGAAATCTGGACAGGCAACGGGCCGATCCGCAGCGGACGCTTCAACGATCTCGTCTTCGCGCACGACGACGCGTTTCTCTTTTGCGCGGGCTTCATCGCGTCGTCCGGCCGCTATACCGAAGCCACGCGACAAGCGTATGGCGATGCGTTCGCGCTCGTCGGCGAGCTGGACTTCCCGAAGATTTTCCGCATGTGGAACTTCATCCCGCACATCAACGGGGCGAATCGGGAAGGGCTCGAGGTGTATCGCGATTTCTGCCGTGGACGCGCCATCGCGTTCGAGCAGGATTACACGGGCGCATCGGGTATGCCGGCGGCGACCGGCATCGGCACGTCGGGCGATGGCGTCGGCTTCTATTTTCTGGCGTGCCGCGCAAATTCGCCGCGGCATATCGAGAACTCGCGACAAACGCCCGCGTATGAATATCCGCAGCGATACGGTCCGAAGTCGCCGAGCTTCGCGCGCGGCACCTTGTTGGACGATACGTTGTACGTCTCGGGCACCGCGAGCATTCTCGGACACGAGACCGTGCACGAAGGCGATCTCGACAAGCAATGGCATGTCGCGATCGGCAATATCGCGCATCTGATCGGCATCGAGAATCTCGAAGCGCAGAACGTGAGCGGCGGCTATACGCTGCGCGACCTCGATCAGATCAAGGTGTATTACCGTCATGCGGCGGACTTGCCGCGCGTGATGAAACTCGCGCAGACCGCGTTTCATGCGGATGCGAACATCCGCTATGTCAAGGCCGATATCTGCCGCGCCGATCTGCTCGTCGAGATCGAGGGCATTGCTTCATATCGTCGTCGATCAGACTGACGCCGATTGCCTGAGCGTCTTCACGAGGAGGCTATACAGGCCGTCCACCGCTTTGGAGCCGCGCGAATCGCGACTGCGATAGACAGCGACTTCCATCGGTTCGAGCGGACCCAGGCCTTCATCGTTGCCCAGAATGCGGAGATGGTCCGGCGCGCTGCATTGCGTCAGCACCGCGACCGCGAGACCGCTTTCGACGGCGGCAATCTGCCCGGCCAGACTCGAACTGTTGTAGACCACCTTGTAGCGGCGGCCTTGCTGCGCGAGCGAATGAATCGCGCTGCGCCGCGCGAGGCTCGCGCTTTCATAGACGGCGATCGGCAACGGATCGCGTCTCCATAATTCGAATTGCGCCGCGCCGACCCAGACCATCGGCTCATGGAACAGCAGCGTGCCGCGCCGGCCGTGATCGCGCGATACGAGCGCGATATCGAGCTCGCTATTCGCGATGCGCGGAATCAGCGATGTCGATTGCTCGCAGATCAACTCGATCTCGACGCCGCTGTGCCGCGGCGCAAAGCGCTTCAGCACGGGTGTCAGATATTTGGCCGCGTAGTCGTCGGGCACGCCGAGGCGCACGCGGCCGGTGAGTTGCTCGCCCTGAAGCGCGACCTGCGCCTCGGCATGCAGATCGAGAATGCGCCGTGCATAGCCGAGCAGCGTTTGCCCGTCGTGAGTCAGTTCGAGCGCGCGCGAGCCGCGTTCGATGAGCCGCAATCCGAGCGCGCTTTCGAGCTTCTTCAATTGCATGCTCACCGCCGATTGCGAACGATGCACTTCGCCCGCCGCGCTCGACAGCGAACCCGCATCGACGACGGCGACGAAGCACTTGAGCCAGTCCATCTGCAAATCGTGTTGTTTCATGGGTCTGATCGGCGATTTCGAAAATCGAATGGATGATCTTCGAATTATGCGCTTTTCGTTCTATCGATCGCGGCACACACTTGGGGCATGAACACGAACGCGTCATCCTCTTCCCGTACAACCGCGCGCAGTGAAGCACGATCTGCGGCAGGCGCGTTGCCCTTTATCGTCGGCTGCGCGCTGCTCGGCACGATCGGTGTTTTCCTGCACGAAGCGAATGCCGATCCGCTGACCGCGACATGGTTTCGCTGCGCTTTCGGGCTTCTGGGCATGAGCGCGTGGCTCATCTCGCGCGGACAGACCCGCTTTCTGCGCCTCACGCGCAGCAACGTTCTTTGGGTGCTCGCGGCGAGCCTGCTGATGGTGTCGAGCTGGGCGCTCTTCTTCAGCGCGGTCGAGCGCATATCGGCGGGCGTCGCCATCGTTCTGTTTCATGTGCAGCCGATGTGGGTGCTGCTATTCGCATCGTTGTGGCTCAAAGAGGCGATCGGCGGGCAGCGCGTCATGGCCGTGGCAGTCGCGATGTGCGGACTCGTGCTCGCGACGGGCATCGCCGGACACGCGTCGGACGGCTCTCTGCAGCCCGCGTACTGGACGGGCGTGGCCGCATGTCTGGCCGGTTCGCTGTGCATGGCGGGCGTGACGATCACCGCGCGACGGCTGCGCGATCTGCCTGCGGGCGTGCTCGCGTGGTGGCAGTGCGCCATCGGCACGCTGTCGTTATGGATCTGGCCGATGCAGCACGGGTGGCCCGCATGGGGCATGTCGTGGGCGTGGCTCGCGGGCCTCGGGCTGATTCACACGGGCTTTGCGTACACACTGATGTATATCGGCATGGCGCGGCTCGACACCGCGCGCGTCGCCGTGCTTCAGTTCATCTATCCGGCGGTGGCCATCGTCATCGACTGGCTGGTTTTCGATCAGCGTTTGAGCGGCGCGCAGATGACGGGCATTGCGTTGATGTCGGTGGCGATAGGCTTTGCGGAGCGCGTCCGCAAGGCGTGACGCAGATGCTTCAATGACGCCCGCGCCCCGCCATTCGCGCGCGGTCGAGCATGAACTCGATGAACGCCAGCGTCGCGCGCGTGTGATGCCGGTTCGGCATGTAGAGCATGTACATGTGCGTGCCGAAGATGCTGAGCCGCCATTCGTCGAGCGCGGTGACGATCGCGCCGCGCCGCATGTCTTCCGACACGACGTAATCCGGCACGATGCCGACGCCGAGACCCGCGAGGATCGCATCGCGCAAAAACAGGAAGTTCTCGGAGATGAGGCTCGGTTCGAGGAGCACTTCGTGACGTTCATCGTCGAGATAGGCGGCGACGCGCGTCTGCTTGCCGACGACCGTCGCGGTGATCACCGGCACGACGCCCAGTTGCTCGAGCCGCGTGGGCATGCCGTGCGTTTCGGCATACGCGGACGATGCACACGCGACGTACCGCACCGGCCCCATGTCGCGCGCAACGAGACTCGGCGGCGGCTCGGGCATCACGCGCACGGCGATATCGACTTCGTCGCGCAGCAGGTCTTCGACGCGGTTTTCGAACATCACGTCGAGCACGATATCCGGGTACTCGCGCTTGAACGCGATCAGCCATTCCGACATCACGAGCTGTCCATAACCGCTCGGCACCGATAACCTCACGCGCCCCTGCAATCCTTGCCCGAGCGTCGATACCGATTCCTGCGCCGCGAAAAGCGCGTTGCGGATCGAACGGCCGTGCTCGTAGAGCTTGAGGCCGAGCTCGGTCGGCTCGACGCGTCGCGTGGTTCGCCGCACGAGCTGCAAGCCGACGGACTTTTCGAGCTGATTCAGGTGATAGCTGACATTCGCGCGCGTCATCTTGAGGCGGCGCGCCGCTTCGCTCAGATTGCCCGCATCGAGGATTTCGACCAGCAGCGTGAGTTCGTTGACGTCCACGGCATGGTTCGATTGTCAAAAGAGATTTGACAGTCTGTCAATCGAGCCTGTGATTGTCAAGGATGCCTGTCCCCGCGAGAATGCTTCCACGTAAAACAGGAACATCGACTCAGGAGACTTCATCCATGACGCTTTCGAGCGCGCCCGAAACCGCATCCGCCGTTCAACACGAATTGCGCGGCAGCGTTATTGTCGTGACGATCGATCATGCGCCCGTCAACGCACTCAACGCTGCCGTGCGGCGCGGTCTCATCGATGCAATCGAAGCCGCCGATGCAGATGCCTCCGTGCGCGCGGTGCTGATCGTCGGCGCGGGCCGGAACTTCATCGCGGGCGCGGACATTCGCGAGTTCGGCAAGCCCGCCGTGCCGCCGTCGTTGCCGGAGGTGTGCAACCGCATCGAGCGTTGCGAGAAGCCCGTCGTCGCGGCGATACACGGCGCGGCGCTTGGCGGCGGACTCGAAGTCGCGCTGGCGTCGCATTACCGGATCGCGGTCGCCGGCGCGAAGCTCGGCCTGCCCGAAGTGCAACTGGGACTCTTGCCGGGCGCGGGCGGCACGCAGCGCTCGGCGCGTCTGATCGGCGCACAGGCCGCGTTGTCGATGATGTTGAGTGGCCGTCACATCGGCGCGGAGGAAGCGCTGCGTCTGGGTCTCGTCGACCGCGTCGGCCAGAGCGACGACGTGTTCGCCGAAGGCCTTGCTTTCGCGCACGAACTCATCGCGACGAAGGCCGCGCCGCGCCGCACGAAGAACGCGCGCGGACTCGCGGACAAGGAAGCGAGCGTGGCAGCGATCGCCGCCGCGCGCGCCGAGACGCAGAAGAAGTCGCGCGGATTGCTGTCGCCGCTGAAGATCGTCGATTGCGTGGAAGCGGCGTTGAATCTGCCCTTCGACGAAGGCTTGCGCTTCGAACGCGAGCAATTCCTCGAATGCCGCGAGAGCCCGCAACGCGCGGGTCTCGTGCATGCGTTCTTCGTCGAACGCGAAACGCAGAAGTCGCCCGAAACGCGCGACGCACAGCCGCGCGCGCTCGATCGCATCGGTGTGATCGGCGGCGGCACGATGGGTGCGGGCATCGCCGTCGCGCTGCTCGACGCGGGTCTCGCGGTGACGATGATCGAGCGCGACGAAGCCTCGCTCGAACGCGGAAGCGCGCATGTCGAGAAGGTGTACGACGCGCTGATCGCGAAGGGCCGCCTGACGCACGAATCGAAAACACGCGCGCTGCAACGCTTTCATGGCGACACGAAATACGACGCGCTCGCCGATGCCGATCTCGTCATCGAAGCCGTGTTCGAGGACATGGCCGCGAAGAAGGCCGTGTTCGCGCAACTCGATCGCGTGTGCAAGCCGGGCGCGGTGCTCGCGACGAACACGTCGTATCTCGACATCGACGAGATCGCGGCGAGCATCTCGCGTCCGCAGGACGTGCTCGGGCTGCACTTCTTTTCGCCCGCGAACATCATGAAGCTGCTCGAAGTGGTCGTGCCCGCGCGCGTGAGCGCCGATGTCGTTGCGACCGGTTTCGAACTCGCGAAGAAGCTGAAGAAGGTGGCGGTGCGTGCGGGCGTGTGCGATGGATTCATCGGCAATCGCATGCTCGCGGTGTATCGCGCGGCGGCGGATCATCTGATGGAAGACGGCGCGTCGCCGTATCAGATCGATCGGGCCGTGCGCGACTTC
Source organism: Caballeronia sp. AZ1_KS37 (assembly GCF_023631165.1). Classification (NCBI taxonomy): domain Bacteria; kingdom Pseudomonadati; phylum Pseudomonadota; class Betaproteobacteria; order Burkholderiales; family Burkholderiaceae; genus Caballeronia; species Caballeronia sp. AZ1_KS37. Next base: position 93,207 of record NZ_JALQDP010000040.1, on the reverse strand, counting down.
GGCTTTCCGATGGGACCGTATCAGGTCATCGATCTGGCTGGCGGCGATATCGGCTGGGCCGCGAGAAAGCGCCGCGCCGCGACGCGCGATCCGAACGCGCGTTACGTGCGTATCGGCGATGAACTGTGCGAGCGCGGCTGGTTCGGCCAGAAAACGGGACGCGGTTTCTATCGTTACGAAGACGGTGCGCGCACGGGCACGCCGGATGCGGAAGTCGAGTCGATCATCGATGCCGAGCGCGAGCGTGCGGGCGTCAAGCCGCGACCATTCACCGATGAGCAGATCGTGCGCCGCTACCTGGCCGCGATGATCAACGAGGGCGCGAATATCGTGCACGAAGGCATTGCGCAACGTCCGCTCGATGTCGATGCCACGTTGATGCACGGCTTCGGTTTCCCGCGCTATCGCGGTGGCCCGATGCATTATGCCGATACCGTGGGTCTCGACAACGTGCTCGCAGATATCCGCGCATTCGCGCAGGAAGATCCGCTCTTCTGGCGCGCGTCGCCGTTGATCGTCGATCTCGTGGCGCGCGGGAGGAATTTCGCGAGCCTGAATCAGACGGCCTGACGCGTGGCCTTTCAATCACTCATGGAATCGCAGTCATGGACCTGACATTCAACGCAGACGAAGAAGCCTTTCGCGCCGAAGTCCTAGCGTTTCTGCGCACATCGCTGCCAGAGCATGTTGCGCAGAAGGCGCGCACGGGCGAGCGCCCGACGCGCGACGACATGGCGCAATGGCACGCCACGCTCAACGCGAAGGGCTGGCTCGCGAATCACTGGCCGAAGGAGTATGGCGGCCCGGGCTGGACCGCGGTGCAGAAGTTCATCTTCGAGAACGAATGTGCGATTGCGGGCGCGCCGCGCATCGTGCCTTTCGGTGTGAACATGCTCGGGCCGGTGCTCATCAAATACGGGAGCGAGGCGCAGAAGCGTCACTGGCTGCCGCGTATTCTCGATGGCTCGGACTGGTGGTGTCAGGGCTATTCGGAGCCGGGCGCGGGTTCCGATCTCGCATCGGTGCGTACGACAGCCGTTCGCACGATGGAGAACGGCAGCGAGTATTACATCGTCAACGGACAAAAGACGTGGACCACGCTCGCGCACTTCGCGAACATGATCTTCTGTCTCGTACGGACGTCGCAGGATGCGCGCAAGCAGGAAGGCATCAGCTTTCTGCTCATCGACATGAATACGCCGGGCGTCGACGTGCGTCCGATCATCACGCTCGACGGCGAGCACGAAGTCAACGAAGTGTTCTTCACGGACGTGCGCGTGCCCGTTGCGAATCTCGTCGGAGAGGAGAACAAGGGCTGGACGTATGCGAAGTATCTGCTGACCTACGAGCGCACGAACATCGCGGGCGTGGGCTTTTCAGTGGCCGCGCTGAACCGGCTGAAGGCTGTTGCGGGCAAGGTGCAATGCAACGGCCGCGCGCTCATCGACGATCCTTTGTTCGCCGCGCGTCTCGCGCGTGTCGAGATCGATCTGGAGAACATGAAGACGACGAACCTGCGCGTGATCGCGGCGGTCGCGGGCGGCGGCGCGCCAGGCGCGGAAAGCTCGATGCTGAAGATTCGCGGCACGGAGATTCGCCAGGAAATCTCTTCGCTGATGCGTCGCGCGATGGGTCCGTACGCGCAGCCGTTGATAGACGAAGCATTCGAAGATGACAAGGATGCCGAAACATTCGATGCGGCGTCGGAGTACTTCAACAATCGCAAGCTGTCGATCTTCGGCGGCTCAAACGAAATACAGAAGAACATCATCTCGAAGATGATCCTCGGTCTTTAAAGGACGCGCACGATGAATTTCCAGCACACGGAAGACCGGCGGATGCTCGCGGATTCGCTGAACCGCTTCATCGCCGAGCAATATGGCTTCGATGTGCGCGACAGGATCGCGCGTTCGCAAGAGGGCTTCAGCCGCGATATGTGGCGACGGTTTTGCGAGCTTGGCATCGTCGGCGCGTTCTTCGATGAATCGATCGGCGGCTTCGGTGGCGACGGGTTCGATGTGTCCGTCGTGTTCGAAGCGCTCGGTCGCGGGCTCGTCGTCGAACCGTTTCTCGATACGTTGATCGTCGGGCGCGCACTTGCTTTCGCGGGCGATGAGCGGCAGCGCGAGATCGTTGCGAGCATGATCGACGGGACGGCGATCGCAGCATTCGCGCATGACGAACCCGGCTCGCACTACGAGCTTGCACGCGTGAACACGCGCGCGACCCGGCATGGCGATGGATGGATGCTCAACGGCGCGAAGGGCGTCGTGCAGCAGGGCGAACATGCGGACGTGCTGCTCGTGTCGGCGCGCACGTCGGGCAACGAGTACGACGAAGCGGGCATTTCGCTCTTTATCGTGCCGCGCGATGTGCAGGGCGTGAAGATGCGCGGCTATCGCAAGATCGATGGCGGACGCGTGGCGGAAGTATCGCTCGAAAACGTGACGCTCGATGCCAATGCGCTCGTCGGCAATGAAGGCGATGCCTACGCGACGCTCACGCATGCGATCGGATATGGTCTCGTCGCGCTTGTGTCGGAAGCGGTCGGCGCGATGGATGTCGCGAAGGAGCACACGCTCGAATATTTGCGCACGCGTAAGCAGTTCGGCGTGCCGATCGGCGCGTTTCAGGCGTTGCAGCATCGCATGGCCGATGTGCTGCTCGAGATCGAGCAGGCGCGTTCCGCTGCGATCAATGCGGCGGCGGCGGTCGGCGCATCGGGTGTTGCGCGCGAGCGAGCGTTGTCGGCGGCGAAGCATTCGGTCGGGCGCATCGGCACGCTCGTCGCGGAAGAGTCCATTCAGATGCATGGCGGCATCGGCATGACGTGGGAGCTGCCGCTTGCTCATTACGCGAAGCGGCTCGTGATGATCGATCATCAATTGGGCGATGAGGATCATCATCTCGCGCGGTATATCGCACTGGGGCGGGGGGCGCTTCGCTGAAGCTTCACTACTTCAAGCCGGGATCATACAAATAGGAGACAATGACGCCCTAGCTCGCAACCCAAGGACCATGCAGAGCAACAGATAAACTCGCGAGCCAGGTTCCCGGACCTCCAGATAGTGGCAACCGAAAATATCTACAACCCGAGTCTCAACGCACCCGCCCCGGCACGCGCGCGAAGCTCGACGCCGAACGTCATCGTGCTGTGCGGCACGCTCATCGCGCTTCTCATGGTGGCGCTTTGCGCGCTGGTCCTGTATCAGGGCCGGGTCGATGCGCTCGATCGCGCGCGCGACACGTCCCGCAATCTCGCGTTGCTCGCCGAGCGCGACATCGAGCGCAATTTCGAACTCTACGAACTGTCGCTGCAAGCGGTCGTCGAAGGCGTCGAACGCGACGACGTAATGAGCCTTCCGCCCCGCCTGCGCAACGACGTGCTGTTCGACCGGGCGGCCACAGCGCGCGATCTCGGGTCGATCCTCGTGCTCGACGAGAACGGCAAGATCATCATCGATTCGGGCAGCCTCGTGCCCCGGCCGGGCGATTTCGCGGATCGCGGCTATTTCACGGTCCAACGCGACCGGCCAGACGCCGGGCTTTACATCAGCGGCCCGTATGCGTCGCGATTGCGCGGCGGCGCGCCCAGCATCGCGTTGAGCCGCAGACTCTCGCGTCCCGACGGGTCCTTCGCGGGCGTCGCGATGCTCGCCATCAACCTCGAATACTTCCGCAATCTTTTCGCGGGGCTTTCGCTCGGGCCGCACGGCGCGGTGTCGCTCATCAATCACGACGGCCTGATGATCATGCGTCAGCCGTTCGATCCGCGCGTGATCGGCCGCGACATCAGCCAGGCCGATACCTTCAAGAAATTTCGGGCGGCGGAGCAGGGCAGCTTCAGCGAAACATCGTCGATCGACGGGAGGCGCCGCCTCTACTACTTCCGGAACTTCCCGAATCTGCCGCTCATCATCATGGTGGCCGAAGGAGAAGAGGACATCTACGCGGCATGGCGGCGGCGCGCGATCATCATCGGCTCGTCGATGGGCGTGCTCGCTATCGGATTCATCGCGTTGTCGTTCGTGCTCGCCGCGCAATTCAGGCGGCGCATGCGCGCGGAGTCGGAGCTACAGTTGCTCGCGCGCACCGATGGACTCACCGGGCTGCACAATCGCCGCACGCTGGGCGAGATTCTCGATCAGGAATGGCGCAGGGCGCGCCGCACGCGCAGTCTCTTTTCGCTGCTGTTCGTCGATATCGACCGCTTCAAGGCCTTCAACGATGCCTACGGCCATCAGGCCGGCGACGACGCGCTCGCGGCCGTCGCACGCTGCATCGGCGACAACATACGGCGGCCCGTCGATACCGCCGCGCGCTACGGCGGCGAGGAGTTCGTCGTCGTATTGCCCGACACGCCCGCCGACGGCGCCGCGAAAATCGCCGAGAAGATTCGCGCGGCCATCAGCGATCTGTCGATCGAGCACGCGGGCAGCGAGTTCGGCCGCGTCACGGCGAGCATCGGTCTCGCGAGCTGGCGGCCGGAACGCGACGACGACGTAAGCGCGCTCATTCGCGCGGCCGACGAGGCGCTCTACGATGCGAAAGCGCGCGGGCGCAACCGCATCATGCAGGCAAGTTTCGTCTGAGACGGTGGACGAAAGTTCGTCGCGCAACGGCCGGGCATGTGCGTGCACGCAAAATGCTTGTTTTGCCGTAAGCTCTCGACGCCGCGCGGGCCGCCCGCCCACGACGCGACCGACCCGAACCCTTCCGATGACCCAAACGCCCGATCCCGAAGCCCGCCGCCTCGCCACGCTGGCGCGCTACCACACGCTCTTCAACGCGATCGATGACGGCTTTTGCATCATCGAATTCATCGATGGCCCGCACGGACCGCTCAGCGATTATCTGCACGTCGAGGCCAATCCGGGATACGAGCGGCACTCGGGCATTCGCGACATCGTCGGCAAGACCTTGCGCGAGATCGATCCGACCGATGCCGACGGCTGGGTCGAAATCTACGGCGACGTTCTGCGCACCGGCGCGACCGCGCGTTTCGAGCGCTACTTTCTGTCGGCGGGGCGGCATATCGAGGTGTCGGCGTCGCGCGTCGAACCGCCCAGCCTGCGGCAAGTGTCGATCCTCTTTCGCGACATCTCCGCGCGCAAGAATGCGGAGGAAGAACGCGATCGCGCGATCGCGTCGCTGCGCGCGTTCAACGAAACGCTGGAGCAGCGCGTCGCCGAGCGCACGGCGGAATTGATGCGCGCGGAAGAACAACTCCGTCAGGCGCAGAAGATGGAAGCGGTCGGTCAGTTGACGGGCGGCCTCGCGCACGACTTCAACAATCTGCTGGCGGGCGTGTCGGGCTCGCTGCAGTTGCTCGGCATTCGGCTGAGCCAAGGACGGATCGCGGAGGTCGACAAATACGTCGTCGCGGCGCAAGGCGCAGTGCGGCGCGCGGCGGCGCTGACGCATCGGCTGCTGGCGTTTTCGCGGCGGCAAACGCTCGATCCGCGTCCCACGGACGTCAACGCGCTCGTCAACGGCATGACCGAACTGATCCAGCGCACGGTCGGCCCGGGCATCAAGGTGGAGTCTGTCGGCGCGACGGGCCTGTGGCCCGCGCTCGTCGATTCGGGACAACTGGAAAACGCGCTGCTCAACCTGTGCATCAATGCACGAGACGCGATGCCCGATGGCGGGCGCATCACCATCGAAACGGCCAACAAGTGGATCGACCACCGCGCGGCCCAAAGCCACGACATGCCCGAAGGCCAGTTCCTGTCGCTGTGCGTGACGGATACCGGCACCGGCATGACGCCCGATGTCATCGCGAATGCGTTCGATCCGTTCTTCACGACCAAGCCGATCGGCATGGGCACGGGCCTCGGTCTATCGATGATCTACGGCTTCGCGAAGCAATCGGGCGGCCAGGTTCGGATCTATTCCGAAGTCGGGCAGGGCACGACGGTCTGCATCTATCTGCCGCGCTTCTATGGCGGTGTCGATGACGATGCCGCCGATCAATCCGCATCGCCGATCTCCGGCGCGGAGTCGGGAGAAACCGTGCTCGTCGTCGACGATGAACCGAGCGTTCGCATGCTTATCGTCGATGTGCTGGAAGAGGCCGGCTACGCGGTGATCGAAGCCGCCGACAGCATCGCGGGCCTCAAGCTGTTGCAGTCGAATGTGCGGATCGATCTGCTCATCAGCGATGTCGGCTTGCCCGGCGGCATGAACGGACGCCAGATGGCCGATGCGGCGCGCGAGGCGCGTCCCGATCTGAAAGTGCTCTTCATCACCGGCTATGCGGAGAATTCGGTGATCGGCAATGGACGCCTGGAGCCCGGCATGCAAGTGCTGACCAAGCCGTTCGCGATCGAAACGCTGGCCGCGCGCGTGCGCCAGCTCGTCGACGAGTAAGGACGCCCGCGCGCTACTGCGCCTCGCCGCCCGCCATCGACTCGATGATGCTTTCGAGTTGCGCGCTCATCGGCATGTCGAGGCTTTTTCCCGACGGCAGACGTTGCAGGAACCAGCGCTTGTATTGACGCTCGATTTCGCCATCGGCGGCGAGGTTCTGGAACGTATCCTTCACGACTTGCGCAAGCTGGGGATCGTCCCTGCGATACATGATGCCGTACGGGTCATACGACAGATAATCGCCGATCACCTGATACGCGCCGCCCTTCGCCGCGTTCTCCGCGATGAGGCCGTAGAGCAGCACGTCGTCGGTGGCGAAGGCATCGGCCTCGCCGTTCGCGACGCGCGCGAAGCCTTCCGCGTGATCCGGCACGATCTGCAACTGCAGGCCGAGCGCGAACTTCCGGTCGAGATCGCGCAGCGCCTTCTCGTTCGTCGTGCCTGCCGTCACTGCGACCTTCTTGCCCGCGAGATCGCGAAACGAGCGGATCGGCGAACCTTTCCTGACCATCACCTTGGTGCCGGCCACGAAGAAGATCGGCGAAAAGGCCACGCGTTTCTGCCGCTCGACGTTGCTCGTGGTCGAGCCGCATTCGAGATCGACACGGCCATCGACGACCGCTTCGATGCGATTCTCCGGCGTCACGGGCACCCACCGGATGTTCAGGTTCTTGTGCACCGCATTGCCGATCGCGGCGACGATCGACTTGCAGAGTTCGATCGAATAGCCGATCGGCTCCTTGCGCGCGTTCAGATACGAGAACGGCACTGAGGCATCGCGATAGCCGATCGCGATCGTGCCCGTGTCGCGCGCCTTGGCGAGCGTGCCGGTCAGCGTCGCGGGCGCGTAGGCGTCGTTGTCGGGCGGCGGTGTCTGCACGTCGTCGGCCGCGCGCGCGTTCGGAGCGATCGCGATCAGGCTGGCCGCAGCCAGCGCCGACCAGAAGCGCTGCGTCTTCATGGCTCGCCTCCGTCAGACCTGCGCGGGATGCGCGAGCGACGCGTCCTGTTCGGCCTCGATGCGCGCCGCGTTCTTCGCCGCCTCCGATTCCGTCAGCAGCTCGCCTTCCCACTTCGCGACGACCGCGCTCGCGATCGAATTGCCGACGGCGTTGGTCGCCGAGCGCCCCATGTCGAGGAAGGTATCGACGCCGAGAATCAGCAGCAGTCCCGCCTCGGGAATGTTGAAGTGATTAAGCGTGGCCGCGATCACGACCAGCGACGCGCGCGGCACGCCGGCCATGCCTTTCGATGTCAGCATGAGGATCAGCAGCATCGTGATCTGCGTGCTGATCGGCAGATGAATGCCGTACGCCTGCGCGATGAAGAGCGTCGCGAACGTGCAATACATCATCGAGCCGTCGAGGTTGAAGGAGTAGCCCATCGGCATCACGAAGCTGGAGATCTTGCGCTTCACGCCGAAACGATCGAGCGCGTCGAGGATCTTCGGATACGCGGCCTCCGAGCTCGCGGTCGCGAACGAAAGCATGAACGCTTCCTTGATGAGCGACAGCAGCTTGAACACGCGCCGCCGCAGAAACAGGAAGCCCGCGAGCACGAGCAGGCCCCACAGCAGAAAGAGGCTGATATAAAAGTCGGCCATGAAGACCGCGAACTTCAGAAGGATCGTCAGCCCGTTGACCGCGACGGTCGCGGCCATCGCGGCGAGCACGGCGAGCGGCGCGAGCTTCATCACGTAGCCGGTGATCTTGAGCATGACGTGCGATAGCTGATCGATCGCGGCGAGCAGGATCTTGCCGCGTTCGCCGAGCGCGGCGAGCGCGACGCCGAAGAACATCGAGAACACGACGATTTGCAGGATCTCGTTGTTGGTCATCGCTTCGGCAAACGAGCGCGGCACCATGTGACTGACGAAGTCTTTCAGCGTGAACTTCGATGTGGCGAGATTCGCTGATGCGCCGATGTCGGGAAGCGGCAAGCCGAGGTTATCGCCGGGCTTGAGCAAGTTCGACATCACGAGGCCGAGCAGCAGCGAAATGAGCGACGCGGTGAGGAACCAGCCGAGCGCCTTGGCGAACACGCGTCCGACCGAGGCGGCGTCGCCCATGTGCGCGATGCCGACGACCAGTGTGGAGAACACGAGCGGCCCGATCAGCATCTTGATGAGGCGCAGGAACACGTCGGACACGAGGGAGATGTAGCCGGCGATCTCCGTGGCGGTCTTCTTGTCGGGAAAGCTCGTGAAGATCATGTAGCCAACCACTATGCCGATGACCATCGCGCCGAGAATCCAGATGGCTGCGGAGTTCTTCTTCATGTCCAGGCCTCCATTGACTGCATATCGAACGAATGCAATGGCGAATTTCGGATGGATCAGGCGATGCAAAAACGAACGCGGCGCCGCTCAGTATAGAGCGGCGCCGCGGCGTGTGTCCGCGAACACTCGAAATGTTAGCGGCGTAGTTCCATCTTTGCCGGAACTCAGCCCGGCGTGCGCTCCGAAACCGCTTCGCGGCGCGCGTTGTAGGACGGCGCGCTGCCGTCGTCGGGCAGCGTCGAGCTTTGCGCCGCCGCGAGCAGTCTTTCGACGGACGGGCCCATCGCGTCCGTGAAGGTCTTCGGATGCACGCCGATACCCAGCACCAGCACGGCCATCGCGCCGAACAGCACGAGTTCGCGCTTGCCGAGATCGCGCAGACCGGCGACGCGCTCGTTCTTCACCGCGCCGAAAATCACACGCTTGACCATCCACAGCGTATAGGCCGCGCTCAGGATCAGCGACGTGGCCGCAGCCGCGCCGATCCAGAAGTTCAGGCGGATCGCGCCCATCAACACTAGAAACTCGCCGACGAAACCCGAGGTGCCCGGCAGGCCGACATTGGCCATCGCGAACAGCATCGCGCAGACCGCGAAGCGGGGCATCGTGTTGGCGACGCCGCCGTAGGCATCGATCGAGCCATTTTTCGTGCGCTCGACGAGCACGCCGGTGCACAGCAGCATCGCGCCGGACACGATGCCGTACGACAGCATCTGCACGACCGCGCCTTCGGTGCCGAGGCGGTCGAAGGTGAAGAGGCCGAGCGTCACGAGACCCATGTGCGCGACTGCCGAGTAGGCAAGCAGCTTGCGCATGTCCGTCTGCGCGAGCGCGACGAGGCTGCCGTAGATCACCGCGACGAGCGACAGCGCGATCATCGCCGGGGCGAAGAAGTGCGATGCGTCGGGCACGATCGGCAACACGTAGCGCAACATGCCGTAGCCGCCGATCTTCAGCATGCCGAGCAGCACCGCCGCGCCCGTCGGACCTTCCGAGTTCACGTCGGGCAGCCAGGTGTGGACCGGCCACATCGGCACCTTGACCGAAAAGGCCGCGAGGAAGCAGACGAAGACGACGATCTGCGGCGTGAAGCCGAGCTTCAGGTTGCGCCATGCGTCGATATCGAAGGTATGCGCCTGCGTCCACAGATAAACGAGCGCGGCCAGCATTGCAAGCGAGCCGAGCAGCGAGAAAAAGAAGAAGCGAATCGCCGCGTACACGCGCCGCTCGCCGCCCCACGTGCCGATCAGCAGATACAGCGGAATCAGCGAAGCCTCGAAGAACACGAAGAACAGCATGCCATCCAGCGACGCGAACACGCCCTGCATGCAGCCCGACAGCACGAGGAACGCGCCGTAGTATTGCGCGACCTGCTTCGTGACGGAGCGCCACGACGCGACGAAGATGATGAGCGTGGTGACGGCCGTCAGCACCGTGAACCACAGCGAAATGCCGTCGACGCCCAGATGGTACGAAATGCCGAACTGCGGCAGCCACTCGACGCGCTCGACGAACTGCATCGCGCTGGACGACGCGTCGAAGCGGGAGAGCAGCGGCACGACGGGCAAAAGGCTGAGAATCGCGCCGAACAGGGCGACGGCGCGCGAGAGCGTCGCGGATGCGCTGAACGTCAGCACGAAGATGCCCGACACCACTGGAATCCAGATAAGAAAACTGAGAACTGACGGCAGATGCATAGCTCGGTCGAAATCGGGCGCAAAGCACGGCCAGCACGCGAAGAAACGTGCTCGCTGGGAAGGCGCTGACAGTGGAATGTAAGGCAGGACGAGTGCGCGGAGGCTTGAATCCGGCGCGCAGCCCGAATGACTTAGGCGTATTCCTAAGGGTTAACGAGGATAACTCAAAAGAATAGTTTTTTGTGCATTGCGGCGTATCAAATTCATTGCGCCGAACGACCTTGACTTTTTTACCGATTCCGGCTCGGCGGCACGTCGACGTGAATGAATCGTTCGTTCGCTTCGGGCTTGCCCTGATTTGCCGGAAGCCGCGTGGCCCTTAGCCTAGAACGCAAGGAAGGAGACAAGCATGAAGAAAACATTCAAGGCCGTCGTCTTTGCGCTCGTCGCGTATCTCGTCGCCGATCGCGCCATGCTCCACGCGCAGGGACGCGACCTGGCCGCGTCGTCGTGCGCGCAGAGCGCGGCGCAGATCGAATTCGACGCCCTGAGCAAGGGCTTCAGCCACGCCGCCGCGAGCAGCCAGCGCGACGCGTTCCGGTCCCAATGCCTCGTGTCGGGCCGCGCCGAGTCCGGCACGGCTGTCGCAATGCGCTGAAACGGCGTCAGTTCAGCTTCACGGTAGGCCGCACGCGCTCGCGCAGCCATTGGCTCGCGGCGTACATCAGCGCCCGCTTGACGCCCGTCAGCCCCATGATGTGCCGGCGATACAGATGCCGGTAGCACGACGCCGCGAACCATCCGTCGATGAACAGCGGCCGGCGCAGCAACTCGCTCATCAGCGCGCCCGCCGCGCCTGCGCGTCCGAAGGAGACGAGCGTGCCCTGATCGCGGTACGCGAAGAGCGGCACGGCGCGTTCGTCGAGGCGGCGCGCGAGGGCATCGGCGAGATAGACGGCCTGCTGAAACGCGGCCTGCGCGCGCGGCGGCACGAGCGCGTCGCCTTTCGCTGCGGCGCACGCGGCGCAGTCGCCCATCGCGTAGATGCCTGAGCCGGGTTCGACCTGCAAGGTTGCATCGACGATCACCTGTCCCAGCCGGTTCAGCGGCAATCCTTCCAGCGTGCGCAACACCGGCGCGCCTTCCACGCCCGCGGCCCAGATCGTGATGTCGCTTGTGAGCGTTTCGCCATCCGCGGTCGATACGGCGTGCTCGTCCACCGAACGCACGCGGCAACCCAGCCGCACTTCCACGCCGAGCTTGGCGAGCACGTCCTGAGCGCGCGTCGAAATGCGTTCGGGCAGCGCGGGCAGCACGCGCGGCGCGCCTTCCAGCAGACGAATGCGGATGTCGCTGGCCGGGTCGATCGACGCGAGGTGATACTCGCGCAGCATTTCCGCCGATCCGCGCAGCGCGGCGGCCAGTTCGACGCCCGTCGCGCCGCCGCCGATCACCGTCACCGAAACCGGCGTGCGCGCCGCGCCGGGCGTCGCCTGCCGCGCATGACTCGAACGCAGAAGGCTCGACAACAGGCGCCGCCGGAACGTTTCCGCCTGCTCCACCGTTTCGAGCGTCAGCGCATGCTGCGCCGCGCCGGGAATTGAGAAGAAGTTAGTCACGCTGCCGAGCGCGAGCACGAGCGAATCGAAGGCGAGCGTTCGCTTCGGCAGGAGCGGACGTCCGTCGATATCGGTCGTCTCGTCGATGACGATCTCGCGGCGTCCACGATCGATGTTCGCGAGCGCGCCCTGCTCGAAGCGAAAGTGATTCCACTTCGCGTGCGCGGCGTAATCGATCTGATGACTCGATGCATCGATCTGTCCCGACGCGACTTCATGCAGAAGCGGCTTCCAGAAGTGCGTCGGAAAGCGGTCGATGAGGATCACCTCGGCGCGCCGCCGCTTGCCGACGCTATTGCCCAGACGCGTCGCGAGTTCCAGCCCCGCGGCGCCGCCGCCGACGATCACGATGCGATGAGGCGAATCGACCTGCCGTTGCGCGTAAGGATTCAACATCATGGCTCTCCCGGAAGTGCTGTGTGGATGCTTGACGACCTCGTTGGGAAAAATATAAGGTCCCGAAAACATATGCGCTATTTAGTATTTATCGCCGACTCATAAGTTTTCACTAATGTTAAAGACCACGACCTTCCGTCAGTTGCGCACGCTGCAGACCGTCGCGCGCGTGGGCAGCATCTCGGGCGCCGCCGATGAACTGCATCTCACGCAGCCGGCGGTCTCGTTGCAAATCTCGTTGCTCGGCGAAGCCGCGGGCACGCCGCTTTTGCGCCGCGTCGGCCGCGAAGTGCAGCTCACGGCTGCGGGCGAAGTAATGGCGCGTTACGCGAACGAAATCCTGAGCCTTTGGAACGAAGCGGGCGAAGAAGTGGCGGCGTTGCGCGGCGAACTGGGCGGCACGTTGCGCATCGGTGCGATCACGACGGCGGAATATCTCGTGCCGCCGCTGCTCGTGCGCTTCACGAAGGAGCGGCCCGGCGTGAAGCTGCAGTTTCGCATCGGCAATCGCGATGACATCGTCCGCATGCTCGCGACGAATGAAATCGATCTCGCGATCATGGGACGGCAGCCGCGCGAACTGCGCACGAGCGCCGCCGCATTCGCGAAGCATCCGATGGCGTTCGTCGCCGCGCCTTCGCATCCGCTGATGCGCGCGAAGCGCCTGCGTCTGACCGATCTCGAATCGGCGAATCTGCTCGTCAGAGAGCGCGGCTCGGGCACGCGCGTCGCGATCGAAGGGCTGTTCAAGGAAGCGGGTCTGAAGCTGCATGCCGCGTCCGAGTTATCGAGCAATGAAGCGATCAAGCAGCTCGTCGAAGCGGGACTCGGCGTGGCGTTTCTTTCGCTGCACGCGTGCGCGCTCGAAATGCAGGCGGGCTTGCTCGCGACGCTTCCCGTGCCTTCGACGCCGATCGAGCGCGCTTGGCATGTCGTGCATATGTCGGAGCGACGCCTGCCTCAGGTCGCCAATGCGTTCAGGGAATTCTTGATTCAGTCGGGAGCGGCCGTCGCGGGCCTGACTGTGCCGCCGGAAACGCACAAGCTGCGTTCGACGCGCAGAGAGAAGAAAACAGAAGTCGTTGCGGATGCAACTGGTGCCCAGGTCGGGACTCGAACCCGAACGCCTCGCGGCGCTACCCCCTCAAGATAGTGCGTCTACCAATTCCGCCACCTGGGCAAGGGGACCGAATTGTAGCGGGAAAATCGGGAAATGCGAAGGGCTTCGATCATCGCGTGCATCGTCGCGACGCTACTACAATATTCGGCAAAGCAACGGTCTCGTCCGATTCGCCTGAATAATCACATCGGTTCGCCCATACGGGAGCGTCCATGTTCGGCAACAGCTTGCGTTTCGAAGTGGGACCCGACTGGCAGGTCAACGTCGCCACCGATAGCTGGCTCATCGCGACGCTTCTCGTGATCGCCATGCTGCTGGCGATTTTCCTCGCGAGCGTCATCTGCTACTACCTGACGCGCTGGATCATGCTCGTGATCGTCAACCGGCTCGCACGCAAGGAAGGGCGCAAGTGGCTGATCGCGGCGGAGCGACATCGCGTGTTTCATCGGCTTGCGCCGCTCGTGCCTGCCGCTATCGTCTATGCCGCGGCGCCGTTGCTCACGGGGCTCACGTTTCCGGTGATCCCGGCGCTCGGCAAGCCGCTCGCCATACTCGCGGCCTGCTACATGGTCTACACGATGGTGCGCGCGGCGCTTGCATTGCGCGACAGCATCGACGAGCGCTATAGCCACTTTCCTTCGGCGAGCGAGCGGCCCATCAAGAGCTTTCTGCAGATCGCCACGATCGTCGTGTATCTCGTCGCGCTGATCGCGGTCGTTTCGCTGCTGCTCGAGCGTTCGCCCGTTTATCTGCTCACCGGTCTCTCCGCGATCACGGCGCTGCTCATCATCATTTTTCGCGACTCGCTGCTCGGCTTCGTCGCCAGCATCCAGCTCGCCGCGTACGACATGCTGCGCGTGGGCGACTGGATCGAAGTGCCCGGATATGTCGCCGATGGCATCGTCATCGATATTGCCTTGAACACGATCAAGGTGCGCAACTTCGACAACACCGTCGTCATGTTGCCGAGCCAACTGCTGCTGACGAACAGCGTGAAGAACTGGCGCGGCATGGTCGCGTCGGGCGCGCGACGCTTGCGGCATGCGATTCACTTCGACGTGGACACGATCCGCTATCCCGACGACGCGTTGCTCGCGCAATTGCACGCAGCGATAGAACAGCCGCTCGTGACCGTCGAAGGCGAGCGCCGCACGAACCTCGGTTTGTATCGGCACTATCTCAGCGGATATTTGCGCGCGCACCCGGCCGTGCGTCGCGACATGCCGCTCGTGATTCGCCACGTCCAGTCCACGACGGCGGTCGTGGCACTGGAGATCTGCGTGTTCATCGACGAGATTCGCTGGGAGCGCTACGAGGCGTTGCTATCGGACATGCTCGATCACGCTTATGGCGTCGTGCCGTTTTTCGGCCTGCGCTGCTGGCAGCGCGAGCGTTCGGTGTCCGCGCCCTCAGGAAGGTGATCGAACCATGCTTGCGTGATCGGCGCGGTGCTTGGGCACCGCTTTCAGCGGCGCGAGCACGCGACGAGCATCCTCGAGTTCCTTCCTCATCTCGTCGATGAGCCATTGCGCCACCGCGCGCGTACTCTCCGACGGATTCGACGAGCGATGTTCGAGCACGTAATTGCAGCCCGTTTCGATGTATCGGTCCCACGCGGGAATGACCTTGCCCTCGTTCAACGGCGCCGCGATCGCGAGCAGCCAGCCGAGCACGACGCCTTGTCCGAGCATCGCGCATTGCACGGCGAGTCCGGGATCGGTGTGATGCACCGCTTCGCCGATGCCCTTGTCGGACAGCCCCGTCGCACGATGAAAATCCGCCCAGGAAAGCGTGGTCACGTCGAGATGAATATAGGCGTGACCTTCGATGCTCGCCGGCGTATCGAGCGGGCCGAATTCGGCGAGATAGTTCGGACTACAGACAGGAACGATGATCTCCGGACAAAGAAGAAGCGGTTCCTTCTCCGAACCCGGACCATGCAGCCGGATGCCGAGGTCCGCATCTTCGAGCGGTCCGTAGAGCCGCCCGGCCATCACTTGCAAGCGCAGATTGATGGAAGGAAACGCGCGGCGAAACCCCGCATAACGCGGCAAGAGCCACAACGCGGCGAAGCCGCTCGCGAGCGACAGCGTGACGATCTCGCCTTGCGCATGATCGCGCTTGAGTTCATCGATGGTATCGCCGATCTGCCCGAAACCCGATGCAACGGCGCGCTGCAATGTTGCGCCGCGATCGGTCAGGGTAAGCCCTAGCTTCGTGCGATCGAAGAGCCTGAAGCCGAGCGCGTCTTCGAGACGCGCCACCATGCGGCTCACGGCGACGGGCGTCACGTTGAGTTCGCCGGCCGCCTTGGTGAAGCTCAAGAGCCGCGCGGATGTTTCGAAGACGAGCAGTGCCTGAAGGGACGGAAGTCGCAGACTCATACAACACCATGTTAAGGGGCGTGCATCCATTTGTAATTTGACGGCGCATATTGACCTCCTTACCTTGAGTCCGACGCTTACTTCTTCTCGCAGGCCATGACCACTGCTTCGTCGGACCCGTTGCTTCAGCCCTTTGCCCTCAGGCATCTCGTACTCAGAAACCGTGTGATGAGCACGAGTCACGCGAGCCGTCTCACGCGTGATGAATTCCCTCAGGAGGTTTATCAACGGTATCACGAGGAAAAGGCGAAAGGGGGTATCGCGCTGACGATGTTCGGCGGCTCGTCGAACGTCAGTCTCGACAGTCCCAATACGTTCCAGCAGATCAACGTCTCGACCGATGCCGTGGTGCCGCATCTGCGGCGCTTTTCCGATCGCGTCCATACGCACGGCGCAGCGCTCATGTGCCAGATCACACATCTCGGGCGGCGCGGCGATGCATACACGGAACCGTGGCTGCCGATGATCGCGCCATCGGCCGTGCGCGAAACGCTGCATCGGGCGATGCCGCAGGCTATCCACGATGCCGACATCAAACGCGTGATCCGCGACTTCGGCCTTGCGGCGAAGCGCTGCCGCGATGGCGGTCTGGACGGCATCGAAACGCATGCGGGCGGGCATCTCATCGGCCAGTTCATGGACCCGACCGTGAACCTGCGCACCGATAAATACGGCGGTTCGACGGCGAATCGCGTGCGCTTCGCAATCGAGGTTCACGAAGAAATACGCAAGCAGGTGGGCGACGATTTCATCGTCGGCTTTCGCTTCGCGCTCGAAGACGGATGCAGCTTCGAGGAAGGGCTGGAGATGTCGCGCATCCTGCAGAGCACGGGTCTGTTCGATTTCTTCAACGTCACGTTCGGGCGCATGGACACGAAGATGTCGCTCGCGGTCAACTCGATGCCGGGCATGTTCGTGCCGTCTGCACCGTGGCTGCCCAAAGCGGCCGCGTTCAAGCGCGCGGTCGATCTGCCCGTCTTCCACGCAGCGAAGATCGCCGATCTCGCCACGGCGCGTTATGCGATACGCGAAGGTCTGCTCGACATGGTCGGCATGACGCGCGCGCATATCGCGGAGCCGCATCTCGTGAAGCTCGTCGAAGCAGGCAAGGAGGATGAAGCGAGGCCGTGCGTCGGCGCATCGTTCTGCCGCAACTTTCGCGCGACGTGCATTCATAACCCGGCGACATCGCGCGAGACGTATCTCACGCATGACATACCGGAGGCCGCGCAGAAGAAGCGCGTGCTCGTCGTCGGCGCGGGACCTGCGGGCCTCGAAGCCGCGCGCATCTGCGCGACGCGCGGCCATGACGTCACCGTGCTCGAGGCGAACTCGGAGGCGGGCGGACAGATGTTGCTCGCGGCGACGGGAAGCTGGCGGCGCGATCTTATCGGCATCGTCGACTGGCGCGTGGCGCAACTCGACAAGCTCGCTGTCGATGTGCGCTACAACCACTACGCCGAGTTGAGCGACGTGCTCGATCATGGCGCGGATGTGGTCATCGTCGCGACGGGCGGCCTGCCGAATCTCGATGCGTTGCCGGGCGGCGAGCTCTGCAAGTCCGTCTTCGATGCGCTCACCGAAACGCCGCCGCGCGAAGGCAGCGTGCTCGTCTACGACGGCACGGGCCGGCATAACGCGTATCTCTGCGCCGAGCGTTATGTCGATGCGGGCCTTGCTGTATCGCTCGCGCTCATCGACAGCGTGCCCGCGCAGGAAACCGGCGGACGCGGCGACGATCAGGTCTGGATGCGCAATATCGCGCGCTGGGATGTGCCGGTCCGCACGAACATCGAATTGATCGAAGTGAGCGCGACCGATGGCGGCAAGCGCCGCGCCGTGTTCCGTCATCATCTGACGAACGAGCTCGTCGAGATGGAAGCGGATCATGTCGTGGTCGAGCGCGGCATGCTCGCGGTCGAGGATCTCTTCGAAGCGGCGCGCATGTATTCGGCCAATGACGGCTACACCGATCTCGAAGCATTCGCGACAGGCAAGCCGCAACCCGAAGCGAAGGAACGCGAGGAAGGACAGTTCCACTTGTACCGCATCGGTGATGCCAGCGCGTCGCGCGATATCCATACGGCCATCTATGACGCCTATCGGCTTTGCATGGCGCTGTGAAGGCAGGTTGCATCTCATCCGTTGAAACGACAATGAACGAGCGAGGCTCACATGACATTGCCGAAGGACTTCGTAGTTGCCGATCCGAGCCGCCGCAAGGCGATCAAAACGCTTGCCGCGGCGGGTGCGGCGACGCTGATCTTGCCGGGCGCATCGTCGCTTGCATTCGCCGCGAACGAGCCCGCGCCGCAACGCGGCGGACGCATCCGCGTGGCGCTCGCGAATCAGTCGCTGATGGACTCGCTCGATCCCGCGAAGGGAACGCATACCGGCGATTACGCTCGCGCGTACATGTTCTATAGCGGCCTCACCGAACTGGACGCCGACTTCAAGACGCAGAACGCGCTCGCGGAGAAGCTCGAATCCGACGACTTCACGACATGGACCGTCACACTGCGGCCCAACGTGCATTTCCACGACGGCAAGCCGCTGACATCCGACGATGTCGTGTTCTCGTTGATGCGCCACAAGGACCCGGCGACCGGCTCGAAAGCGAAATCGATAGCGGATGGCATCAGCTCGGTGAAGGCGGCGGGACCGTTGAAAGTCGAGATCACGCTGACCGAGCCGAACGTCGATCTTCCCGCGCTGCTCGCGATTCCGCATCTCGTGATTGTCGCCGCGAACACGACCGATTTTTCGAAGGGCAACGGCACGGGACCGTTCACATGCAAAGAGTTCACGCCGGCGCAACGCTGCATCGGCGCGCGCAATGCGAACTTCTGGAAGCCGGGGCGTCCGTATCTGGATGAGGTGGAGATCATCGGCATCGGCGATGATGCAGCGCGCACCAATGCGCTGCTCGCGGGCGATGTGCAGCTTATCTCGCCACTGCCCGCGCGCGACGTCGACCGCGTGAAGCAGACCGGCAAGGTGACCGTGCTCGAAAGTCCGTCGCAACTCTATTCCGATCTCGCGCTGCGGCAGGACATGCTGCCGACGAAGAGCGCGGACTTCAACGAAGGCATCAAGTATCTGCATGATCGCCAGCGCATCGTGAACGTGATGTTGCGCGGACACGGCACGCTCGCGAACGATCATCCGGTGCCCGAGTGGCATCCATACTTCATGAAGGGATTGCCTCAGCGCACGTTCGATCCGGACAAGGCGCAGTTCCACTTCAAGAAGGCCGGCACGCCGGGCGCGCGTGCGGAGATCATCGCGCCGCCATCTGTCGAGACCGCGCTCGATTCCGCGATGCTGATCCAGCAGGCGGCGAAACAGGCGGGCGTCGACATCAACGTGCGCCGCGTGCCCGCCGATGGTTACTGGACGACCTACTGGATGAAGTATCCGATGACCTACGGCTCGATCCTGCCGCGCCCGACGCTCGATCTGCTGTACACGCAGTTCTTTCGCTCGAACGCGAACTGGAACGAGTCCGGCTGGAAGAACGAGCAGTTCGATCAACTGTTGATACAGGCGCGCCGCGAACGCGACGAAGCGAAGCGCAAGCAGATGTACGGCGACATGCAGACCATCGTCTACGAGAAGAACAGTCTCGTGATTCCGGCCTTCATCAACTTCATCGACGCGCAAAGCTCGAACTTGCGCGGCTTGAAGGGGACGCCGTCAGGACGCGTGATGGGCTATCGGTTCGCGGAGTTCGCGTGGCTCGCGAAGGCGTGACGATCGATTACCACACGGCCTGGCTCGTCAGCGCAAATTGCGTGAACGTCGCATCGGTGGATGGCTTGCCGTTGAGCGCCATCTGCTCGATGGTATCGACGAGCGGCAGGCCGAGTCCTTCCAGCCACGAGGAAAGGCCGTAACGCAAGGGCGTATCGATGCGCACGAACATGCCCGCGTTCAGCGCGAGCCAATAGCTGATCAGCGCTTTGGCGCGGCTCTGGTCCGCCGACTCGGGCGCGACGACCGGGCCGATCACGTGACCATCGCCGAAACGTCGGAAGAGCGCGAAGCCGATCAGTTCGCCATCGCGATCGAGTGCGATGCCGCTCGCGACATCGAGCAATTGCGGCATGAGTTCCGTGCGATCCAGCCCGCTTGCGCGCGATGCCAGCGCGGCAAGACGCGGCGTATCCTTCGCGCCGATCGGACGGAGCCGTTCGCCCGGCGGCAGCGAAACGAGCGGCGGCTGAAAGGCCGCGCCCTGATGTTGATGAATGGTGTCGATGGTTTCGAAGCCGCGTTCCACGCAAAGCGGTTTGCCTTCGTTCGATGCGTGGATCAGCAGCATGCGCGGACCGAGCTTCGCACGCAGGCGGTCGAGCAGTCCGCGCCCGATGCCGCGCCGCTGATGTTCCGGCGACACGATGAACATGCCGAGCGTCGCCGCATCCGCGCCGAACTGAAACGCGAGCGCCGTACCGACGAGCGCACCGTTCTGATCGACCGCCGCGAAGCCGCTGCCGATACGCGCCGCGAAACGCCAATCGTCCGCGCGATGCCGCCATTTCACGGACGCGGACAACGCGTGCGCTGCAGGAAGGTCGTCGAGCGTGAAAGCCCGGTATTCGACCACTTCGTTATTGTTCGAGTCAGGCACGCGGCCTCCTCAGTTTGAAGACATTTACCGTGACTTTGACACCGCGCAGCGCGCATGGCTAGGACGATCTTCCTGTCCCGCACGGCGCGAGATTCCGCCGCGTGGTGCAACGCAAAACCGCAGGTTATCGCGGCAAGAACGCGCGCGCTGTGCTGAATCGGCAATTTTGTCGGCGAAATATGCCGGCGCGCTGGCCCTACGATGGAGTCATGTCAACGCAACATGCCGAGGAGGACTCACGCATATGGACCGGTTCGATCCCGCCAGCATCGTCATCAGAAGCGGGCACTTCATCGGCGGCGAACTGATCGATGCGGGCGCGTCGCGTATCGAGGTAACGCGTCCGTCGGATGGCGTCGCGTATGCCTCGGTGCCCGTCGCCGATGACGCGATGATCGACTACGCCGTGCAGAACGCCTACAGCGCGTTCAAAAAGAGCGACTGGGCCCGCCGCGCGCCACGCGAGCGCGCACGCGTGCTGCGCAGGTTCGCCGATCTCGTCGCTGCCGACGCTGCGAATCTCGCGCCGCTCGAAGCGATCGGCTCGACGCGCCCGGTGCGCGACGCATACAACTGGGACGTGCCGTTCACCGCCGAGAGCATTCGCTTCTATGCGGAGCTTGCCGACAAGATCGGCGGCGATGTTGCGGCAACGGATCATCGACATCTCGGCATGACGATCGCGGAGCCGTATGGCGTGATCGGCGCGATTGCTCCGTGGAACTTTCCGCTCGTGATGGGCATATGGAAGACCGCGCCCGCGCTCGCGGCGGGCAACGCGGTCGTGCTGAAGCCTTCGGAGATGACGCCGTTCAGCGCGTTGCGTCTCGCCGAGCTCGCGCTCGAAGCGGGCGTGCCGCCGGGCATCTTCAACGTCGTTCAGGGCGATGGCCGCACCACCGGCGATGCGCTCGTGCGTCATCCCCGCATCGGCAAAGTGACGTTCACCGGATCGACGCACACCGGCGCCGCGATCATGGCCGCATGCGCGCAAAGCGGCACGAAGCCGGTCACGCTGGAACTGGGCGGCAAGAGCCCGCAGATCGTGTTCGCCGACGCACCGCGCATCGATGAGGTCGCACGTCGCATCGCGGGCGCCATCACGGGGAATGCGGGGCAAGTGTGCGTCGCGGGATCGAGGCTGCTCGTGCAGCGCGGCATCGCCGAAGAACTGACGGATCGCATCGCGCAAGCATTCGGCGAACTGAAAGCGGGCGCGACCTGGGCTGCGGGCACGACCTTGCCGCCGATCATTTCGGAGCCGCAGGTGCAGCGCATCGATGCGATCGTTCAGCGCAGCATCGCGAACGGCGCGACCTTGCGTTGCGGCGGAAAGCGTGCCGATGCCGCGACGCCCGGCGCGTTCTATTCGCCAACGTTGCTGTGCGACGTCACGCAGGAGAGCGACGCCGTGCGCAATGAAATCTTCGGCCCGGTGCTCACCGTGCAGTCGTTCGACACCGAAGAAGAAGCGTTGGAACTCGCAGCGCATCCGGACTACGGCCTTGCTGCGGGCGTGCATACCGCGGACATCGGTCGCGCGTTGCGCATGGTACGCGGCATCGAAGCGGGCACGGTATGGGTGAATCGCTATGGACGTACCAGCGATTTCGTGATTCCGACGGGCGGCTACAAGCGCTCTGGCATTGGCAAGGATCTCGGACGGCAGGCTTACGAAGCGAATCTGCGCTTCAAGAGCGTGCTCATCGATACGGAAGTCTGAAGCGCACGATCGTTCCAAACGTGCGCCGCATTTTCTGCTGTGGCGACGCCTCAAAACGCATGACTTGTATCGTCGCGAGGCACGCATTCAACGCCATCAGTCATTTTTGCCTTGTTTAAATTTTCTCGACACTTCGCTGTTTCTTGTTTCAACCAACACACGACAGGACTGACATCATGATCGATTTCGAGCCGAAGTACATCACGTTCGACTGCTACGGCACGCTGACGAAATTCCGCATGGCCGACATGACCCGCGAGATGTACGCAGACCGCCTGCAGGGCGACGACCTCGAACAATTCGTCAAGTTCTTCGCGGGCTATCGCCGCGACGAAGTGCTCGGCGCGTGGAAGCCGTATCGCGACGTGATCGTCAATTCGGTGCGCCGCGCGTGCGAGCGCATGAACGTCGAATTCAACGAAGCCGAAGCCGAAAAATACTACCTCGCCGTGCCGACGTGGGGCCCGCATCCGGATGTGCCGGAAGGTCTCTCGCGTCTCGCGAAGAAGTACAAGCTCGTGATTCTGTCGAACGCATCGGACGATCAGATTCAGAGCAACGTCGACAAGCTCGGCGCGCCGTTTCATCGCGTGTTCACGGCGCAGCAGGCGCAGTCGTACAAGCCGCGCATGCAGGGCTTCGAGTACATGTTCGATCAATTGAGCTGCAATCCGGAAGACGTGCTGCATGTGTCGTCGAGCCTGCGCTACGACCTGATGACCGCGCACGACATGGGCATTAAGCACAAGGCGTTCGTGAAGCGCGGCCACGAGCCGGGCACGCCGTACTACGAGTATTACGAAGTGGACACCATCGGCGATCTCGCCGGTCAACTCGGTCTGTAATCGAAGCCACTTCACGCGAGCAATGCCGATGAAACTCGACTCCTACTGGCTCGATACCGCGCCTTCGATCATCTCGACGTGCGAAGGCCCGGCGGATGGCCAGGCCGATGTCGCCGTGATCGGCGGCGGGTTCACCGGTTTGTCGGCGGCGCTCGCGTTGGCGAAGCGCGGCGCGTCGGTCGTCGTGCTCGATGCCGGGCGCATAGGCGGCGGCGCGTCGGGACGCAACGGCGGTCAATGCAATACGGGCGTCGCGCAGGATTATGCGGCGCTGCGCTCGCAACTCGGCGTGGAGCGCGCGCAAGGCTGTTATCGCGCGTATGCGGCGGCGGTGAGCACGGTCGAACGTTTGATCCGCGAAGAAGACATCGATTGCGACTATCTCGCGTCGGGCAAGCTGAAGCTCGCCGCGAAGCCGCATCATCTCGACCATATCGCGACGACCGCCGAGTTGATCCGGCGCGAAGTCGATCCGGATATCGATTTGCTCGATCGCGAGCAGGTCCGCAATGAAGTGCAGTCCGATGCCTTTCACGGCGGGCTGTTGCAACGTCACGGCGGGCAGATGCATATGGGCAAGTTCGCCGTCGGCCTCGCGAATGCAGCGGCGAGGCAAGGCGCGCGTCTCTATGAGCACGCTGAAGTCACGGCGATCGCGAAGGAAGGCGGCGCCTATCGAATCGATTCGAAGCGCGGCACGTTGCGCGCAAGGCAAGTGCTGATCGCGACAGGGCCTTCGAAGCATGGACCGTTCGCGTGGTATCGGCGCAGGCTTGCACCGGTCGGCTCGTTCATCATCGTGACGGAGCCGCTGCCAGCAGAACAACTGAAGCAACTGTTGCCGCAGCGCCGCTCGTACACGACGAGCCGCCTGATGCACAACTATTTTCGCGTGACGCCCGATTCACGTTTGCTGCTCGGCGGACGCGCGCGCTTCACCGCGTCGGAACGTCCATCGGACGCGAAGAGCGGACGCATCCTGCAGGCGAATCTCGCAGCTATTTTCCCGAGTCTCGCCAGTGCGCGCATCGACTATTGCTGGGGCGGTCTCGTCGATATCACCGCGGATCGCCTGCCACGCGCGGGCCAGCACGATGGCATCTATTTCTCGATGGGCTACAGCGGCCACGGCACGCAGATGTCGACGCACATGGGCCAGATCATGGCCGACGTGATGAACGGCAACGCCGATGCGAACCCGTGGCGCGATTTCGACTGGCCCGCGATTCCGGGCCATACGGGCAAGCCGTGGTTCCTGCCGCTCGTCGGCGCGTATTACTCGATCAAAGACGTTTTCTATTGAAGCATCGAAAGCAAAGACAGACGGCCTTCATCCAATAACCAAGCCGTCGAACATTCACAGTCCCTATCGCGGAGAAGTTCATGAGCATCGACAAATCGCCTGAAGCACTCGTTCACGCCGATGCCGGCAAACGCCTGGAAGAACTGACGCGCCGTGGCGCGTCCCGGCGCAATGTCCTTCGCGCGATGGCCGCGGGCGGACTCATGTCAATGACGGGCGCGGGTCTGCTCACCGCGAGCGGCGCGGCTTTCGCGCAGGACAAGCCGAAGCAGGGCGGACGCATTCGCGTGGCGACGCAGTCGTCGTCAGCCGCCGATACGCTCGATCCGGCGAAGGGCGCGCTCGGCACGGACTACGCGCGCGGCTTCATGTTCTACAGCGGCCTGACCGAACTCGACAATCATCTCGGCGCGAAGATGGCGCTCGCCGAATCGCTCGAAACGAAAGACGCGACCGTGTGGGTCGTGAAGCTGCGCAGCGGCGTGCAGTTCCACGATGGCAAATCGCTCGCGCCGCAGGACGTCATCTATTCGCTGATGCGCCATAAGGATCCGGCGGTCGGCTCGAAGGCGAAGACGCTCGCCGATCAGTTCAAGGAAATCAAGGCGACCGGCCCGAACGAGCTCACGATCACGCTGACGGGCGCGAACGCGGACCTGCCCGTGATTCTCGCGGACTCGCACTTCCTCATCATCAAGGACGGCACGACGGACTTCAAGACGGCGGTCGGCACGGGCCCGTTCAAGCTGAAGGAGTTCTCGCCGGGCGTGCGTACCGTCGGCGTGCGCAACGAGAAGTACTGGAAGCCGGGCATGCCGCATCTGGACGAAGTGGAGCTGATCGGCATCGCGGACGAACCCGCGCGCGTGAACGCGCTGATGTCCGGCGACGTGCAGCTCATCAATGCAGTGAGCGCGCGCTCGACCGAGCGGATCAAGGGCACGCCGGGCTTCGCGGTGCTGGAAACGAAGACGGGCCAGTACACCGACCTCATCATGCGCGACGATGGCGGCATCACCGGCAATGCGGATTTCCGCCGCGGCATGATGTACCTGATGGATCGCGAGCAGATGCGCAAGACGATCTTCCGCGGCTATGGCGCGATCGGCAACGATCAGCCTATCGATCCGAGCAACAAGTACTACATGTCGGGTCTGCCGCAACGCGGCTTCGATCCGGACAAGGCGAAGTTCCACTTCCAGAAGGCGAAGCTCGGCAGCACGCCGATCCAACTGTACGCATCGCCGGCGGCGGAAGGTTCCGTGGAGATGGCCGTGCTGATGCAGCAGGTCGCGCCGCAAGCGGGCATCAATCTGCAAGTGACGCGCGTGCCGGCGGATGGTTACTGGTCGAATCACTGGATGAAGCATCCGCTCGGCTTCGGCAACATCAACGCGCGCCCGAGTGCGGACGTGATCTTCACGCAGTTCTTCAAATCCGATGCGCCGTGGAACGAAGCGAACTGGAAGAGCCCGCAGTTCGACCAGATGCTCGTCGCCGCGCGTGGCGAACCGGACGATGCGAAGCGCAAGAAGATTTACGGCGACATGCAGGAGCTCGTGCATACGGACGGCGGCATCGGCATTCCGATGTTCCAGAGTTCGCTCGACGCGCATACGACGAAGCTGAAGGGCTTGGGCGGCATTCCGCTCGCGGGCCTGATGGGCTGGATGTTCGCGGAGAACGTGTGGCTCGAGGCATGAGCATGCTTTGAAGCGCGATGTGCGCCATCTTCCGATGGCGCGCGCAGTCAAACCTTCAACGAGAGAGAGGCGTTTATCCGATGAAAGCTCATGCGCAACGACTCGTCGCCGCGCGCCTCGGCCTCGCGCTGCTCACGCTGCTGATCGTGTCGATGGTGGTGTTCGGCATCACCGGTCTCTTGCCGGGCGATGCCGCGCAACAGGCGCTCGGTCAGGCGGCGACGCCCGAACAGGTGGCGGCGCTGCGGCATCAGTTCGGCCTCGATCAGCCTGCCGTCACGCGTTATCTGCAATGGCTTCTGCATGTGGTGACGGGCAACTTCGGCACGTCGCTGTCGAACAATCTGCCGGTCAGTGAACTCATCTCGACGCGTCTGCCGAATTCGCTCGTGCTCGCGGGATTGACCGCGCTGGTGTCGGTGCCGATCGCGTTGTTCATCGGCATTCTCTCGGCGATGTATCGCGGCTCGCTCGTCGATCGCGTGCTCAACGTGCTCACGCTTTCGACGGTGGCGGTGCCGGAGTTTCTCGTCGCGACCATCGCGGTGCTGATCTTCGCGGTGAAGCTGCGCTGGCTGCCGGCGTTGTCGTATCTGTCGGATGTATCGTCGTTCGGCGCGCTCGTGCGGACCTATGCGATGCCAGTGATGACGCTCTGCTGCGTGATCGTCGCGCAGATGGCGCGGATGACGCGCGCGGCGGTGCTCGATCAGCTCAACGCTTCGTATGTGGAGATGGCGGTCCTGAAAGGCGCCTCGCCCATGCGCGTCGTGTTGCGGCATGTATTGCCGAACACCATCGGGCCGATTGCAAATGCGGTTGCGCTCTCGCTTTCGTATCTGTTCGGCGGCGTGGTGATCGTCGAATCGATCTTCAACTATCCCGGTCTCGCGAGCCTCATGGTCGACGCCGTCACCAATCGCGACATGCCGCTCGTGCAGGGCTGCGTGATGGTGTTCTGCGCGGCTTATCTCGCGCTCGTGCTCATCGCCGATCTGGCTCAGATCGTCTCCAACCCGAGGCTGCGTCAACGATGAATCGGAACGTCACTTCTCACGCCACGACCGTGCTATACGATCAGCCGCCCGCCGATGCCCCGCAGGAGCAAGCGCCCGTCGTCGTCAGGCGCGGCCTCATGAGCCGCCTCGTCAACCGCTTTTCGGTGCTGGGTCTCATCGGTCTGTTCATCGTCGTGTTCTGGCTCGTGATCGCGTTCGTCGGGCCGGTTGTCGCGCCTTATAAAGGCGGCGCGTTCACATCGACGGAAGTGTTCGGCTCGTATAGCGCGGCACATCTGCTCGGCACCGACTACCTCGGCCGCGACATGCTGAGCCGCATTCTTTACGGCACGCAATACACGGTCGGCCTCGCGCTCGCCGCGACGGTGGCCGCGAGCGTCATCGGCACGTTCTTCGGTCTCGTGGCCGCCGTGTCGGGACGCTGGGTCGATGAAGCGCTGAGCCGCCTGTTCGATGCGCTCATTTCGATCCCGAGCAAGATTCTTGCGCTCGTCGTGATTGCCGCATTCGGCTCGTCCATTCCGATGCTGATGATGGTCGCCGCACTCGCCTATATCCCCGGTGCCTTCCGCATCTCGCGCTCCCTCGCGGTGAACATCATGACGCTCGAATACGTGCAGGTCGCGAAGGCGCGCGGCGAGAAGCTCTTCTATATCGCACGCGTCGAAGTGCTGCCCAACATGATTCACCCGATGCTCGCGGACTTCGGCCTGCGCTTCGTGTTCATCGTGCTGCTGCTTTCGGGCCTGAGCTTTCTCGGTCTCGGCGTGCAGCCGCCGAACGCGGACTGGGGCTCGCTCGTGCGCGAGAACATCGGCGGGCTGGCGGAAGGCGCGCCCGCGGTGCTGATGCCGGCAGTCGCGATCGCGACGCTGACTGTAGGCGTGAATCTGCTCATCGACAGTTTGCGTCGTCATGGCGCGCGTTCGCATGGAGGCGGCCAATGACATCGAACACAGGCACGAACATGATCGAAGTGAAAGGCTTGCGCGTCGTTGCTGGCGCGGCGCCGGATCCCGTCGTCGAGATTGTGAAGGGCGTCGACTTCACGGTGAAGAAGGGCGAAGTGCTCGCGCTGATCGGCGAGTCGGGATCGGGCAAGACGACCATCGCGCTCGCGCTGCTCGGTCATGCGCGCGGCGGTTGTTCTATCGCGGGCGGCTCGGTGAAGATCGGCGATACCGATGTGTTGTCGCTCGACGCGAAGGGCCGTCGCGCATTGCGTTCGCGCACCGTCGCGTATGTCGCGCAGAGCGCATCGGCGGGCTTCAATCCGGCGCGCACGATCATGGATCAAGTCACGGAACCCGCGCTGCTGCACAAACTCATGACGCCCGCTGTCGCGCGTGAGAAAGCGATCAGCCTGTTTCGTTCGCTCGCGTTGCCGAATCCCGAGACCATCGGCGATCGTTATCCGCATCAGGTGTCGGGCGGCCAGTTGCAGCGCTTGATGGCGGCAATGGCGCTGATCACCGATCCCGCCGTCGTCGTGTTCGATGAACCGACCACCGCGCTCGACGTGACCACGCAGATCGAAGTGCTCGCCGCATTCAAGGGCGTGGTGCGCGAGCTGGGCACGACGGCCGTGTATGTGTCGCACGATCTCGCGGTCGTCGCGCAGATGGCGGATCGCATCGTCGTGTTGAACGGTGGACGCGTGCGCGAGAACGGCGCGACCGCGCAAGTGCTCGACGCGCCGGCCGACGAGTACACGCGCCAGTTGCTCGCGGCAACGCGCCGTCCCGAAGTGGAACGCGCAACGCCCGACGATGCGCGCAAAGTCCCGCTGCTCGAAATCCGCAATCTGAGCGCGGGCTATGGACGCATCGATGCGAACGGCGTGCCCGCCGTGCGCGTGC
The DNA here is from genome assembly GCF_023631165.1 of Caballeronia sp. AZ1_KS37. Taxonomy (NCBI): domain Bacteria; kingdom Pseudomonadati; phylum Pseudomonadota; class Betaproteobacteria; order Burkholderiales; family Burkholderiaceae; genus Caballeronia; species Caballeronia sp. AZ1_KS37. The sequence goes on along the minus strand of NZ_JALQDP010000040.1, from coordinate 64,316 downwards.
TCGATGATGTGAGCCTGAAGATCGCGCGCGGCAGCACGCTTGGCGTGATCGGCGAATCGGGCTCGGGAAAGACGACGCTCGCGCGCGTGATCGCGGGTCTCGTCGATCGCGCGCACGGCGACGTGCTGCTCGACGGCAAGTCGTTGCCAGCGAAACTATCGGAACGCACGCTGGATCAATATCGTCGCGTGCAGATCGTGTTTCAGAACGCCGATACCGCGTTGAACCCGAGCCGCACCATTGCCGATATTCTCGCGCGGCCCATGAACTTCTATCACGGTCTGCGGGCCGCGGCCGCGCAAAAGCGCATGCTGGAGCTGCTCGATCTCGTGAAGCTGCCTGCATCGATCGCGAAGCGTCAGCCGGGCGGCCTGTCGGGAGGGCAGAAGCAGCGTGTGAATCTTGCGCGCGCGCTCGCGGCGAATCCCGAGCTCATTCTCTGCGATGAAGTGACGTCCGCGCTCGATACGGTCGTCGGCGCGGCGATTCTCGATCTGCTCGCCGAGCTGCGTCGCGAACTGAATGTGTCGTACATGTTCATCAGCCACGACATCTCGACCGTGCGCGCCATCTGCGATGAAGTCATCGTGCTGTATGCGGGCCAGTGCGTCGAAGCGGGCCAGCGCGATGCGCTTTCGCATCCGCCGTATCACCCTTATACGGGCTTGCTCGTCGATTCGGTTCCTGCGTTGCGTCCCGGCTGGCTCGATTCGCGTCGTGCGATGGCGCTCGGCGCATTGCCCGCGCTCGGTCCGGAAAGCGATGCGCCCGAGTTGTGCAGCTTCCGTTCGCGCTGTGCGGCGCGCATCGACGGCAAGTGCAACGTGACGCCGCCCGCGAAGAAGACTTTGCCTTCGGGCGCGCACATCCTGTGTCATCACAGCGCCGACGATCTCGCCCGCATGCAGTCGATGGAAACGGTGACGGCATGAGCGGACGCTTCGTGAGAGTCGCCGAGAAAGGACGCAGGACGTTCGAGATCGTCATCGACGGCAAGCGCGCGCTCGCAGCCGAAGGCGACACGCTGATGGTCGCGCTGCTCACATCGCAGGAAGCATTGCGCGACTCCGAGTTCGGCGATGGCCGCCGCGCGGGCTTCTGCGTGATGGGCGCATGCCAGGACTGCTGGGTGTGGACCGCTAACGGCGAGCGCGTGCGCGCGTGCACGACGCAGGCGGCCGAAGGCATGTCGATCGTCACGCGTCTTGCAGAAGCGCAGGAGGGCGTATGGCCGCGACTGTGATCGTGATCGGCGCAGGACCGGCGGGCGTGCGTGCGGCGCAGGCGCTCGTCGAAGCGGGCTTGCGTCCCGTCGTTATCGATGAAGGCAGACGCGACGGCGGGCAGATCTATCGTCGTCAGCCGGAAGGATTCAAGCGCACGTACGAGACCTTGTACGGCACGGAAGCAACGCGCGCGCGTGCATTGCACGATGCGTTCGATGCGTTGCGCCCGAAGATCGACTACGTGCCCGATACGCTCGTCTGGAACATCGAGCCGAATGCACTGCACACGGTGAGCGGCACGCGTCATCGCAAGCTCGCGTTCGATGCGCTCATCATTTGCAGCGGCGCGACCGATCGGCTGATGCCCGTTCCCGGCTGGCATCACGCGGGCGCGTATAGCCTCGGCGGCGCGCAGGTCGCGCTCAAATCGCAGGGCTGCGCGATCGGTTCGCGCGTCGTGATGATGGGCACCGGTCCGTTGCTCTATCTCGTCGCCGCGCAATACGTGAAGGCGGGCGCGACAGTAAGTGCGGTGCTCGATACATCGACGTTCGCGCAGCGTCTGCGCGCGTTGCCGCAACTGCTCGCGATTCCATCGGCGTTAAGGAAGGGCGTTGCGTTGATGCGCGTACTGAAAGATGCGCGCGTGCCGGTTCATCGCGGCATCACGCCGGTCGAGATTCGAGGCACGCCCGAGCATGGCGTGCAAGGCGTGCGCGTCAGGCAAGCCGATGGCGCGATGCTGCAAGTCGGATGCGATGCCGTCGCGCTCGGCTATCACTTGCGCCCTGAAACACAGCTCGCCGATCTCGCGGGCTGCGAGTTCCGCTTCGATCAGGCGTTGCAACAGTGGCTTCCCATCGCCGATGTGGATGGCCGCAGCAACGTGAAAGGCATCTATCTTGCCGGCGATGGCGCGCGCGTGCGCGGCGCGGATGCCGCCGAGCGCGCGGGACGTCTTGCGGCGCTCGCGGCGTTGAAGGACATCGGCATGACGTGCAGCGAAGACGAAGCCAACAAGTTGCGCTTGCAACTAAATCGCTTCACGCGTTTTGCTTCCGGCTTGCGCACCGCGTTTCCGTGGCCCGCGCGCTTTGCCGCCGCCTTGCCGGATGAAACCATCGTGTGCCGATGTGAAGCGATAACGGCAGGCGACCTGAGGCGCGTCGTGAACGACATGGGCGCAAAGGAAGCGAATCGCGCGAAGGCTTTTTCGCGCGTTGGCATGGGCCGATGCCAGGGCCGCTTCTGCGCACATGCGGGCGCGGAAGTCATTGCAGCCGAAGCACGCGTGCCGCTGGAAGCGGTCGGCCGCTTGCGCGGGCAGGCACCGGTGAAACCTCTGCCCATGGCGCTCGCGCCGCACAAGGATCTGGAGACCAGCGAATGAACGAGCGCGCCGATGTGATCGTGATCGGCGGGGGCATCGTCGGCACGACGACCGCCTTCTTTTTGCGCCGTCGCAAGCGTTCCGTGATCCTGCTCGAACGCGGCTTGACCGGACAACAGGCGAGCGGCGTGAACTTCGGCGGCGTGCGTCGCCAAGGCCGCGCGCTGGAGCAACTCGCAATGTCGAATCGCGCGCTGCAAACGTGGCGGCGTTCCCGCGAACTGCTCGGCGAAGATGTCGAGTTCTTGCCATCGGGGCATACGCGCGTGTGCTATCACGCGCATGACGCGGAATACTTTCATCGCTATGCCGCCGATGCGCGCGCTTACGACCTCGATCTAGAAGTGCTCGAAGGCGCGGCCATGTTCGAGCGCTTTCCTTTTCTGGGCCGCGACGTGATCGCCGCATCCATCTCGCCGCTCGACGGCCACGCGAATCCGCGTCTTGCCGCGCCCGCGTTCGGGCGTGCCGCCGCGCGGCTCGGCGCGCGCGTCGTCGAGAACACGGAAGTGGTGCGCGTAGAAAAGGAAGCGGGCGGCTTTTGCGTGGAAAGCGCGGCGGGCGATGTGTATCGGGCGGAGCAAGTGCTGATTTGCGCGGGCGCGTGGGCCAATACGCTATCGACGCAATTCGGCGAACCCGTGCCGCTCGTCGCGCGCGGCCCGCAAATGGCGGTGACCGAACCCGTGCCTTACGTGTTCAAGGCTTCGATGGGCGTGTACACGTCGATCAAGGAAGAGAGCGTTTATTTCCGGCAAGTGGAGCGGGGCAATATCGTGCTCGGGGGCGGACCGCCCGGACCCGCGGACGCAGACACGCGACGCGCTTCCGTCCTGCCCGAGAACACCGTCGCGCAACTGGCGCAGTTCCGCCGCATGGTGCCCGCGATGCGCCCGCTGCATGTGATTCGCGTGTGGAGCGGCGTGGAAAGCTATCTGCCGGATTCGGAGCCGGTGATCGGTCCGAGTTCGAAAGCCGATGGCCTGTTCTACGCGTTCGGCTTCAGCGGATCGGGCTTTCAGATCGGACCGGGCGTGGGCGAGACGCTTGCCGAATTGCTCGATGCGGGCAGCACGCCGATCGATCTCTCATCGTTTTCCATCAGACGATTTCAGCGCGCTTCGTCGACGCACGCGCAATCGCTTACTTCCGAGACTTCGCCATGAGCCAAGCCAATCTGGTCGACGCGCTCGCCTACATCGAAGCCAATTTCGACAAGACCGTGAGCCTCGCGCAACTCGCGGATCTTTCGGCGCTGAGCGTGTCGCGCTTCGCGACCGTGTTTCGCGAGCAATTCGGACTTTCGCCGTACAAGTACCTGTGCGAGTTGCGCGTGCGGCGCGCGCAGACGTTATTGCTCGCGGGCGTGCCAGGATCGGTCGTCGCGACGGAAGTGGGCTTCTTCGATCAGAGTCATCTGGCGCGGCATTTCAAGCGCCTGTGCGGCATGACGCCGAGCGCGTTCGTCGAGCGCGCGCGCAGAAAAGCGCGCTCAGCCGAGCTCGATGCCGGTCTGGGCAAGCGCGTCACGCAAGCCCAGCCGCGGGTATTTGCTTTCGACGGAGCGCATGTCGCTTAGCGCTTCCTGGATGATCCATTCGCGCACGCTGGCGACGATGGGCCGCATCGACTTGTTCGGCGGCGTGAGCAGACAGCAACGCCGGCTCGTGGCCACCAGTTCTTCTTCGGCAGGCACGAGCGCGCCTTGCGCGAGCCAGTGCGACGTCACGTTGAGCCATCCGAGCGCGATGCCTTGTCCGAGCAACGCCGCCTGCACGACGATCGCGTAATCGTTGAAACGCAACATGCCCGCTGCATGGCGCTCCTTTGAAGCGAACGCATGAAAACGCTCGTGCCAGCCGCGTTCTTCATCGTCCATCACGATGACGGTATCGCCATGCGCGCGCGCCGCATCGGTCTCTGCGAGTTCGTGATAACGCGGATTGCAAAGCGGCAAGAGCATCTCGGGCATCACGAGCACCGCGTGCTCGTCGATCTCTTCGTCGTGAACAAAGCGCATGCCGAGATCGACATCGACGAGCGGCCCGCCGATGCGCCCCGATATCAATTGAAACCGCAGATCGACCGATGGAAACGCCTGATTCAGACGGCTCATGCGCGGCATGAGCCAATGCGTGGTGAAGCCGGTCGATACGGAAAGCGTGACGGTCTCGATGCCCGTCGCGCGCGCCTCGATTTCGCGGATCGCACTTTCGATGCCGCTGAAGCCTTCGGAAATCTTGCGATAAAGAATCTCGCCGCTCTCCGTGAGTTCGATGCCGCCGCGCACGCGCTCGAAAAGCCGCACGCCGATATGGTCCTCCATGCGCGCGAGCATGCGGCTCACCGCGGGCTGACTCACATAAAGCTCCTGCGCGGCGCGCGTGAAATTACCGCAGCGCGCGGCCGCTTCGAATACGAAAAGCGCATTGGCGCTCGGCAGTTTCTTGCGAAGGTTTGGCATGACTTCATGTTATGCCCGATCCAACAATTTTGGAATTGCCGTCAAAAACATCGCGACTTAGTATTTTCCCAACCCATCTATTTCCGACGAGACGAACGACATGGACGCACGCGCTAAAACGGGAGTGTCGATCAGGTCCGCGACGAAGCGCTATGGCGCGGTGACGGCGCTCGATGACGTATCGCTCGATATCGCGCCGGGCGAATTCGTCTCGCTGCTCGGGCCTTCTGGCTCGGGCAAGACGACGCTGCTCGGCATTCTCGGCGGCTTCGTGCAGCCGAGCTCGGGCAGCGTGTGGGTCGGCGAGCGTGACATTACATTTGCGCCGCCGCACAAGCGCGATATCGGCATCGTGTTTCAGAACTACGCGCTCTTTCCGCACATGACGGTAGGCGAGAACGTCGCGTTCTCGCTGCGTGCGCGGCGCGAGCCGAAATCGACATGGGCGAAGCGCGTCGCCGAAGCACTCGCCATGGTCGAACTCAAAGGTTATGAAAGCCGCAGCATCCATCAGCTTTCAGGCGGACAGAAGCAACGCGTGGCGCTTGCCCGCGCAATGGTGTTTCAACCGCAACTCATTCTGATGGACGAGCCGTTGTCCGCGCTCGACAAGCAACTGCGCGAGACCATGCAAATCGAATTGCGCAGACTGCATCGGCAGCTCGGGGCGACCATCGTCAACGTGACGCACGACCAGCGCGAAGCACTCACGATGAGCGATCGCGTCGCCGTGTTGAAGGACGGCAGGCTCGTGCAGATCGACACACCCGAGCGCCTGTACGACCGTCCTTGCGATGCGTTCGTCGCGAGCTTCATCGGCGAAGCGACGATGCTCGATGTCACGCGCGCCGGCGACGATGCCGTGCGTCTCGGCGATACGATTCTACGCACCGCGCATCCATTGCCGCGCGGCGAGAAGCTATTGCTCGCGGTGCAAACGGAAAAGCTCGTCATCGACGGCGAGAACCGTCATGCGGATGCGAACCGTCTTTCATGCCGCGTGACCGAAGTGCTCTATCAAGGCGAGAGCCTGCGCGTGTTCGCCGCTCTCGCCGACGGCACGGCGATCAGTCTTCGGCAACCCGGCAGCCACGACGCGCGCAAGCGCATCCCCGAGCCGGGCGCATCGATGACGGTCGCGCTCGATCCGCAAGACACGATCGTCGTGTCGGCCTGATTTCTTCTCACCGCCTGTGCACGGGCGATTTCGACTGCAAACGTAGATACGCAACCCGTAAAGGATGACGCAATGAATCTCACCGATTTCAAGGTCCTGACCTTCGATGTCGTCGGCACGCTGATCAACTTCGAAAAGGGCGTGCTCGATTCCGTGCGCCGGCTGGGCGGAGCGAAGGCAAAGGACCTGACCGACGATCAGATCTTCGAGCCGTACATGGAAGGGCGCGCGAAGTATCCGGGCAGATCGAGTCATGAAATGGCGAACGTGTATCTGCATCTCGCGAGCAAACTCGGCTTGCCCGACGATGCGCAATCCGCCGCGGCATTCCAGCGCGATGTGCTTGAATGGCCCGCATTCGAAGACTCGGTCGCGGCATTGAAGCGTCTGCGCAAGCACTTTCGTCTTGTCGCGATGACCAACGCGGATCGCGTTGCGTTGTCGGCCTATGCTCACACGCTCGGCAATCCGTTCGACGATACCGTCTGCTGCGATGAGACCGGCGTCGCCAAACCCGATCCGCAATTCTTTGCCTATAACCGTGGACGTCAGGCGGCGTTCGGCTATAAGTTCGAAGAGATCCTGCATACGGCGCAGAGCCAGTATCACGATATCGGCATCGCAACGAAGCTCGGTTATTCGACATGCTGGATCGAGCGGCGCCAGGGCATGAAGGGCTTCGGCGCGACACCCGTGCCCGAGAGCGTGACGACGCCGACGTGGAAGTTCGCGACGCTCGCCGCGCTCGCGGATGCCGTCGACGACGAACTCCGCGCCGCCGCCTGACCATGCGCGCCCCGACGACACCGCTGCGCCCGCAACCGGACTCGTTGTGGCGGGCGATAGCCGCGCCGATGAGCACCGGCGCACCGCTCGCACGCGATATCGATGTCGAAGTGGCGATCATCGGCGCGGGCTATTCGGGCTTGAGCGCCGCGTATGCGCTGCAAAAGCGCGGCGTCGAATGCGCGGTGCTCGATGCGAATCCGATCGGCTGGGGCGCAAGCGGACGCAATGGCGGCGTGGTGTCGTCGAAGTTTCGTCTCTCGTTTCCGACGATCGCGAGCACGCATGGCATCGATGTCGCGAAGCGCATGCATCGGCTCGCGCACGATGGCGTGCGCACCGTCGAGGCGTTCGTCGACGAGTTCAAGCTCGAACGCGCGCGCTTCGAACATACGGGCAGCCTGCGTTGCGCGCATACGGAACGTGCGCTCGCATCGATATGCGCCGAGGCGGACTGGGTTCGCACGACGCTCAACGATACGTCGATGAGCGTGCAATCTCGTGCTGAAGTCGAACATGAGACAGGCTCGAAGGGCTTCGTCGGCGGCGTGTTGAGCGCGGACGCGGGCACGATCCTGCCGCTCGAATACGTGCGCGGCATCGCGGCCGGTCTGATCGCGCGCGGCGTGCCGATCTACGAAGCGACGCCTGTCATCGACATGTCGCGCGAACAGGACGGCCGCGTGCTGTTGACGGCGCCCGGCGGCACGGTGCGCGCGAAGCAGGTCATCGTCGCGACGAACGCCTATTCGAATCTGACCGAGGCAACCGCTTCATATCATCGCGAGCTCGTGCCGTTCAGAAGCGCGATGATCGCGACCGCGCCCTTATCTCCGGAACTCGATGCGCAGTTGATGGTGAACCGCCGCAGCTACACCGAAACGCGCCGCATGATGAAGTGGTTCCGCAAGGTCGATGGCCGCATGTTGTTCGGCGGCCGCGACGCGTTCGGCAAGGAAGGCGAGCCGACCGGCTTCGATGCGCTGCAACGCGCGATGGTCGCGCTCTTTCCGCAATTGAAGGACGTGCCGGTGGAATTTCGCTGGTCGGGTTATGTCGGGATGACCTTCAACGCATTGCCGCACGTGGGCCGCAGCGACGATGCGACCACGTTCTGTCTCGGCTATAACGGCGCGGGTGTCGCGATGGCGAGCCTGATCGGTCAGCATGCCGCTGCGCTTGCGCTCGGTGAGAAGCCCGAACTCGCGCTGCTCGCGCAAGACGGCTTGCGGCCCGTACCGTTTCATGCGTTGCGCGCGCCGGGTGTGCGGCTCGTCGCTGCGTGGTATCAGTTCCTCGATGCAGTAGGTGCATGATGACGACAGCCAAACGGATTCTCCAGGACCCCGCCGTGATGCAACCCGCGACGATCGATCCATCGGTGCGGCATCAGCGACGCGAAGACCGCGCGATGCTGCTGTTGATGGCGCCCGCGCTGTTCGTGGTCGTCGTATTGCTCGTCGTGCCGCTCGCGTGGCTGTCGTGGCAATCGTTCTATCACGACGGCGTGTTCTCGCTCGTCAATTACAAGCGTGTCTTTACCGGTGCCTATCTCGACACCTTTCTGCTGACGTTCAAGCTCAGTTTCATCGTGACGGCGATTACGCTGCTGCTCGGCTATCCTGTCGCGTATTTCGCGGCATCGATATCGCCGCGATGGAGCGCGCTCGTGCTCGGCATGGTGATTCTTCCGTTCTGGACGAGCGTGCTCGTGCGAACGTATGCGTGGCTCGTGCTCTTGCAACGCACCGGTCTCATCAACAAGGCGCTGCTCGGCATGGGTCTGATCGAGCGCCCGTTACAGCTTTCGTATAACCAGTTCGGCACGATCATCGCGATGGTGCATATCCTGTTGCCGTTCATGGTGCTGCCGCTCTACTCCGCGATGCAGAAGATTCCGCCAAATCTCTCGCAAGCAGGTGCGAGTCTCGGCGGTTCGCCGCTGCATGTGTTCTTGCGCGTGTTTCTGCCGCTGTCCATGAGCGGCGTGCTCGCGGGCGTCACGCTCGTCTTCGTGCTGTGCCTCGGCTTCTATATCACGCCCGAGCTGATGGGCGGCGGCAAGTCGATGATGGTGTCGATGATCGTGAGCCGCAACGTCGAGATCTACAACAGTTGGGGCGCGGCAAGCTCGGTGAGCGTGGTGCTGCTTATTTGCGTGTGCGCGATCTTCTATTGCGTGAGCCGCGTGATTCCGCTCGAAAAGACACTGGGGGCGAAATGAATACCTTATCGTTCGGCCGCGTGACGCTCGGTGCATCGGTGATGCTGATTCTCGCGTTTCTGATGATTCCCGTGGTTATCGTCGTGCCGCTGTCTTTCTCGGATGCGCGTTTCCTCACGTTTCCGCCGCCTGCGTATTCGTTGCGCTGGTATCACGCGTTCTTCGATAATCCCGCGTGGATCGATGCGGCGAAGACCACCTTTGCGGCCTCGACGTGCGCGGCCTTGATCGCGACGCCGGTCGGCATCGCGGCGGCATACGGCATCCAGTACGGATCGCACTGGTCGTTGCGCTATCTGCGCACATTGCTGATGCTGCCGCTGATGGTGCCGATCATCATCGTTGCAGTGGGCGTGTTCTTCGTCTTCACGCAGATGGGTTATGTGAACACGCTTGGCGGTCTCATCATCGCGGATACGATGCTCGGCCTGCCGTATGTGCTCATCTCCGTCGGCGCGGACTTGCGCACGTTCGATCGCACGCAGGAGATGGTCGCGCGCAGTCTCGGCATGAATCGCTTTCGCGCGTTCATGGCGGTGACGTTGCCGCAGATCAAGGCGAGCGTGATCTCGGGTGCCGTGTTCGTGTTCATTCAGGCGCTCGATGAAACCGTCGTTGCGCTCTTCATTTCGGGCGGCAACAATCAGACGCTCACGCGCCGCATGTTCGTCACGCTGCGCGATGAAATCGATCCGACCATCGCCGCCATCAGCACGATGCTGACGGCGTTGACCTTGTGTCTCGTGATGATCGTCGTCGTGAGCCGGCGATCTTCGGCTGCGGCGCGAGCCTGAATCTTTCACAACGAAAAACCATGCGACATCTACAGCAGTTCTATATCGACGGCGAATGGGTCGAACCGTACGGCGATACACGTTTGCCGGTCATCGATCCATCGACTGAAGAAGCGATCGGCGAGGTCGCGCTCGGCGATGCGCGCGATGTCGATCGCGCGGTCGCGGCGGCGCGGCGTGCGTTCTCATCGTTTTCACGGGCGAGCGTCGCAGAGCGCGTTGCGTTGCTCGAGCGTTTGCTCGAAGCGTATGTCGCGCGTTACGACGAGATGGCCGATGTCATCTCGCGCGAGATCGGCGCACCGGCGAAGCTCGCTCATGCGTGGCAGGCGGCGCTCGGCAAGCGTCATATCGAAGAGACGCTGCGCACGGTCGAACGCTTTCAATGGCAACGCAAGAAGGGCACGACGCTCGTCAATCACGAGCCCGTGGGCGTGGCCGCGCTCATCACGCCGTGGAACTGGCCGATCAATCAGATCGTCTGCAAGGTCGCGCCTGCGCTCGCGGCGGGATGCACGGTGGTGTTGAAGCCGAGCGAAGTGTCGCCGATGAACGCCGTGCTTTTCGCCGAAATCATCGATGCGGCCGGCGTGCCCAAAGGCGTCTTCAATCTCGTCAATGGCGATGGTCCGACCGTCGGCGCGGCATTGAGCGCGCATCCGGATGTGGATATGGTGTCGTTCACCGGATCGACGCGCGCGGGCATCGAGATCGCGAAGCTGGCCGCGCCGACAGTGAAGCGCGTGCATCAGGAACTCGGCGGCAAGTCGGCGAACATCCTGCTGGACGATGCCGATTTCGAAGTAGCCGTCACGGCCGGCGTGAATTCGTGCTTCAGCAACAGCGGTCAATCCTGCAATGCGCCGACGCGAATGCTCGTGCCCGCATCGCGGCACGACGAAGTGGTGCAGATCGCGTTGCGCGCGGCGCAGAAGCAGCGCGTCGGCTCACCGAGCGATCCGGCGACGACGATGGGCCCCGTCGTCAGCGACGTGCAGTTCGAACGCGTGCAGCGGCTGATCGATGTCGGCATAGAAGAGGGCGCTGCACTGGTGACGGGCGGCGCGGGGCGTCCCGCTGGACTCGAACGCGGTTATTACGTGAAGCCGACCGTGTTCGCTAACGTGAATCCTTCGATGACCATCGCGCGCGAGGAAATCTTCGGCCCGGTGCTCGCGATCATGCCGTATCGCGATGAAGAAGAAGCGATCGCCATCGCGAACGACACGCCTTATGGCCTGGCGGCTTACGTGCAATCGCAGGATCAGGAGCGCGCGCGCCGCGTGGCGATGAGAATGCGCGCGGGCAGTGTCTACGTGAACTATCCGGCGTGGGATCCGGGCTCGCCGTTCGGCGGCTACAAGCAGTCGGGCAATGGGCGCGAATATGGCGAGTGGGGACTGGAAGCGTTTCTCGAAGTGAAGGGCATCGTGGGTTACGGCGCCTGAGTCACGGCGTGCGCGGCCGGTTCATGCTTGTCGAGGACCGTGCCGCGCAATGCATCCGCCACGCGCTCGGCGATCATGATCGTCGGCACGTTCGTATTCGCGCATGGAATCGACGGCATCAACGACGCGTCGCATACATGCAGACCTTCGATGCCATGCACCGCGCCGCGCGCATCGGTCACGGCCAGCGGATCGCTCGATGAACCCATGCGGCACGTTCCCGACGGATGCCATGTCCCGCCGACATGGCGCATGACGAACTCGATCATCTTTCGATCATCGGCGAGCAGTTCGTCGATCGTGATGCCTTGCGTCACGACGCCTTTGATCAACGCACCACGCAACGGCCCGGCGATATCGAGCAGCGCGCTCAACGCGCCGCGCTGGAGCGCATTCCATGTTCCCGGCACCGCCACCGCTGCAACGCGCGGTGAATAGCTCGATGGAAAGATCGCATCCATCGAAGCCGATGCAAGCGTTGCAGCGCCGAAACGCAGCGCGAGCTTGAGCCGTTCGAGATCGCGGGAATCGGAGAGCATCGCGAAGTCGACGTTGGGTTCATCGAATGCATTCGCCGATGCCAGCGTGACGCGTCCGCGCGAATAGGACTTGTTGACCCAGAAGAAGATCGTGCCCAGCCGATAACCCACCGAATGCCAGCCCGAACGCGACAGGATCGCGCCGTGCATGTCGCCTTGAACGGTGTCGGCCAGGCCGGATGAAAAGCGCACGATCGCCTGCTCGTGATGTTCATCCGGAAACGGCGTGCGTGCGGCGCGCGGCAAAAACGCGGAGACCGCTATCGAAGGATGTTCCATCAGATTGCGCCCGACGCCGGGACGATCGGCCACTACGTCGATGCCGAGCGCGGCGAGTTCATCGCCGGGGCCGATGCCGCTTCGCATCAGCAATGCGGGACTGTGAATCGCACCCGCCGATACGATCACGCGATGCGCGCGCAAGTCTTCACGCGTGCCGTCGGCGCGAACGATGCGCGCACCGATCGCGCGCTTGCCATCGAACAGAATGCATTCGACGACATCGCCGGTGCGTATCGTCAGATTGCTGCGAGCGCGCGCGGCATCGTCGAGATAGCAAACCGAGGTCGGTATGCGTTCTCCGTTCGCGCTGACCGCGATCGCACCGATGAACGTGCCGTCTTCCCAAGGTCCGTTCTGATCGTCGCGCAAGGCGTGGCCGCTGCCGGCAAGCGAGGCGAGCACCGTGCGCACGAACGGCGAAATGCGCGGCCATGCCGTGCGTTGAATGCGTAACGGGCCATCGCTGCCGTGCAGCGGGCCGGTGACATCGCAATCGGTTTCCAGCTTGCGAAAGTAGGGCAGACACGCTTGCCAGTTCCAGCCATCGGCGCCAAGCGCTTCCCATTCATCGTAATCGGATGGAGAGCCGCGATTGGCCATTAACGCATTGATCGCCGAGCCGCCGCCGAGAAGCCGCGCCTGTTCATAGCGTCGCAGCGCGGCGCGTTCGCTCATGCGCGCTTTCAATGCCTGCCAGATGTTGCGCGTGTCGAGATATGCGCGGCCCGGATAGCGGCTGCGGATGGCATCGGGCATCGTGCGCGCGGAGATGTCGCGGCCCGCTTCGACGAGACACACGGTCGCGCGCGCATCTTCGGAAAGGCGCGCGGCCAGCACGCAGCCGGCCGAGCCGCCGCCCAGAATCAGAAAGTCGAACACGTCGGCGTTATTGCATGAACTTGAGCCAGCGCGCCTTCGCCTGAATGCCGGACTCTGAAGCCCACCATTCTTCGGAAAGCAACGCCTGCTTCGCCGCATTCGCGGGCGCGCTCGGCAATTCGGATGCGCGCTTGTCGGTGATCTTGCCGGTCTTGAATGCAGCCGGATTGCCCGGACCGTAATCGATATAAAGCGGCAGATTCGCCTGCAATTCCGGCGATACGGCCGCGTTAAGGAAGCGCACGGCTTCGTTCATGTTCGGCGCGTTTTTGAGGATGCAAAGCTGCGTGTTCTGCAGAATGCCGTCGTTGAACGTGAAGGCGACATCCGGATTGTCCTTCATTACGGCGCTCGCGCGGCCGTTCCAGATCATCGTCATGTCGACTTCGCCGTCGTGCAGCAATTGCGCCGACTGTCCGCCCGAAGTCCACCACACCGTGACGTTCGGCTTGATCTCTTCGAGCTTCTTGAACGCGCGATCCACGTCGAGCGGATAGAGCTTGTCGCGCTGCACGCCATCCGCGAGCAGTGCGGCTTCGAGCACCGTCATCGGATCGTTGCGCAGTGCGCGCGTGCCGGGGAAGTTCTTGACGTCCCAGAAGTCCTTCCAGCTTTGCGGCACTTTCTTCAGCGACTTCTTGTTATAGCCGATGACCGTCGAATAGAACTCGTACGCCACCGAATAGGGCGTGCGGTATTTTTCGGGAATGGCTGCGGCGTTGGGTAACTTCGAGAAGTCGAGCTTTTCGAGCAGCCCTTCGCGCCCGCCGCGCAAGCAGTTCGACGTGGGCGTATCGACGACGTCCCAGATCGGCTTGCCGGTTGAGCCTTGCGCCTTGATCTGCGGCCACGCATCCGGAATGCTGTCCTGGTTGATCGTGATGCCGAGCTCTTTCGCGGCGGGATCGAGAATCGCCTTGGTTTGCGCTTCCTGATACGCGCCGCCTTGCGATACGAACGTGATCTTGCCCGCTGCGAACGACGGCGCCGCGCTCGCGATGGAGAGCAGCAATGTCATGGCCAGCGGACGAACGGGAAAGTGCGGACAGCGGAATCTTGCAATCTTCATCACGGCGTTTTCCTCGACAAGATTGAAGCAGTGGACGTCCTGCAGATCGCGGTCCCGTCCGGCTTCGAGCGAAGACGAGGACGGCGCGCGGATGACTAAAAATATATTGAGTCAAATACGCGGGGGCAACGCCGGAATTGTTGGAGTGACCATGACCTGATGTTATGTCAGCGCAATGGCCACGTCCGATGCACGTTCAGAAGATCACGTAGACCTTGCGCATGGTTTCATCGACTTCCCATGTGCCTTCGGTGTTCGCCGCGAAGAAGAGCGTATCACCGCCGGTGAAGTGGATCGTGTCCTCGCCATCGGGCGTGAAGCGGCCACGGCCGGCCAGAAAATGCATGACCTCCGCTTCCTTCACCGAACGCCGGTACGTGCCCGGCGTGCATTCGAATACGCCCGTATCGATTGCTTCGCTGCCGGGAATCACTTTTTGCACGCCGGATATCTTTATTTCGTGCGTGCCGGGAAGTCCCGCCGTGCCCCAGTCTTCCAGTCCTTCGATTGCTATGCTCTGTTTGAGTTGCTGTACTTTCATTTGCTTTCTTGCCTCTTGATGGTTTTGGGTGATGTCGGTCTATTAGCACTGCCCCTGTGCGGGGCGGCAGTCACTTTCTTTGCCGTCGACCAGAGTTAGCGCTTTAGCGCTTACTCTGGCCCTTTCAAAGAAAGTAACCAAAGAAAGCAGCTCCCGATACGCCCGCGGTCACACGCAGTTTGGGTAGTCCTCTCGTCGTTCGTGGGCTGCCTAAAGAGTGCCCTCATAGGCCCCATCGGGCTTGGCTCGCGCACGGTCTGCCACATCGCACCACCCAACAAACTGGTTCAGCACCAAATAGCTCCAGCCCGCTTCGCGGCCGATGGGTCCATCGGGAATGCGCGTGCTTCTCTAAGAACGTCTCCATCTCGCCGCCTTCGCCGGACGTTGGTTTCCCTTGCATACCCGGCGGCAGCGCGTAGCGCTGTGCCGAAGCTGTTTCGTGCTGAACCAGCGCGCTCAACGTATTCGGGCGGCAGACCGTGCGCGAGCCACGCCCGATTAGGTGTTTGAGGGCACTCTTTAGGCGAGTGCCATCGAGGACGAGAGAACTACCCAAATTGCGTGTGACCGCGGGCCTGAAAAGCTGCTTTCTTTGCTTACTTTCTTTGCAGCAGCAAAGAAAGTGAGTGCCGCCCCGCACAGGGGCAACGCTAATAGACCGACGCGAAAGCGGGATCCGGCGACTACTGGAAGGAAAGTGAGTGCCGCCCCGCACAGGGGCAGCGCTGATAGACCGACAAGTACACGGGATCCGGCGACCTCACATCACAACCGTAGAACAGTGCTTCAACGAGCCAAACCACCTGCAACTCGAATGCGCCGTTCGATCTTGCCGAGCCGCACGACCGTCACGCCCGGACGCAACTGCCGCAGCGACGGCATCACGAGCATGCAATCGTCATAGGGCGTTTCGACCGCAACGCCCTCCGCCCAGCCGATCACGCTGCCCGCTTTCGGAAACACTTCGAGCCCCGTGTAGGCATCGGCGAAACGGAAGTCCATGCTCCTGGCTACGACCGGTTCCGTCACACGGACAACGAGCATTTCCTGCGGCGATGGCTGAACCCATCCGGCGGGCAAGTCTTCTTCGTCGATCACGCCGGATAGCAAAAGAAAGCGCGCGGTCACGTCGCGCGCGACGGTCACGGCATTCGCTTCCCAGTGCTGTCCGCATTCGATGAGCAACGCGTTCTTGTCGCTCGACGGATCGCCGAAGCCTTCGTAATCGCGCATGCGCCGTCCTTCCGGATGACCTTCGTCGCAGATCACGGTCGCAGGCGTGCCGAGCCTCGCCGACAAGTCGATGCCTTTATCGAGCGGTCCCGCGACGATCAACGGCTTGCTCTTCTCGTGCATCGAATGAAGATCGAGCAGGAGGTCCACCGTATCGATGACGGGCCGCATCGCGCGGGCGCGGCGCAGCTCGCTCGAATCGCGCGACATGTCATCGAGCGCTTGCGCGGTCCATACGCGATTGAAGTCCTGATCGACGAAGCGCGATGCATCGGGCTTGCTCGCATCGAAACGCGCGTAAGCATCGACGTTCGCGAACGCGAGCGTGAGCTTGCCGCGCCGCGGGCGCAGTCCGGCACGCAGCAAGGCATCGACGACGATCGCGCCGCACACTTCGTTGCCGTGCGTGAGCGCGTTGATCATCACATGCGGACCGTCGATGCCCGAATCGAACGTATGCACATACGGCACGCCCGCGTTGCCCGAGGCATGCGCGCCGATATCGGGGAACGCGATCTCGATCGGGTATGCGTTTGAATGCGCATTCATTCGAGCCCGCCCTGGCAGAGATATTTGATCGAGAGGTAATCGTCGAGGCCGTACTTCGAGCCTTCGCGACCATAGCCCGATTCCTTGACGCCGCCGAACGGCGCGGCCTCGCTCGCAATCGCGCCTTCGTTGATGCCGACGAGTCCCGATTCGAGCAGACGCGATACGCGATCGATGCGCTTCAGGTTCTGGCTATAGAAGTACGCTGCGAGGCCGAAAGGCGTGTCATTGGCGGCGCGGATCGCCTCGGCTTCGTCGTCGAAGCGAAACAGCGGCACGACCGGGCCGAAGGTTTCTTCGCAGCTCAACTGCATGTCGGACGTTGCATCGGCGAGCACGGTCGGCGCGTAATAGTTGGGGCCGAGTTCCGCGAGACGCTTGGCGCCCGTCAGCGCGCGTGCGCCGCGCTTCAACGCGTCGTTTACATGACGCTCGATCTTTTCGACCGCGCGCGCGTTGATCATCGGGCCGATCTGCGCATCGGAATCAGTTGCAGGCGCAACTTTCAATGCGGCGACGCGCTTCGCGAGCAGGTCAGCGAACTTGTCATACACGGACGACTGCACATAGACGCGATTCGGGCACACGCAAGTCTGTCCGCCATTGCGGAATTTCGATGCCATCAATCCGGTGACGGCGGCATCGAGATCGGCATCGTCGAATACGATGAAAGGCGCATTGCCGCCGAGTTCCAGCGACAGCTTCTTCAACGTGCCCGCCGATTCCCGCGCGAGATACTTGCCCACCGGCGTCGAGCCGGTGAAGGTGATCTTGCGCACGCGGCCATCTTCGAGCCAGTCGGCGACCGCGTCCTGCGCGTTTTCGCGCGATGCGCTGATGAGATTCAACGCGCCCGCCGGCACGCCCGCTTCATGGGCGAGCATCACGAGCGCGAGCGCCGTGAGCGGCGTATCTTCGGCCGGCTTGCCGACGACCGTGCAACCCGCCGCGAGCGCGGGCGCGATCTTGCGCGCAATCATCGCGAGCGGGAAATTCCACGGCGTGATCGCAGCGACGACGCCGACCGGTTCCTTCACCGCGCTCATGCGCTTGCCGCGTTGCTGCTGCGGAATGATGTCGCCGTAGATGCGCGTGGCTTCGTCCGCGAACCACGCGACGTAAGACGCGCCGTACATCACCTCGCCGCGGCCTTCCGCGAAGGGCTTGCCCTGTTCGAGCGAGATGAGACGTCCGAGCGCATCGGCATGCTCGACGATCAGCGCGTGCCAGCGATGCAGGACCGCGGCGCGATCTTTCGGCAGCGTATCGCGCCACGCGGGGAAGGCGCGCGCGGCGGCATCGGTGGCGGCGCGGGCATCGGCGGGGCCGCTGTCGGCCACTTGCGCGATGACGTCGCCCGTCGCGGGATCGGTGACGGCGAAGCGTCGGCCGCTTGCAGCGGCAACCCATTTGCCGTCGATGAAGTTATCGGCGCGAATCAGATCGCTCAGTTCATATCGTTGCGTCATGATGGTCTCCAGAAAAGTCAGGCGAGCATTTGCGCAATGGCCGCGCCGACTTCCGTCGTCTTCGCCTTGCCGCCGAGATCGCCCGTATGCGGACCTTCCTTCAATACCGCCGTGATCGCGGCAAGCATCGCATCGTGTGCTTCGCGTTCGCCGAGGAAGTCGAGCATCATCGCCGCCGACCAGATCATCGCGACGGGATTCGCGATGCCCTTGCCCGCGATATCCGGCGCGGAGCCATGCACCGGCTCGAACAACGACGGGAAGTTGCGCTCCGGATTCATGTTGGCCGAAGGCGCGATGCCGATCGTGCCCGTGCAGGCCGGACCGAGATCGGAAAGAATGTCGCCGAAGAGATTGGTGGCGACGACCACATCGAAGCGATCCGGGCTCAGTACGAAGCGCGCGCACAGAATGTCGATGTGCTGCTTGTCCCACTTGATCTCGGGATACTGCGCGGCGATTTCGGCGGCGCGCGTATCCCACCACGGCATGCTGATCGAAATGCCGTTGCTTTTAGTTGCGACGGTAACTTTCTTCTCGCGCTTTTGCGCAAGATCGAATGCGAACTTCAACACGCGCTCCGCGCCCTTGCGCGTGAAGATCGACGTCTGCGATACGAACTCGCGTTCGGTGCCTTCGAACATCGTGCCGCCGACCGATGAATACTCGCCTTCGGTGTTCTCGCGCACGATCATGAAGTCGATATCGCCCGCCTTGCGATTCGCGAGCGGCGAGGGCACGCCATCGAAAAGACGAGCGGGGCGCAGATTGATGTATTGATCGAACTCGCGCCGGAATTTGAGCAGCGAGCCCCACAGCGAGATATGGTCGGGAACGGTATCGGGCCAGCCGACCGCGCCGAACAGGATCGCATCGGCATCTTGCAACTGCGCCTTCCAGTCGTCCGGCATCATCTGGCCGTGCTGCGCGTAGTAATCGCAACTTGCCCATTCGATATGCCGGTACTCCAGTTCGATACCGAAGCGCTTGCTCACCGCGTCGAGCGCGCGCACTGCTTCGGGCATCACTTCCTTGCCGATGCCGTCGCCCGGAATCACGGCAATACGATATTTGCTGGACATGTGCTACTCCGCGTGAAAATGATCGACGATAAAAAGCACGCACGTGCATAAAGCGCGTGCGTCCGTTGAATGCATGAGAATGAGAGGCGCGCGCCTCAGTGATGGTTCTGCGAGAAGAGCGTTTCGAGCGGGTAATGCGTCTTCACGAACGACGTCTTGATGATGACGTAACTGAAGTACTTCTCGATGCCGATGCCGCGCTCCAGCAGCCCTTCGATAATACTTTGATAGTGACTCACGCTGCGCGTGACGAACTTGAGCAGATAGTCGTAACCGCCGCTCGCGAGATGACATTCGACGATCTCGTCGACATCCTTCACGGCATTCACGAAGTTGATGAAGTCTTCGCGGCGATGATCGGCGAGCGTGACTTCGGTGAAGACCACCTGCACGTCGCCGAGCTTTTCGAGCTGAATCTGCGCGCCATAACCGACGATATAACCCGCCTTTTCCAGCCGTTTCACGCGAATCAGGCAAGGGCTGGGCGAGAGGCCGACCGCATCGGCGAGTTCCACGTTCGTGATGCGCCCGCGCTTCTGCAATTGCGAGAGGATACGCAGATCGATTCGGTCCAGCTTGCTGTCGGTGCTCATCGCGGCGGGTTCGGTCTCGCATGTCGGCGGTCGGTCGATGTTATCACGCAGCCGCGCGCGAACTAAAGCCCGATGCGCCTTTCAATGCATCGCGCACGTCGCTTTGCGCGAGTACATCGTCGAGTGTCTTCGTGAGGCGCTCGAACAGCATGTCGAAGTTCGCTTCGGTATAACAAAGCGCGGGCGCGAAGCCGAGAATGTTATCGCCGAATGCGCGGAACACGAGGCCGTTTGCATAAGCTGCGGCGGCAATGCGGTCGGGCAGCTTGAGCGATGCATCGAAGCCGCGCTTGCTGTTTTTATCGGCGACGAGTTCGAGCGCGCCGAGCAAGCCGCGATGCCGCGAATCGCCGACGAGCGGATGACCGAGCAACGCGTCGAGCCCTTGCGCGAAACGCGGCGCCAGCGATTGCGCATTCGCGAGCAGGCCGCCTTCGTGATACAGCCGCATCACTTCGAGGCCGATCGCTGCGCTCACCGGATGCGCCGAATACGTATGTCCATGACCGATGACCGCCGACACATCTCCGCCATCCGCGATGCCCTGGTAGACCGCATCGGACATGAGGACCGCGCCCATCGGCGCATAACCCGCGGTGAGTCCCTTCGCGACCGTCATCAGATCGGGCTCGACGCCTTCGCCTTCGCACGCGAAGAGCGGGCCAGTGCGGCCGAAGCCCGTGATGACTTCATCCGCGACGAAGAGGATATCGAGCTTGCGGCACGCTTCGCGCATCGCCTTCAGCCAGCCTTTGGGCGGCACGATTACGCCGCCCGAGCCTTGAATCGGCTCGCAGAAGAATGCGGCGACGTTGTCCGCGCCGAGTTCCGCGACCTTGGCTTCGAGCGCTTGCACCGAAGCGGCGATGAGCGCGGCGTCATCGGCGTAATCGTTGCGGTACGCGTACGGCGAAGGAATGTGATGCTGCGTCGGCAGCGGCAAATCGAAGTTGCGATGGAACGCAGGCAACGCGGTCATGCCCGCGCCGATCGACGACGATCCGTGATAGCCGCGTTGCAGCGCGATGAAATGCTTCTTCGACGGACGGCCCGTCGCGTTGTAGTAGTGCGTGATGAAGCGCAGCGCGGAATCGACGGCATCGGAGCCGCCGAGCGTGAAGTACACATGTTGCAGCGAAGCAGGCGCGAGCTCGACGAGCTTCGCGGCGAGTTCGATGGCAGGCTCCGAGCCGAAATGAAAATAGCCCGTGGCGTAGGGCAGTTTCGCCATCTGCTTCGCGGCGGCCTCGACGATGCTCGCGTGTCCATAACCCGTGTTCACGCACCACAGGCCGGAGAACGCATCGAGCAGTTCGCGGCCTTCGATGTCGCGCAGGAACACGCCATCGGCGGAATCGAGCACGGTGACGCCGCGCGCTTCATGCGCGCGATAACTGACGACTGGATGAATCAGATGCTTACGGTCGGACTCGACAAGCGACTTGATCGACATGATGCGGCTCTCTCTTCGCGAAGGGGGCGGAATGGCTCTTGACCGTTTCATACTATCGGCAGAGCCGCATCGCGTGCATCGCCAAAAAAATCGCCAAAAAGCGAATCCGCAGCGTTTTGCGGGGGGCGCGCAGCATTTTCTGCTGCGGCCTTCGCGGTCTTTGCCCGACGATTCAATAGCCGCGCGTGCGGTCGATTTCGCCGATCATGCGCTCGCCCGCGCGATGACGGCGCAAGTTCTCCAACACCATTTCGACGGCGGTTTCGGGCCGCGTGGCGCTCGCGATATGCGGCGTGAGACGCACACGCGGGTGCGTCCAGAAAGGATGCTCGCGCGGCAAGGGCTCGGGATCGGTGACGTCGAGAATCGCGGCGTTCAGATGCCCGCTATCGAGCGCATCGAGCAGATCCTGCTGGATCACATGCGGACCGCGCCCGACATTGATGAACGATGCGCCCTTCGGCAAGGTCTCGAACACGCGTTTGCCGATAAGCCCGCGCGTCGCATCCGTGAGCGGCAGCAGGCACACGAGGATATCGGTGCGCGCGAGAAACGCATCGAGCGATGCCGCGCCCGCATGACATTCGACGCCTTCGATCTCATGCGGCGAACGGCTCCAGCCCGCGCAATCGAAGCCGAACGCACGCAGCGTGTTCAGCACGGCGGTGCCGAGCATGCCGAGACCGAGCACGCCGACGCGCCGCGTCGAAGCCGCGCGCACCGGCATCTCGCGCCACACGCGCTCGCGTTGCTGCGCGGCGTAATCGAAAAGATCGCGATGAATCGTGAGCACGGCTTGCGTCACATACTCGACCATGCCTTCGACGATGCCCGGCTCCGTCATCCGCACGACCGCGACATGCGGCGGCACGCCGGACAGATCGAACTGATCGATGCCCGCGCCGACCGAGAAGATCACGTCGAGATTGGGGAATGTCTGCATGACATCCGCGGGCGGCTGCCACGCGGCGAGATAGCGCACGGCATTGGCATCGCCGATATCGGGCCATACGCGAAACGGCACGTCGGGCGCTTTCAGCGCGAAGTGCGTGGCCCATTGCTTGCCGCGTTCGGGATCGGCTTTATAGAGGATCGTCATCGTGTTCAACCCAGCGCCTGGTTGATGATCGCAAACTGCGCTACCGATGCGTCATGCGGCGGCGTGCCATTGCGCGCCATCTTGATGACGGTATCGACGCGTTTCATGCCGATGCTTTCGAGCCACGCCGACAAGCCGCTTTCATCGGGCGTGTCGATGCGCGTGAACTTGCCTTCGTCACGCGCGAGCCAATGGGCGATGAGCGCTTGCGCGCGGCGCGCGTGCTGCGCGTCGGCGGTGACGGAAACCACCGGACCGATTGCATGGCCGCGCCCGAATTCGCGGATCAGCGCGAAGCCCAGCACTTCGCCGTCGCGTTCGAGCACGATGCCGTCGGCAACTTTCAGCAACGCAGGCAGGAGCGTGCTTCGATCGAGTCCGCTTGCGCGCGATGCAAGCGCGACGAGTGCATTCGTATCGCGCGGATCGATCGCACGCAGGCGCTCGCCTTGCGCGAGATCGATGCGCGGCACGGCGAAATCGGCGGATTGATGCTGATGAATCGCACCGATGCGCGCGAACCCGAGCTTCGCGTAAAGCGGCTCGCCTGCGGGCGTCGCGTGCAGCACGGTGATGCGCTTGCCGAGCGCTTCGAGCAGCAGTTCCATCAGCTTGCGGCCGATGCCTTTGCCCTGGCAGTCCGGCGCGACGATCACCATGCCGAGCGATCCGCCATCGTCGCCGTACTTCCAGCACAGCGCGGTGCCGACGACACGCTCGCCTTCCTGCGCGATGAAGCCCGCGCCGGCGTCGAGCACGAAGCGCCAGTCGTCGGCGCGATGCGGCCATTTGACTTCGACCGAAAGCGCGTGAGCGGCGGCGATGTCATCGGCGGTGAAAGGGCGATACAGCAGAGTGGATGTTTCGGCAGCGGACACGGCATGCTCCACGTCAGAGGATGCCCGCCACTGTGACACGCGGCCCTCGCGCGCGGATAGGACGATCCTGTTGCTTACGCGGCGCTTGCCTTGTTGCGCATTCCGAGCCACGTCAATCCGGCCGCGCCGAATCCAAGCGCCGCGACCGCGATCCACAACGCGATGGAAAACGATCCGGTGTGCGCGGCGATCGGTGCGGCGACGAGCGGTCCCGCGATCTGACCGAGCCCGTATGAGGCGGTCGCGTATCCCATCAATCCGGCTGCGGCTTCGCCGCGCAGACGGCGCGCTTCGCGCATCGCGAACAGGGTGATGGCCGTGAACGGCAAGCCCAGCAGCAGACTGCCGATGCCGAAGCCGAGCGCGCTCGGAAACACGATGCCGAGCAAGATGCCGAGCGCCTGAATCAGATAGCACGCAGCGCAAAGCAGCCGGTTGTCCCACGACAGCGGCAGCCGCGCGGCGACCAGCGCGCCGGCGATCAGCGCCAGTCCGAAGGCAGGCCAGAACAGATCGGGCCACGGCGAGCCCGGCAAGGCCTGTCGCGCGATGACGGGCAGAAACGTCGCGGTGATGATGTAGCCGAATCCCGCGAGACCGTAAAGGCCGACGAGCCCGATCGAATCGACGCGCGCCGATGCGTTCGCCACGCTTTTGGCGGCATGCGCCGGGCTGCGCGCGACCGGCGCCCGATGCGCGAACGCCTGCCACACGAACACGCCCGCCACCGCCGAGCAGAGCGCGAATCCGATCCATACCGATGGCGCGGGCACGCCGAGCGCCGCGGCGGCCGCGCCGAGCAAACCGGTCGCGACGATGCCCACGCCCGGCCCCGCGTAGATGACGCCGGCGAGACCGTGCGCATCGAGTTCCGCGAGCCGGCGCAATCCCCATTGCGACGCGAACACGAAGGCCCACGCGCTGACGACGCCCGCCGCGAAACGTATCGCGGCCCACATCCAGAAGAGATGGATGATGCCCATCGCGAGCGTCAGCGCGATGGTCCCCGCGAGCGCGAGACGCACCATGCGCGCGTGATCGATGCGGATCGCCGCGCACGACAACGCGCCGATCAGATAGCCGGCGTAATTGGCCGATGCGAGCCAGCCGCCGTGCCGGATATCGAGCGCGCCGCTGTTGAGCATCAGCGGGAGGAGCGGCGTGAAGGCGAACCGGCCGACGCCGAGCGCCACCGCCAGCACGACGGCGCACGCGAGCGCGGCGTTTCGGGCGTGATGCGCGGGCAGCGGCGAAGCGTGAGCGTGCGAGGCCATGAGTCGGTCGGCGAAGAAGGGATAAACCCCATCGTAGCTTGACCGATCCATCTTGAAAAATGAATAATCGAGATGCGATCAATCTTCGGAAAAGATCATGGATTTGTCTGCATTGAACATTTTCAGGGCCGTCGTGCGCGAAAACGGCGTGACGCGCGCGGCCGCGAAGCTCAATCGCGTGCAGTCGAACGTGACGACGCGCATCCGTCAACTGGAGGAGACGCTCGGCACCGATCTCTTCATCCGCGATGGCCGCCGTCTCGTGCTGACGCCCGCCGGCGAAACCCTGCTGCCGTATGCCGAACGTCTGCTCGCGCTCGCGGAGGAGGCGCGTCATGCGGTCAGCGAGAATCGTCCGCAGGGGCGGCTGCGGCTCGGGACGATGGAGAGCACCGCCGCGAGCCGTCTGCCGCGCGTGCTGGCCGCGTATCACCAGCGCTGGCCGCAGGTCACGCTCGAACTGACGACGGGCGTGACGCGCGCGCTCATCGACAGCGTGCGTGCGTTCGAAGTCGACGCGGCGGTGATGGCGCGGCCGATCGAGCCCGACACGCTGCCCGCCGAGCAATTCGAGTCCGTGCCAGTGTTCGAGGAGGAACTGACGCTCGTCACGCCGCGCGGGCAGCATCCGTCGACGATGGCGCAGGCGAGCGCCGGCCTCACGCTCATCGCGTTCGAGCGTGGCTGCGCGTATCGCTCATACGCGACGCGCTGGTACGAGCAGCAGGGCATCCGTCCCGCGCGGGTGCTGGAACTGGGTTCGTATCACGCGATCGTCGCGTGCGTGGCGGCCGGTGCGGGCGTCGCGGTGGCGCCGCGCTCGGTGCTCGAACTCGCGCGTCTGGATGACGAAGTGGATCTGCATCCGATGGGCGAATTCGGTCGCATCGACACCTTGCTCGTCTGGCGCAAGGGGCATTTTTCGGCCGCGCTCAACGCGATGCGCGAGCTTCTGGCGGAACGTCCCGATGACGCAAAGGCGGCGTGACGATGTCGTCTGGCATCAGTTAGCTATCGAATGACGCGGGCGAATCTCATTTCACGAGCGCCTTGATGGCCAGTTTCTTTGCCATCTGGAATGTCTTGGGAAAGGTCGTTTCGATGCCCAGCACGACGCGGCTCGATAACCGCTCCATGTCCTTCGGGCAATTGAACGCCATGCCGTTGAACTCGCGCAGATTCAGCGGCTTGATCTTCGACTGGAACTGCAGGAAGCGGTGAGAAACCGGAATGAAATGCGACGTCAGAGAGCTGCGCGAAAATTGCGGACGCGTCGTGCGCAGACTGCCGTGAATCGTTTTCGAATTCCATAGAAGCACGTCGCCCTTCTGCAGGAATGGCGCGCGAAATTCGAGCCGTTGTTCGGAGAGGATCTTCTTGACCAGCTCCTTGTACTGGCCGTGATTGAACGCGACGTCGAAGTTTTTTCCGTTCTTCACCATGTCGATGCGATGACTTTGCGGCACGACGAAGAAACGCCCGGCTCCCGCGTCGATATCTTCGAGCGCGTACCAGCATCCGACCATCGTGCCGATCAGTTCGCTATCGAGGTAATACGTGTCCTGATGCGGCCACGTCTCCGCGTTGCCTTCGAAATACATGCTCTGCACGAGCTTGCCTTCTTCCGAAAAAATCTCGCGTGTAATGGCTTTGACAGGCGTGCTCGCGAACGCCTTCACCGCGAGATTCTTGAGCGGCGCGAACGCTACGTCGCCGAGCGACTGAAGGTTGAGCAGCGGATTCATCACGAAGCCGTATTCGTTGATCCGGTTTTTTTCCGGATTCGCAGTGGCCTGCCGGTAGATGTATCCGGGGTATGGCTTGACCGTTTTATCGAATGCATTGCGGATCGAATCGCACGCGGCCCCGTCCACGACGCGGCGCACGACCACATAGCCGTTTTCCTCGTAGTATTGCTTTGCGCCAGCGAGGTCGGTCAGGTCGAACGTGGCCGAATTTTCTTCGACCGTTTCCGGAATTTCTATCTCGGTTCCAATCGGACTGAGGATTTTGTACATGATGGCCCCAAAGGCGGAATAGACCGGCTGCACGCGGACTGAATGTTCCGCACAAGCCTATGCCGGGCGATCGGACTCACGTCGCACCTGACCGATTCCGCCAAGGGATTGGCCTCAAGCGGCAATAAGCTGCAATAAGCGGCAATAAGCGGCCGCTCACTCGAACTCGAAGTTGCGCCGCGAGTAGAAGCGCTGAAGCTCGTGTTGCTGCGGCCGCACGCCGGTGAAAACTTCGACGTATTCCGGAATGCGCGACATGCGCACCGCCATGTCTTCGTGGAGCTTCATCGACACATAGCCGGCCTGCGTGTAATACGCGACGCGCGCGCGGACGTCGGCGGCGCGCGGTTCATAGTCGAAGCGCACGAACAGCGCCGTCAATGCCGCGATGCGTTGCGCATCGTCCTGCGCCATCTGCTCCGCGATCTCCTGCGATTGCTGCGACCAACTGCGCATCGCGGCTTCGAAGCGCGAGTCGAAGAGCGAATCGTCGAACCAGCAGTCGAAGACGTTGAGCATCGCTTCGCACACGCTGTCCGCGTATGCCTCGGTTCGTTCGATCCAGTGGCCGGTGTTCTTCTGCTTCCATCGGCCGAGCAACGCGGCAAGCAGTTCCTCGCGGTCCTTGAAGAACCAGTAAAAACTCGTGCGCGAAAGATTCAGCTTTTTTGCGAGCGGAAGTATGCGGACCGCATCCACGCCTCCTTCGAGAAGCCCTTCGTACGCCGCGTCCAGCCACATGTCGGCGGAGCCGCGCACCGCGTCGAGGGTCTGATCCATTTCGTTTTTTTCCTGTATGCGTTCCGCTGTACACCATTGTCTCTCTACTTGACACATGTGTACAGAGCTTCTACGCTTGATTCACAACCGGCGTTCGTTCCCACTTGCTTCGAAGAGGCGCTCATGTCCACGGATCCGCTGCTGCAGCCCTATACGCTGAAACATCTCACGTTTCGAAACCGGATCATGACGACCTCGCATGAACCGGCTTACGCCGACGACGGGATGCCGAAGGAGCGTTATCGGGCGTATCACGTCGAAAGGGCGAAAGCGGGAATCGCGTTGACGATGACAGCCGGCTCCGCAGCGGTTTCGAAGGACAGTCCGCCGGTCTTCAACAACATCCTCGCGTACAAGGACGAAGTGGTGCCGTGGATGAAGGATCTCGTCGACGAATGTCACGAGCACGGCGCGAAGGTGATGATCCAGCTGACGCATCTGGGCCGGCGCACGCGCTGGGACACGGGCGACTGGCTGCCCGCGGTGTCGCCTTCGCATTGCCGCGAGCCTGCGCACAGGACCTTCCCGAAGAAGCTGGAAGACTGGGACATCGAACGCATCGTGCGCGATTTCGCGGATGCGGCCGAGCGCATGAAAGCAGCCGGGCTCGACGGGATGGAGATCGAATCGTATGGTCATTTGATGGACCAGTTCTGGTCGCCTCTGACGAATACGCTCGAAGGTCCATATGGCGGTTCGCTCGATAACCGCATGCGCTTCACGTTCGATGTGTTGCGCGCGATTCGCGAGCGCGTCGGGGAGCGCTTTCTCGTCGGCCTTCGCTATACGGCCGATGAAATGCTCGCGGGCGGCATCACGAAGGAAGAGGGCATCGAGATTTCGATGCGCCTCAAGAACAGCGGTCTCGTCGATTTTCTCAACGTCATTCGCGGGCATCTGGAAACGGATGCCGCCCTGACCGACGTAATCCCGATCATGGGCATGAAGAGCGCGCCGCATCTGGAGTTCGCGGGCGAGATCAGGCGGGCGACGGACTTTCCGACGTTTCATGCCGGGCGCATTCAGGACGTCGCCACGGCGCGCTATGCGATCGAAGCCGGCAAGCTCGACATGGTCGGCATGACGCGCGCGCACATGACCGATCCGCATATCGTGCGCAAGATCATCGAGCGCAGGGAGGACGACATCCGTCCGTGCGTGGGCGCGAACTATTGTCTCGATCGCATCTATCAGGGCGGCATGGCGCTGTGCATCCACAATGCCGCGACGGGCCGCGAACTCGAGATGCCGCACACCATCGCGCCGGCCGCGACGAAGCGCAGGATCGTCATCGTCGGCGCGGGGCCGGCGGGACTCGAAGCGGCGCGCGTCGCGGGCGAGCGCGGGCATGACGTCGTCGTGCTCGAAGCGATGAACGATCCCGGCGGCCAGATTCGTCTCACCGCGCAGAACGTCCGCCGCAAGGAGATGATGGGCATCATCGACTGGCGCATGGCGCAGTGCGAAAAGCTCGGCGTGCGGTTCAAGTTCAATACGTGGGCGGATACGGAAACGGTGCTCGCGGCGCAACCCGATGTAGTGATCGTCGCGACCGGCGGCATGCCGCACACGGAGGTTTGCAGCGAAGGCAACGAGCATGTGGTCTCGTCGTGGGACATCATTTCCGGCGACGTGAAGCCCGGCGCGAACGTGCTCATCTTCGACGATGCCGGCGATCACGCCGCGCTTCAGGCTGCCGAAACGATCGCGCAGGCGGGCGGCAAGGTGGAAGTGATGACGCCCGACCGCTCGTTCTCGCCCGAAGTCATGAGCATGAATCTCGTGCCCTACATGCGCTCGCTGCAAAAGCTCGCGACCACCTTCACGGTGACGTTCCGGCTGGAATCGGTGCGTCGCGAGGGCGGTGAACTGGTGGCGACCATCGGCAGCGATTACGGCGGCGTGACGAAGGAGCAGCGTCACGATCAGATCGTCGTCAATCACGGCACGATTCCGATGGACGAGCTTTACTTCGAGCTCAAGCCGCTATCGAAAAACCGCGGCGCGGTGAATTACGACGAACTCATCGACGGCAGGCCGCAGAGCGGAGAGACGAATCCCGAAGGACAGTTCCAGCTTTTCAGAATCGGCGATGCGGTATCGGCGCGCAACACGCACGCCGCGATCTATGACGCACTTCGTCTGGTGAAGGATCTGTGAGCGCGGTTACGGACTCAGCCGGCTGACCTTCGTGCCTTCGAGCGACACGCCGGCCATGAGACCGGCATTCGTCAGCACGAAGACCTCGACGGGATTGGTGGCCGTGGTCGTATCGAGCTGGCCGTTCGCGCCGAGCCTGGCGACCGCGACGGTCGCATCGGTGCCGGCCGCCCAGCCGTCGCGCCGACGGAATTGCGCGAGCGCATCGTCGGTCAGGAACACATAGATGATCGCTTTCGATTGCGCGCCAATCTGCAAGCCGAACGAGCCGCCCGCCGTGCTGTAGTAGCCGTCGGTGCGGCCATCGATACGCAATGCGCCTTCGCCATATTGCGCGCCGAACCAGAAGCCCGCCGCGATCACGCGAGGAAAAACGAGCACGCCGCGCGCCTTGCTCACGAGCTCGCGCGAGCCGTTCACGGAAACATATAACCGTTGCAGCGTCGCATCGACGGCGGCGTCGATGGCGCGATCGCGATCGGCCGTGCCGGCTGCGGTTTCGCCGGACGACGGACCCGTGGTCGTGCATCCGGCAATGCACAGCGCCGCCGCCGCCATGCCGCCGGTGAGCAAAAGACGCCTCTTGTTCTTCTGATTCATACGGTTCCTCTCATCGACAGTATCGTGGGCTCTCGCACTATACAAGCGTATTGCGCAGAGGGAAACGGTCCGAAGTCTGCTACGCCGATGCAAAGTCGGGACATCGGATTCGAGAGGATAAGAACATGAAGCGGCTTCGGGCATTCGTATGCGTGTTGATGTCGACGTGTTTGAGCAGCGCTTATGCGGCGCACGAGACGGCATCGCCGAATCATCATCGTCATCACGCCAAGGCGAAGTCCGCGCATGCAAGCGGGATCGATCGCTCAGGCAAGCCGCGCAAGGGCGAGGCTTCGTACTACGGCCGCAAGTTCTACAAGAAAAAAATGGCCGATGGCACACACATGGATCCGCAGTCCAACGCGGCCGCGAGCAAGACCCTTCCGCTCGGCACCAAGGCGCGCGTCACGAATCTCGAGAACGGCAACAGCGATGTCGTCGAGATCAAGGACCGCGGTCCTTATGCGAAGAACCGGATCGTGGATGTATCGCCGAAGACGGCGGACAAGCTCGGGATCAAAAAGGATGGCACCGCACCCGTCGAAGTAAAGCCGATCGAAGTTCCGCAGGCGGAAGAAAAGTAGGATGGCGAAATAAATCACGTCGCGCTTCGCGCGGGTCCGCTGACGGGGAAATCCGCGAAAAGCCTGCATACCGCAGTCGCATTGCGGCAGAGATGAAGTTGCTCGCGGAACCGATGATCGCAAAAGTGCTCCGCGACTTCACCGAGCAAATGCAGATGCGTCATGCTCACGCGCTCGGGAACGAAGAGGGCGATCACATCCGTTACGGGCTTTCCATCGGGCGCGGCGTAGGGAATCGGCGCTGCGGGGCGGATATACAGCGCCATCGCCTGATTCACTTCTTCGAGTTGTCCGTGCGGGACGGCAACGCCTTCGCCAAGCGCGGTCGAACCGAGCGCCTCGCGGGCCGCGAGGCATGACGTGACTTGATCCGCCGCGAATCCATATCGATCGTCGACGAAGCGCCCGATCGTGCTGAAAAGCGCGTCCCGATTCGCGATATCCGCGCCGAGCAATATGTGCTCCGGCGTCAGCAGGCCGGATAGCGAAGTCGGTTCGTCGCGCGGCTTGACGATATGCGCCGCCGAATCACCGCCGATCGAAACGCTGCGTTCCATGAGGTTGCGCCAGGCATCGGAAGGCGTGTCCGGAACTTCGAGCAAGCCGCTTACTTTTGCCGATGGCGCGACGTCGGACAGACGATCGATCGCGCCGTGAAGGGCCGTTCGCGGCAGGATCAGCGTGAGCCGGACGCGATCGCGTTCGTGCAGTGGCGTGACGCGTATCGTCCACGGTTCGCCCACGCAGTCGCGCACGAGCGAGCGGCGCAGCGGCGTGGCATGTTTTGCGTCGATGGTCACGTGAACCATCACATGACGGCTCTCGCCGAATGGCGCGACGCGGCCCGGCGCGGTTCTCGCGAAGCCCAATCGCGCGATGAAGGCTGACAGCGCGCTGACCATGTCGACTCCTTTACGGACGCGTGGCGAAGCAAGCACTTCAGCATAAACCCGCGCACATGAAGACGACGTAAAAATGCTCAGGCGTGTGGAGAGCGAGACTCGTATGAAGCGCTCACGGCGCTTTGCATCGTGATCAGAGGGACGGAAGGGACAAATCGCGCACGTCGGAAGAGCAAAACGCGACGCGCGCGCCGATCAGTGCATGCAGGTTATGTTGCAGGCAGCGTAGAAGATACGCGGAAGACTGATCTTCGCGTCCGAGTTGCCTTTGCTTTGCGAGGCGCGTCTGCTGCCGGGCGATCATCCCCTTGCAGTCTTGAATATGGCGGTCGATTACCGTCAATTCTTTGCTCAATCTGTCACCGATACGAGAAAAAGCCCGCCGTGAGAGAGGGCGGGCCATGCGTTGCGAGCGCGCCGAGGCGGGGGCCAAAGCGCCATTTCAGAATAGCCCGGTTCGTCGATGGAATGGCCGTCCGTAACTGATCCCAAACGGGCGGCTCATGGCGTTTTTCGGGCTCGCCGCCCTCCAGTTCCGGCCGGGGTTGCCGATAAACCAGCGATCCGCGTCCCAAAGCGCTCGCAGCGTCTATCCACACTTTCCCGATGAAACTCAGTCTCAAGATTCCCCTCGTATTCGCCGCCGCGCTCGTTTTGATGTTCGCCGGCGCCCTCTATGGCATTTTCGCGCTCAACGGCTCCATCGACGCGTACCGCACCGAAGTCGCGGCCAACGTCGCCAGCGAGCGCATGGTTTCGGAGATGCTCGTCACGTTCAAGCTGCAGGTGCAGGAGTGGAAGGACACGCTCCTGCGCGGCAAGGATCCGCAGAAGCTGCAGAAGTACTGGAGCGCTTTCGAAACCCGCGAGCGCACCGTCAACAAGCTCGCGGACGAACTCAAGCGCACGCTGCCCGCAGGAGAAAGCCGCGATCTGATCGAGCGATTCGCGTCCGCGCACCTCGCGATGGGCACGGGATACCGGCGCGGCTTCGAAGCGTTCAAGTCGGCGGGATTCGAGGCATCTGCCGGGGATAGCGCAGTTGCAGGCGTCGACCGTGAACCGGCCGAGCTGCTCGAACAGGCCGCGAGGAAAATCGCCGCCGACAGCGCCCGCGTCTCCGCGCAAGCCGACGCCGATGCGCGGCAGGCATCGTTCGCGAGCATCGCGTTGATGCTCGTCGTGCTGGCGCTCGCGCTCATCGGCGGATATGTGTTCAGCCGCAGCGTGTCGCGTCCGCTCAATCGTGCGCTGGGCTGCGCGCAGGCTGTTGCAACGGGCGATCTGTCGCTCGAGTTCGATGCGCGCGGCAAGGACGAAATCGCGGAACTGCTCGTCGCGCTCAAGCACATGCAGACGAGTCTCGCGAAGGTGGTCGGGCAGGTGCGTCATAACGCGGAAGGCGTCGCGACCGCGAGCGCGCAGATCGCATCGGGCAATCTCGATCTGTCCTCGCGTACCGAGGAACAGGCCGCATCGCTGCAGGAAACCGCGGCCAGCATGGAAGAAATCACGGCGACCGTGCGGCAGAACGCGGAGCACGCGGCCGCTGCGTCGTCGCTCGCGCAAACCGCATGGCAAACCGCTGCGTCCGGTGGCGACACGATGGAGCAGGTCATCGAGACCATGCAAGGCATCTCCGAAAGCTCGGGCAAGGTGAGCGAGATCATCGCCGTCATCGATGCCATCGCGTTCCAGACCAACATCCTCGCGTTGAACGCGGCCGTGGAAGCAGCGCGCGCCGGCGAGGAAGGGCGCGGCTTTGCGGTCGTCGCGGCCGAAGTTCGCTCGCTCGCGCAACGCAGCGCGTCGGCGGCGAAGGAGATCAAGGTGCTGATCGAACAGTCGACGGGCCGCGTCGAAACCGGCGCGGCGCTGGTGCGCGATGCGGGCGCGATCATCGCCGATATCGTCGGTTCGGTGCAACGCGTGACGGGCGTCGTCGGCGAGATTTCGGCGGCGTCGGAAGAGCAGCGCAGCGGCATCGAGCAAGTCAATCTGGCCGTGACGCAAATGGACGAAGTCACGCAGCAGAATGCCGCGCTGGTCGAGCAGGCGTCCGCGGCCGCGCACGCGCTGGCGGAACAGTCCGCGTCGCTGCGTGACGCGGTGGCGGTGTTCAGATTGCGCGGTGACGCGGTTCAGGCTGCATGAGCACGCGCGATAAACTGTGCCGCATGAACGCAACGAAACGGAAAGACTCTCTGACGATGCAACGAAAGGAGCGAGCCCCCACGCGCAATCACGACCAGGCGCGGCCGGCCACGCTGATCGACTCTGTCTGGCGCGTGATGCTTCGCGTCGCGTTCCGGCTCGCGCGCGCGTGGTGGAGCCTTCGACAGCCTGAGCACGAAGGCGCGCTCGTGGCGATCTACGTCGGATCGATGCTCCTCCTGGTGAAGCCGTCGTATCGGCTCGAATGGAACTTGCCCGGCGGAAGTATCGACCCGGGCGAGACGCCTCATGCCGCGGCGCTGCGCGAACTCGAAGAAGAGATCGGCCTCACGTCGCATCCGCTACGCCCTGCGGGCAGCGCGTGCGGCATATGGGACGGGCGGCGCGACACCGTGCATTTCTTCGAGCTGCATCTCGATGCGATGCCCGAATTGCGGCTCGATAATCGCGAGATCATCGCCGTGCATTGGGCGTCGCCGGAAGAATTGCGCGGCCTTGCGTTGACGGACGCAGCGGCCGCGTATTGCGAGACTCAGCTTTGATCGCCCCAGAGGTCGTCGACCGCGCGGATCGCGAGCAAGTAGCCGTTCGCGCCGGCTCCGCAGATGACCGCGGTGGCGGCCACCGAGATCGTCGAATGGCGATACTCCTCTGAGCGCCGATGAATGTTCGTGATGTGCACTTCCACCACCGGCCGGCGAATCAGCTTGACCGCGTCGAGCACCGGAATCCGCCCGAACGAAAAACCTGCCGGGTTGATGATCAGCGCGGCGTCCTGCAAGAACGCCTCCTGAATCCAGTCGATCAGTTGACTTTCGCTGTTGGTCTGACGGAATACGCAGTCGAACTTGAGCGTCTCGCCGAGCGCGAGACAGTTCTGTTCGATGTCCTTTAGCGTCGTATGCCCGTAGATGTGCGGCTCCCGTGCGCCGAGCATGTTCAGATTGGAGCCGTTGAGAATGTAGAGTTTGCGAGCCATGGTGTCAGTGGGTAGCGCTGCATTCGAGGGACGTGTCTTTGGTTTCCCGCGACGTCGCGATCATGAGGAAGGAAAGCAGGTTCAGCGAGCCGCAGACAGCGACGATGGCCCACGGTGAACCGTGAAAGGCATTGAGCAGCGCGACCGCGACGATCGGCATCGGTCCGCCGGTGAGCAGATTGGCGCCGGAGTAGGACAGCGCGGAGCCCGTGTAGCGCGCTTCGGTCGGAAACGATTCTGCGAACCACACCGGCTGAATGCCGCTCTGGAACTGTGTGAAGCCGAGGAAGGCGCCCATCACGGCCATCGTCATGGCGATGGAGTGCTGATTGAGGATCGGAAAGTAGATCAGGCAGCAGATCAGCGTGCAGAAGGAGCCGATCATCAGC
Source organism: Caballeronia sp. AZ1_KS37 (assembly GCF_023631165.1). Classification (NCBI taxonomy): domain Bacteria; kingdom Pseudomonadati; phylum Pseudomonadota; class Betaproteobacteria; order Burkholderiales; family Burkholderiaceae; genus Caballeronia; species Caballeronia sp. AZ1_KS37. The sequence goes on along the minus strand of NZ_JALQDP010000040.1, from coordinate 29,277 downwards.
GCGCGCTTGCGCCCGATCCGGTCGCTCAGATAGCCGCCCGCCAGAGCGCCCACGATGGCGCAGACATTGGCGACCATCAGCAGCATGAAGCCGGTCTGTTTGGGCACGCCGAGGTTCTTCGTCAGATAGCTGAGCGAGAACACCACGATCAGATAGAACAGCGCAGCCGGGCCGCAGAAGAACAGCGTGAGGCGCAGCGCGGTGCGCCAGTGGAACTTGAATACGACGCCGAGCGGATTCGCGGCGCGCGCGCCTTCGCCTTTCTTCCTGAGCGCCTCGAATGCCGGCGTCTCGCTGACCTTCATGCGGATATAGATGCCGAGCAGCACGAGCACGAAACTCGCGAGGAACGGGATTCTCCATCCGAACGATTCGAAGTCATCGGCCGAAAGCAAGGCGGACAACGTGAAGAGCGCGAGATTGGCGAGTATCTGGCTGAGCGGCGAGCAAATGCCGAGCAGGCCCGAATACAGCCCGCGCTTCGAAGCGGATGCGTGTTCGACGGCCATCAACTGCGCGCCCGTCGATTCCCCGCCGAGCGCGAAACCCTGAACGATGCGCAACGAGACCAGCAACGTGGGCGCGAGGATGCCGACTTGCTGATAAGTGGGCAGCAGTCCCATCAGGAACGACGACGCGCCCATCACCGAGACCGTTATCAGCATGAGGTTGCGGCGTCCCCAGCGATCGCCGAGCATGCCGCAGATCACCGCGCCGAGGGGCCGCGCGGCAAGCCCGGCCCAGAAGCTCGCGAGCGATGCGAGCAGTGAGGCGGTCGGGTCGAGGGACGGGAAGAACAGCTTGGGAAAGATCGTGGCCGCGACCACGCCGTACAACGCGAAGTCGAACCATTCCAGCGCCGTACCGACGGTGGCGCCCGCCACGGCGCGACGCGCCATCAAGTGAGCCTGTGCGGATCGTTCGCTCGCGGCAATGTTTGGGTCAGCGATGACTGACATGACGTCTCCTGAGTTTTCGGTATCTTCAAACGTTCGTTTCTGGTGACGAACAGATGCTATTGTTTGCGCTGCCAAAGCGAGGCGTTCCGCACCGGAACTGCGTTTCATATCACGAAAGTAGCCAAACGATGTCGCTGAAAAACGGTCTGCGTGTCCTCGACTTTCTCGCGTCGCAAGGCGAAGGCGCAGGCCTTTTGGCCATCGCCGATGCGCTCGGCTTGCCGCGCAGCACATGCCACCGCGTGCTCGTCGAGCTCGTCGAAGGCGGCTATGTCAGGCAGATGGCCGATCAGGGCCGCTACATCCTGACCATGCGGATGACATCGAACGGGCTGGAATTCCTGAGTCTCACGGGCATCGCGGATATCGCCCAGCCGATCATCGAACGCGTCGCCGCGCGGACCGGCGAACTGGCGCGTCTGTCGCTGGTGGACGGTGAAGCGATCATCTGGGTAGGGAAGGCGGACGGGCAACGCACCGGCTTTCGCTACGATCCCGACATGGGCCAGGCAGCGCAGCTTTCGTGCACATCGACCGGACACGCATGGCTCATGACGATGTCCGACGAACGCGCGGCCGCGCTCGTGCTGAAGCAGGGCTTCGGGCAGCCGAACGAGTTCGGACCCAATGCGCCGACGACGCTCAAGGCGCTACTCGGTTTCCTGCACGCGGCGCGCGTGCGTGGCTACGCGATGATCGACGAGGTGTTTGCGCCGCGCATGTCGGCGGTGGCCGTGCCTGTGGTCAGCGGCTCGCGCTGCGTCGGCGTGATCAGCCTCGCCGGTCCGCGCGTGCGGCTGACCGCCGAGAAGATTCACGAGTATTCGGTCCTGCTGCTCGAAGCTTCCAATGAGCTGGCCCAGTTGAGCAATCTCGCGGGATTTCCGAGCCGGCCGCCGCTCGGCAAGGGATGAGCGTTCGGCCCTTTCCGTCGCGCCCGGCAGCGACTCGCGCGGCATCGGGATCGGCCTGGTGCACAAGTTCTGATCGCGACGGCGTTCTGTCGACGATCGAACGCACATCTCACCGATTCGCTTGCTGCGCCGCTACCAGCGCACGCCAAAAGCCGCGCACAAGTCAGCGATGGCGGACTGATCCAGCGGAGCGGGACGCGGCGTCGTCATGAGCCACAGACGCGCGGTTTCTTCGAGTTCCTCGAGCGCATACGAAGCGTGCGAGACGCTGCGTTCCCACACTACCGGCCCGAGCCGTTCGAGCAATACGGCCCGCACGGACGACGCACGCCGCGCGATTTCCGCGGCCACCTGCGGGTCGCCCGGACGCCGGTATCGCACGAGCGGCACATGCCCGACCTTCATCACGTAGTACGGCGTGATGGGCGGCAGCACGTCTTCATCGCTCCATACGCCCGCGAGCGTCAGCGCGACGAGCGAAGTGGAATGCGTATGCACGATGCCGCGCGTGTCGGCGTTGTTTTCGTAGATTCGGCGATGCAGTTCCAGCGTCTTCGATGGCCGCGCGCCCGACACATGCCGGCCTTGCGCATCGACCTTCGCGATGTCCGCCGGATCGAGCCGCCCGAGACAGGCGTCGGTCGGCGTGATGAGCCAGCCATCGTCGCAGCGCGCGCTGATATTGCCCGCGCTGCCCACGGTATAGCCGCGCGCATAGAGGCTCGCGCCGACCGCGCAGATTTCCTCGCGCAATTTCGCGTCGGTCATCACGAACGTTCTCCTTCGGCATAGCGCAGGGCCTTCGCGAAGAAATCGCGTGCGCCGAAGTTGCCCGACTTGAGCGCGAGCACGAGCGGCGTCTCGCCGAGCGCGACCGTGACGGGCACGCCCGGATCGATCGGCGGTCCGATCTGCAGCATGTCGACGCCGAGCGCCTGCACCACCGCGCCCGAGGTCTCGCCGCCCGCCACCACGAACTTGCGCACGCCGCGCGCCTTCGCCTCGCGGGCGATGGCGGCGAGCGCATCCTCGACGAGCTTGCCCGCCGCCGCGACGCCCAGCTCGCGTTGCACTTCGCTCACTTCGTCGGGCGCGGCGGTCGCATAGACCAGCACCGGCTGCGTCGCGTGAGTATCGATGAAAGCGAGCGCTGCCTCGACGACGGCTTCGCCACGCGCGAGCGCACGCGGATCGATGCGGTACGCGGGGCGCGTCTCGAGCCATTCCGCGACCTGCGCGTTGGTTGCCTTCGACGCGCTGCCTGCCAGAACGAGCGCCGGGCCGCTGACGGCCGGAAGATCGGCGGCCTTGTCGTTCGGCTCGATCAGTCCCGCGCGGCGGAAATTTTCCGGCAATCCGATGGCGACGCCCGAGCCGCCCGTGACGAGCGGCAACTCAGCGCACGCTTCGCCGAGCGTGCGCAGGTCGGCATCGGTGAGCGCATCGGCGATGGCGAGGCGCACGCCGTCGGCGCGCAGCTTCGCGATCGCGTCGCGCACGGCATCGGCGCCCGCCGCGACCGTCGCGCTCGCGATCAGGCCGACTGTCGACTTCGACTGACGCTGCAGCACGCGCACGAGGTTGGGATCGCGCATCGGCGTGAGCGGATGGTTCTCCATGCCGGATTCGTTGAGCAGCGCATCGCCGACGAACAGATGTCCGCGATACACGGTGCGCCCGTTCTCCGGAAACGCCGGGCAGGCGATCGCGAAGTCGCCTTCGCCGCCGTCGGCGAGCGCATCGAGCAGCGCCTCGGCAACCGGTCCGATGTTGCCCGCATCGGTCGAATCGAAGGTCGAGCAGTACTTGAAGAAAAACCGACGGCAGCCCTGGCCGCGCAGCCAGTCGAGCGCGGCGAGCGACTGCGCGATGGCGTCGTCCGCAGCGATGGTGCGCGATTTGAGCGCGACGACGAGCGCGTCGACATCGTCGAGCACGGCGGATGCTGGCACGCCGATGGTCTGGATCGTACGCATGCCGCCGCGCACCAGCGTGCTGGCGAGGTCGGTGGCGCCGGTGAAATCGTCGGCGATGCATCCCAGAACGGGACGGCGATGGCTTGTTTGCATGGTGTTCCCTCCGGCGGCCGATTGTACGGCGCAGTGAACATTCCGTGTTAATCGATGTTAAAAAAATTGACTGTAATGATAAAGAGCGTTAACGTCTGCTCCATTGGGCGCGGGCTGTGTCCGCGACCTGTCACCCCGTTCGCCGGCTAACGTGCGTCGGCAACGCTTTTTTGCGCGGATCCCAAGATGAACTTCGAACTTCTGTTTTCCCCGGCTTCGTCGGCGCACGCGGGCCAGCCGGTGCGTTACGCGCTGACCGGCGCGAAGGGCGGTTTCGCCCGCACGCTGCTCGCGCAGACGCGGCTGATGGCGCGCCTCTTTCCGGCGGTCCTGTGCGATCTCGACGTCGCCGGGTTGCGCGCGATGTGCATCGAGCTGGGTTTCGATGAAGCCGCGCTCGTCGAATGCGCCGATGCCGCGAGCGTCGCCGCGCTCGACGCCGGCAAGATCGCGCTCGTCGCCGACGTCGCGCTGGTCGCCTCGGCGCAGTACGACATCCTCGTCGAAGCGACCGGCAATCCGTCGGTGGGCTATCGCGTGGCGGTCGCGGCGCTCATCGCGAAGCGCCACGTCGCGATGGTCAGCAAGGAAGTCGATTCGGTCGCGGGCGTGTCGCTCGCGCGGCTCGCCCAGCGCCAGGGCGTCGTCTACACGACGGCGGACGGCGATCAGCCGTCGAACCTGATCGGCTGGGTGACGTGGGCGCGCGTGCTGGGGCTCGATGTCATCGCGGCGGGCAAGTCGAGCGAATACGACCTCGTGTTCGACGATGCGACCGGCAAGGTCACACAGCTCGATCAGACGTTCGAAGCGCCGGAACTCGCCGGCCTCATGTCGCTCGGCGACGACATTCCCGCGACGCTCGCCGCGCGCCGCGAAGCGCTGCGCGGCCGCAAGACATCGGCGACGGCGGATTACTGCGAGATGAGCGTCGTCGCGACGAACACGAACCTCGTATCCGACGTCGAACTGCTGCATTACCCGGTCGCGCGCACGACCGAACTTGCCGACATCTACGCGCTGCGCGAAGACGGCGGCGTGCTGTCGCGCTCGGGCGTCATCGACGTGTTCAACATGCTGCGCCGTCCCGACGAGGCGAGCTTCGCGGGCGGCGTGTTCGTCGTCGTGCGTACCTTCGATGCGCCGACGTGGGAACTGCTCGCGCAAAAGGGCCACGTCGTGAGCCGCAACGGCCGCTACGCGTGCCTGTATCTGCCGTATCACTTCATGGGCGTCGAGACGCCGATCACGCTGCTCGACGCGGTGCTGCACGGGCGTCCGTCGGGCGCGGCGAAGCCGGCGCAATGCGTCGTGCTGGCGGGCCGCGCGAACGTGGATATCGCCGCGGGCACGGTGCTCCACATGGGCGGCCATCATCACGACGTGACCGGCGTGCAGGCCGTGCTGCTCGATCGCAGGAACGCCCCCGCCGATGTCGCGCCGCTGTATCTCGCGGCTCACACGACGCTCGCACGCGATGTGAAGGCGGGCGAACTCATCACGATCGCCGATCTGTACAACCCCGACGAAGCGCTGTTGAGCGCATGGACGACGGGCTGCGCCTGAGCGCCGCACGTTCCGATAACGACGAAATCATTCGAACACTGAATCAGGAAGGGGACACCATGCGGGGAGAATTCGGGACGATCACGATGGCTGTGATCGCGATTGTCGTGCTGATCGTTTTGATCGCGCGATACAGGCTGAGTCCGTTCATCGCGCTGACGCTGGTCGCGCTCGGACTCGGGCTCGCGGCGGGCGTGACGCCGGAGCACGCGATCGACAGCTTCACGAAGGGCTTCGGCGGCGCGCTGGCGCGCACCGGGCCGGTCGTGGGTCTGGGCGCGGTGCTGGGCGGCATCATGATCGGCACGGGCGGCGCGGACCGCATCGCGAATGCGTTCGTCGGCAAGCGGCCGTTGTGGCTCGCGCCGTGGACGGTCTGCGCGGCGGCGCTCTTGATCGGCATGCCGCATCTGTTCGACGTGAGCTTCATCATGCTCGCGCCGCTCGTCTATACGATCGCGCGGCGCACCGGCAGCCATCTGCTGTATATCGGCTTGCCGCTCGCCGCCGGCCTTTACGTGTCGCACGGTCTGCTGCCGCCGCATCCGGCGCCGACGCTCGCCGTGACCGCGTATCACGCCAACACCGGCCTCACGCTGCTTTACGGTCTCATCATCGCGATTCCGGCGGCGGTGATTACCGGTCCGCTCTTCACCGCGTTCGCGCGACGCAGCTTCGGCCCGGCGCCCGATCTTTCGAAGGGCCCCGGCGGCACGCGCACCGATGCGGAGAACGCCACCGACGTGTCGCTCGCGCTGTCCGTGCTGTGCCTGCTGATTCCGCCCGGACTGATGCTCGCGGGCACCGTCGGGATGGACTACAGCACGAAGGGCACCGGGCAATACGTGTTCTTCCAGTCGCTCAACGATCCGATCCTGTCGCTGCTTGCCGCGGTGATCTTCGCGTTCTTCGCGCTCGGCATCAAGGCGCGATTCCCGCTCGCGGACATGCAGAAGATGATCGGCAAGGGCATCGCGCCGCTCTCGGCGATCCTGCTGATTCTCGGCGCGGGCGGCGGCTTCAAGCAGATGCTGACATCGATCCATCTGGACACCATCATCGTCACGCACACGGCGAGCTGGGCCGTGAGCCCGCTCGTGCTGGCATGGGTGATCGCCGCGCTGCTGCGCGTGTGCGTCGGCTCGGCGACGGTCGCGACGGTGGCGGCTTCGGGCATCGTCGCGCCGCTGCTGGTGTCGCATCCGGGCGTCTCGCCGGAACTGATGGTGCTCGCGACCGCATCCGGCGCGGTGATGCTGTCGCATGTGAACGACTCCGGCTTCTGGCTTTTCAAGGAGTATTTCCAGCTGACGGTCTCGCAGACCCTGCGGACGTGGACGCTGATGCTGTGCGTGCAGTCGCTGGTCGGGCTCGCGGGGGTGCTGCTCATCAACATGTTCATCGGCTAAGATAAGCGACCCCCGGCGAGCCCGCGCGCCGGGGCGCTTAATGAAGGTTTTCTCATGTCGAGCCAGGCCAAACCCGATGCATCCGATGTCCCGCTGATTCCCGATCAGCGGCGCGAGGCCATGCTGCGCCAGTTGCGCCGGGACAAGGTGCTGTCGGTGCATCAGCTGATGGAATCGTTCAACTGTTCGCACATGACGGTGCGGCGCGATATCGCCGCACTCGAGGAAGCCGGATTCGTCTATACGGTGCCGGGCGGCGTGCGGATCGCGAGTCATCTGAACAGCGAGCCGAGCCATCAGTCGAAGGCGGTCGTCGAACAGCCGCAGAAGCAGGCCATCGCGCGCCGCGCCGCAGAAGGTCTGCGCTCCGGCATGTCGATCTATCTCGATGCCGGCACGACCATGCTGTCGTTCGTGCCGCATATCGTCGAGCTGTCGGACATGACGGTCGTGACCAACGACTTCCAGATCGTGCGCGAACTCGCCAGCGCGACGCATGTGAACGTCATACACATCGGCGGACAGCTCGATCACCGGAACCTTTCGAGCGTCGGCACGCTCGCGGCGGCGACGCTGCGCCAGGTCGTGCTCGACGTCGCGTTCATCTCGGCGAGTTCGTGGGACTTGCGCCGTGGCGTGACCACGCCTTCCGCGCCGAAAGTCGAAGTCAAGCTCGCTGCGATGGAAGCCGCCTCGCGCAACGTGCTCACGGTCGCGAGTTCGAAATACGGCACGGTCGGGCTATACAAGGTAGCGAGTCTCGAAAGCTTCGATCAGGTCATCACCGACGATGGCCTCGCCCCGGCTGCCGCAACGGGCATCCGTCAATCGGGAATCGATCTGGCGCTGGCCGCGGTCGAGTGATCCCGGCGGCTCGCCGCACGCATCCATTTTTCGAAAGCGCGTTTCACATCGCGGGACACGCGTCGCGCGTGCGGCGCTTGGACTTTTCGCGGCTTGAAAGCGTGTTTTGCATCGCAAAAACGGTCGGCTATCTCGTTGATATGAAAGGATAAATGCTGTCTTGTGTCTTATATAAGACTTGGCTTGCCAGCGAAGAAACGGCGTTACCATGTAGTCATGCGGTTTCGCTTCGACTATTCATCTAACGCGCTTTGTTCTTAGGAGAGTCACATGGCCCAGTATCAAGACGACATCAAGGCAGTTGCCGGTTTGAAGGAGAATCACGGCAGCGCGTGGAGTGCCATCAATCCCGAATATGCCGCGCGCATGCGTGCGCAGAACAAGTTCAAGACGGGCCTCGACATCGCGAAGTACACGGCGAAAATCATGCGTGCCGACATGGCCGCCTACGACGCCGACCCGTCGAAGTACACGCAGTCGCTCGGTTGCTGGCACGGATTCATCGGCCAGCAGAAGATGATCTCCATCAAGAAGCACTTCAACAGCACCGAGCGCCGTTACCTTTATCTGTCCGGCTGGATGGTCGCCGCGCTGCGCTCCGAGTTCGGTCCGCTGCCGGATCAGTCGATGCACGAAAAAACCTCGGTCAGCGCGCTGATCCGCGAGTTGTACACGTTCCTGCGCCAGGCCGACGCGCGTGAGCTCGGCGGCCTGTTCCGTCAGCTCGATGCGGCTGAAGGCGCTGCCAAGGCCGCCATTCAGGAAAAGATCGACAACCACGTGACGCACGTCGTGCCGATCATCGCCGACATCGACGCGGGTTTCGGCAACGCGGAAGCGACGTACCTGCTTGCCAAGCAGTTCATCGAAGCGGGCGCGTGCTGCATCCAGATCGAAAATCAGGTGTCCGACGAGAAGCAGTGCGGTCACCAGGACGGGAAAGTCACCGTGCCGCACGAGGATTTCCTCGCCAAGATTCGCGCGATCCGTTACGCGTTCCTGGAACTCGGTGTCGACGACGGCATCATCGTGGCGCGTACCGATTCGCTCGGCGCGGGCCTCACCAAGCAGATTGCCGTGACGCGCACACCGGGCGACCTGGGCGATCAATACAATTCGTTCCTCGATTGCGAAGAACTGACGGCGGACGAACTGGGCAATGGCGACGTCATCATCAAGCGTGACGGCAAGCTGCTGCGTCCCAAGCGCCTGCCGAGCAACCTGTTCCAGTTCCGTGCCGGCTCGGGCGAGGCGCGCTGCGTGCTGGATTGCGTCACCGCGCTGCAGAACGGCGCCGACCTGCTGTGGATCGAAACCGAGAAACCGCATATCGCGCAGATCGGCGGCATGGTCAGCGAGATCCGCAAGGTCATTCCGAACGCCAAGCTGGTGTACAACAACAGCCCGTCGTTCAACTGGACGCTGAACTTCCGCCAGCAGGCGTACGACGCGATGAAGGCCGCGGGCAAGGATGTTTCGGCCTACGACCGCGCCCAGTTGATGAGCGTGGAATACGATCAGACCGAACTCGCGCAGCTCGCCGATGAAAAGATCCGCACCTTCCAGGCCGACGCGTCGCGCGAAGCGGGCATCTTCCATCATCTGATCACGCTGCCGACGTATCACACGGCCGCGCTGTCGACCGACAATCTCGCCAAGGAATACTTCGGCGACCAGGGCATGCTGGGTTATGTGGCGGGCGTGCAGCGCAAGGAAATCCGTCAGGGCATCGCGTGCGTGAAGCACCAGAACATGTCCGGCTCGGACATCGGCGACGATCACAAGGAGTATTTCAGCGGCGAAGCGGCTTTGAAGGCGGCGGGGAAAGACAACACGATGAACCAGTTCTGATCGCGCTCGTACTTCACGCGAAATGACAAATGGCCCGATCGGCTTGCGCTGATCGGGCCATATTTGCGTTCATCAAGACCTACCGGGGAACGCGCCGCGCTGAATCAGGAATTCGTCCAGTTGCTCGAACGTTTCGGGCATTGCTTCGTCCATTCCCTCGATGGCGACGTCGAGCGCTTCCTTCGACGGATACAGCTCGTGCAACACAAGCAGCGTCTTGCCATCCTTCTCTTCGAGGGTCACGGTCGTGACGGCGCCATCGTCGCTTTCCTCGTTGGTCCAGACGAGGCGCGCATCCGGAACCACGTCGAGGTATCTGCCGAAGAACGCCATGGGCGCCGATGCCTCGGGATGAGCGAACGCCAGCCGATAGCGCCCGCCGACACGCACGTCCTGTTCGCACGAGAGCAGGGTCGCACCGCTCGACTTCGGCACCCACCATTGCCGGAAAAGCTCGGGCGTGGTCCACGCTTCGAACACGAGCCGCGGCGGCGCGTCGAAGATTCGCGTGATGACCATCTCGCGCTCGGACTTGCGCTCCGATGCGGTGCGGTTGCTCGTGCGGGCGGGCTCATTTTCTCTGCTTGCGACCATCACGTTTCTCCTTGCGTTTGAGTTCCTCGATGACCGTGTCCAGCGCGTCGAAACGTTCATGCTTTCATGCACTGTCGATGCTCCGGCCGTTCGCCGCCACGAATGCGATGGTGAATTGTGCGCCACCTTCTTCACGATTGACAGCCGCGATCCGCGCGCCGAATCCGTCGACGATGGGCGACGTGATCGCGAGCCCGAGGCCGGTCCGTGTCCGCGCGGCTTGGTCGTGACGAGCGGATCGAACAGATGCGCGAAGTTTTCCGAAGGCGAGGTTCGCGGCACGCGCCGCATTCCGAAATTTCAGAATCGCTCGATTTTCGATGGGCGAGCTTTTAGACTGCGAGTTGCCCTTTCACGCAACGGAGCGCTTCACGCATGACGAGAACCAACGAATATCAGCAGCCGATCGGCGAAGCGGTAACGGACTGGAAAACGCGTGAGCGCCCGGCGCGCATCGGCATCGACGGCAGGCATTGCCGCATCGAGCCGCTCGACTTGGATCGCCACGCGGCCGATCTCTTCGATGCCTACGGCCGCGCGCCGGACGGCAGCGACTGGACTTATCTTTTCGTCGGGCCGTTCGCGGATTTCGAAACCTTTCGCGACTATCTGGCGAAAGCCGCCGCGTCCGCCGATCCGCTGCATTACACGGTCATCGATTCGGCGAGCGGCAAGGCGGTCGGCACGCTCGCGCTGATGCGGATCGAGCCTGTGCATGGCGTCATCGAAATGGGCAGCGTCACGTTCTCGCCCCTGCTCAAGCAGACGCGCATATCGACGGAAGCGCAATATCTGCTGATGCGCCATGTTTTCGACGATTTGGGCTACAGGCGCTACGAATGGAAGTGCGACAGCCTGAACGCGCCTTCGCGCAAGACGGCGCTTCGGCTCGGCTTCGAGTTCGAAGGCATCTTCAGGCAGGCGATCGTCTACAAGGGACGCAATCGCGATACGGCGTGGTACGCGATCATCGATAAGGATTGGCCGCGCATCCGGCGCGGCTTCGAACGCTGGCTCGCCGACGATAACTTCGACGCGAACGGCAGGCAGCGTGCATCGCTCGCGCAATTGCGGGACGAGGCCGCTTAGAAAGCGCATCGTCCGCGATTGCGCGTGCTTCGATTACTTCTTGATCTCGAGCAGTTCGACTTCGAACGTCAGGTCGCTGTTCGGCGGAATCGTGCCGACGCCGCGGCTGCCGTAGGCGGTTGCGGCCGGGCAGGTCAGCTTCGCCTTGCCGCCGACCTTGATCTTCTGCACGCCTTGCGTCCAGCACGGAATCACGCGGTTGAGCGGGAAGGTCGCGGGGCCGCCGTGCTTGCTCGAGCTGTCGAATTCGGTGCCGTCGGCGAGCGTGCCGCGATAGTTGACGCTCACGGTGTCGTCGGCGGTGGGTTGCGCGCCGGTGCCTTGCTTGAGGTGCTCGACGACGACACCCGACGGCAGCTTCTCGGTGGTGTTGGCGGCGAACGCGGTGGTTGCGATGGCGGATGCGGCGAGCAGAGCGATGACTGATTTCATGCGATAACCTCGTTGAACGGAAGGGCCATTATATCGACAGCCCTTTGGCCTCAATTCGTCCGCGCCTCCGGGCATTCCGTCCGGTACCAGATATCGACCTGACGTTGCGCCGCATGCAGATCGTCGGGATAGTACGGGTCGAAAAATTTCGACGGATCGTAGCCCGCTCGTTCGAGCGCGGCCAGTTCGCTCAGATTGCGCTCGCGCGTCAGCGGCGCGTGGTTTCTGAGCGCGGTGAGATCGCGGCATTGCGCAGCGCTCAGATTCGGCGCGCCTGGCTGCGAGCCGCCTGCGGCACAACCGGCGAGCGCAATGGCGAGCGCCGGGATCATCGATAGTGTTTTCATGTTGCGTTTTCCTCCGGTTCGGGGCGTCTATCGGAAGTATCCCTAGTTGAGCGGAAATCCGCTCGAACTGCTTCGCGCAGCCCGGCGAGCGCTGCAGCCGCGCCATTGTTTGCGAATCGCGAATGACGCATTCGGCGGTTCGCCCGTTCTTTTCGAAGCGCGTCTGAGTCACCCTCTGTTGCGTCGACGATGCCGCATTTCAACCACGCGGCGCGCGATTCTGACTCAGGAGACAAAGATGACCTCGAACCGGTGGGATACGTCCTACGAATGGAAAGCCGTGACGCTGCTTGCGCTCGGATTCGGCCTTGTCGGCCTCGATCGATGGCTGATCGCGCCGCTCTTTCCGGCAATGATGAAGGACCTGCATCTCACCGCGCAGGATGTCGGCAACTGCATCGGCATACTGGGGCTGTCGTGGGGCGTGTTCGCCGCGCTGATGGGCGGCATCTCCGACAAGATCGGACGTCGCAAAGTGCTGATTCCCGCGATCATCGCGTTTTCGCTGCTATCCGGATTTTCGGGCGTCGCGGGCGGCCTCGCCAGCCTGCTCGCCGTGCGCTCGCTGATGGGCGTCGCCGAAGGCTCGTTCTGTCCGACGAGTTTCGCCGCGACCGCCGACGCCTCGCATCCGAAGCGGCGCGGCTTCAATCTCGGGCTGCAGCAAAGCGGATTCGCGCTCTTCGGGCTTGCGCTTTCGCCGATCATCGCGACGCAACTGCTCAACGTCGTGTCGTGGCGCTGGGTGTTCGCGCTCGTGTCCATTCCCGGCTTGATACTCGGCGTGCTGATGTTCTTCGTGATTCGCGAACCGGCGTCGGCGCCTGCGCAACAGCAGGCCGCGAAGGGCAACTGGCGCGACGTGCTGAAGAGCCGCAACATTCCCGTCGCGATGGTCGCGCTCTTCTGCGCGATGACGGGCGTCTTCGTGCTCGGCGCGATGCTGCCGCTTTACCTCACCGACTATCTCGCGCTCGACACGCAGCGCATGGGCATCGTCGTATCGGCGATTGGCTTTGGCGGATTCGTCGGCCAGTTCGCGTTGCCGGGACTCTCCGATCTCGTCGGACGGCGGCTTGCGAGCATCGCCGGTTTCGCGGGCACGGCCGTCATGCTGTACGTGTTTCGCGGCGTCGGGGCGCAGCCGCTCGTTCTGTTCATCGTGCTGTTCGTGGCGTCGTTCTTCACGCTCGGCCTCGTTTCGCTGCTGTCCGGGCCGGTCGCGACGGAAGCGGCGCCGATCGGCATGGTGTCGACGGCGATCGGCATCGTCGTCGGCGCGGGCGAGATCTTCGGCGGCGGCGTGGCGCCCGCGATCGCGGGTTTCGTCGCTACACGATTCGGAATCCAGAATATTCTGTGGCTCCCGATTTGCGCGGTGATTCTGGGCATCGGCGTGAGCCTGCTGCTCGAAGAGACAGCGCCCGCCCGCGTGCGCGGAAAAGCGCGCGGCGTGGGGCTCGTCGGAGGCGAGCAGCCCGAGTAAGCGCATACGCGCGCTGCGGATACACTGACATGCTGGACACGCTCGAAAGGGACCAGCATGGATCGTTTTCTCAGCATAGAGGCCTTCGTGCGCGTGGCGGAGACCAGCAGCTTCGCGGAAGCGGCGCGGCAGCTCGGCGTCGCCAGTTCGGTCGTCACCACGCGCATTCAGCAGTTGGAGAAATTCCTCAATGTGCCGCTGTTTCATCGCAGCACGCGGCACGTCAGGCTATCCGATGTCGGCGAGGCGTTCTATCGAGACTGCGCGGAAGTGGTGGGGCGCGTCAACGAATTGACCGACCAGATGCGCGAGTTGCGCGCGACACCGACCGGGCGGCTGCGCATTCAGATGTTGCCGGGCTTCGCGCTGGGTCACTTCGGCGCATCGCTGGCCGAATTCAATCGACGGTATCCCGGCATCCAGCTCGACGTGATCGTCAACGACCGTGTCGTCGATCCGATCGAAGAGGGCTTCGACGTCGCGTTCCAGATCTTTCCGGCGATCTCCGAATCGCTGATCGAGCGGCGTCTCTTCACCGTCCGGCGGCTCTTTTGCGCCGCGCCTTCCTACGTGAACGAACATGGCGCGCCCCGGCATCCGCGCGAACTGCTCGATCACAGGACGGCGCTTTACTCGGGCTATCCGTCGCGCAATCGCTGGACGATGACGCGCGGCAGCGAGGTCGTCGAACTAGAACTGCCGGGCATCGTGCGTTCGAATTCGGTGCACTTGCTGCACGACTACGCGCTGACGGGCGGCGGCGTGGTGTGCCTGCCGACGCTCGTCGCGAGCGCGTCGCTGCTCAATGGCTCGCTCGTGCCGATTCTGCCGGACTACGCGCTCTCTCCGATGAACTTCGCAGCCGTCTATCCCGCGACGCAGCGGCAAGGGCTCAAGGTGAAAGCGCTGGTCGAATTTCTCGCCGAGCGGCTGGGTCCGGAGCCGGCGTGGGACGTGCCGCTCATCGAACGAGGATGGGTTAGTTAGCCATGCAACTAACTGTCCTTTCGCGCCCGCCCCTTGAACAACGCGCTCAACGACGCTGCGGCCCGAACATGCGCGACAAGGCCCGCGCGAGTTCCTTCACAACGGCATCGGCAGTCGGGCGATGCAGCAGCGCGATATCCATTGTCTCGATGGCGGGCAAGCCGCTCTTCGCTGTCAGCACGACGTGACCCGGCGATACGGCGCGCGCCGGAAGCAGGCTGATGCCCAGACCATCGGCGACGGCCGCCTGGATGCCGCTCAGACTCGAACAGATGAACGCGAGCCGCCAGCGTCGGCCGATGCTTTCGATCGCATGGGTCATGTCGTCGCGATACAGCCCGCGCGGCGGAAACGCGACGAGCGGAATCGGATCGAGTTGAATCGACGGATTCGTCGCGCTGTCGATCCATCGCAATTGCTCGGGCCATGTAGCGACGGCTTCGCGGCTATTGCGCCGCTGCTTCACGAGGACGAGATCGAGATCGCCGCGATCGTAGCTGTTGCTCAGATCGCGGACCAGTCCGCTCGTCACTTCGAGCTTCACTTGCGGATGCTTGCGATTGAAGGCCGCGAGCATGTGCGTCGTCGGTCCGCCGACGAAGTCTTCCGGCACGCCGAGCCGGACCGTCACGCCGACGTTCGCGCCCGATAGCGCCTCGATCATTTCGTCGTTGAGCGCGAGCATGCGGCGCGCGTAGGCGAGCAGGGTTTCACCGGCGTCGGTCGGGCGAACATCGCCGCTGCCGCGTTCCAGCAGCTTGTGCCCCGCCATGTCCTCGAGGCGGCGCACCTTCTGGCTGATCGTCGATTGCGTCGAATGAAGCCGCGCGGATGCGGCGGTGAAGGTGCCGCAATCGGCCACCATGACGATGGCCTTCAGCAAGTCGAGGTCGAACAGCGGCGTGCGTGCGTTGGGAAGGTGTTTCATCGACCCGATGGATCTTCGAATGGGACATCGACTTCTATCACGCGCGAAGGGCGCTGGCAATCGCGTGATAGTGTTCCGGTAGGGCAGTGCGTCCGCTTACCGATATCGCCGACATGACTCGTTCTCTCTATCTCTGCAATGTCCGCCTGGCCGATGGCCAACGGGTTTCCGTATCCATCGTCGATGGCCGTATCGACGCGCTCGGCGCAGATGCCGCCGCCCCATGCGATGCGCAGATCGAAGACGGCGGCGGCGCGTTGCTGCTGCCGGGCTTCGTCGAAGGTCATACGCATGTCGATAAGAGCAACTGGGGGCGTCCGTGGTATCGCAACGAAGTCGGCCCGCTGCTCACCGATCGCATCGGCAACGAACGCGAATGGCGCAGGACATCGGGACACGATGCGGCCGCGCAATCGCTCGCGCTGTCGCGTGCATTCGTGGCTGCGGGCACGACGCGTCTGCGCACGCACGTCGATATCGACACCGACGCACGCCTGCGCCATCTCGAAGGCGTACTCGCAACACGGCAGACGATGCGCGATACGCTCGACATGCAGATCGTCGCGTTTCCGCAGTCGGGCATGCTGATTCGTCCGGGCACCGTCGAGCTGCTCGGCGAAGCGCTCGCAGAAGGCGCCGATGTGCTCGGCGCGCTCGATCCCGCGTTGATCGACGGCGATCCGGTCGCATCGTTGAACGCGACCTTGGCGCTCGCGCAACGCTATCGCAAGCCGATCGACATCCATCTGCACGAACCGGGCGAGATCGGCGCGTTCACGCTGAAACTGCTGCTGGATCGCGTGCAAGCGTCGGGCATGCAGGGACAGGTCGTCGTCAGTCACGGCTTTTGTCTTGGCGCGCTGCCGGAGCGCGAGCGCGATGTGCTGCTCGATCGCATCGCTGATTTGCGCGTGGCGCTGCTGACGAGCGCGCCGCCTTCGTGCACGGTGCCGCCGCTCAAGCTATGCCACGAGAAGGGCATCACGATGTTCGGCGGCAACGACGGCATCCGCGATACATGGACGCCGTACGGCGTGCCCGACATGCTCGAACGCGCGATGCTGATCGGCATGCGCTACGACTTGCGGCGCGACGACGATCTCACGATCGCGTTCGATTGCGTGAGCGATGCGGCAGCGCGCGGCTGCGGTTTCGCGGACTACGGCCTGCGCGTGGGCGCGCGCGCGGATCTCGTGCTCGTCGATGCCGAGACCGTCGCCCATGCGGTCGTGACGCGGCCCGTGCGCAAGCTCGTCGTTGCGAACGGACGTATCGTCGCGCGCGACGGCGTGCTAACGCCGCCTCGCGCATGACGCTCAACGCGGTGCGTTGAGCGTCAGCTTCATATGGCGGTTCACGTCCTTGTACAGCAGATAGCGGAAGCGGCTCGGTCCGCCCGCATAACAGGCTTGCGGACAGAATGCGCGCAGCCACATGAAGTCGCCGGCTTCGACTTCGACCCAGTCCTGATTCAGCCGATACACCGCCTTGCCTTCGAGCACATACAGGCCGTGCTCCATCACGTGCGTTTCTGCGAACGGAATCACGCCGCCCGGCTGGAACGTAACGATGTTGACGTGCATGTCGTGACGCATGTCGCTGGTATCGACGAAACGCGTCGTCACCCAGCGGCCTTCGGTGCCCGGCATCGGAATCGGCTCGATGTCCTGCTCGTTCGTGACGAACGCTTCGGGAAGCGGCACGCCATCGACGGCTTCATAGTGCTTGCGAACCCAGTGAAAACGCGCCGCATCCTTATGACGATTGCGCAACTGCCAGTTCGTGCCGGGCGGAATGAACGCATACCCGCCTGTCTTCAGAACATGCAAGGTGCCTTGCAAAGTCAGTTCGATCTCGCCTTCGACGACGAACAGCACGCCTTCGGCATTCGGGTCCTGTTCGGGTTTTTCGCTGCCGCCGCCCGGCGCCACTTCCATGATGTATTGCGAGAACGTCTCGGCGAATCCGGTAAGCGGACGCGCGAGCACCCAGAGACGCGTCTTGTCCCAGAACGGCAGATGACTCGTGACGATATCGCGCATCACGCCTTTGGGAATGACGGCATACGCTTCAGTGAACATCGCGCGATCGGTGAGCAGCTCGGTCTGCGATGGATGACCGCCGTGCGGCGCGTAGTACGTGTTGCTTGACATACGAAAGTCTCCGTTAGGTTCACGCCGTCGTCGTGATTTCGACGCCTTGGTCGTCCGGCTTTCCCGGACGCTAATGACAGGCGCGACGAATTTACCCGGCAGAACACATACAAAATATCGGAGATGCGCGCTATCGACAAATTAAATGTTCGAATGTAGGGTATCCATTTCCTGAATGGGGCAGCGAACGATTCTTTATGCAGACGCTTACGAAGATCAGCGAAGAACATGCCCGAGCACGATCACATACACCGCCGTGATCGCAAGCTGACATAAGGTGAACGGCAATCCATAGCGCAGAAAGCGCCCGAAGCTGACCGGCGCGCCTTCCTGCGCGCAGATTCCCGCTGCCACGATGTTCGCCGCCGAGCCGACGAGCGTCGCGTTGCCGCCGAGCGTCGCGCCGTACATCATGCCGATGAAGACCGGAATCACCGCGTCGGGCCACTGCGTGAACTGGTCGGAGAGCGCGGCCTCCGGCACGAATTCCGCCGTGACGAGATAGCCCTTGACCATCACGATCGACGCAGCCGCGACCGGCACGTTCGCGAGCACGGAAGAGAGCAGGCCGATGCCGCCGATCATCGCGAGCGCGACGAGCGCGAGTCGCGTACCGAACACTTCATACAGCTTGAGCGACATGACTTGCAGCAGTCCCGTCTTGGCCATGCCCTGCACGAGACAGAAAATGCAGGTGAGGAACAGCAGCGTCTTCCAGTCGACGTCGCGCAGCACGCGATCGGTCGGCTCGACCCTGAACGCATACGCGACGAGCAGCGCGAGCGCACTCGCGATCACGGCGACGACGGGTGGCACGATGCGCGTCGGCAACTCTTCGCCGAGCACGAAGAGGACCATCATCAGCGCGAGCACGACGACGGCGAGCGCCGCGTACACGGGCCGCTTGAGCTTCGTTCCCGGGCTGCGCGGCGGTAGCGGCGTGACGCTGCGCCAGATGCCGCGCATGAGGATCGGCAAGAGCGGAATCACGACGATGATCGCGAGCAGACCACCGAGGCTCGCGCGCCGCAGATACTCGCCGAAGCTCATGCCGATCGAACTGCCGACGAGAAACGTCGCCGGATCGCCGACGAGCGTCAGCAGGCCGGCGGCGTTGCTGAGCAGGGCGGTGAGGATCAGCGGCGGCACGATATCGAGTTCGAGCGCGCGCGCGACGCGAACGATGATCGGCGCGAGCAGGATCACCGTCGTCGCGTTGGGAAGCAAGGCGCATAGCGGCGCGACGATCACGATCAAGAGAAGCAGGAAGCGTTTGCCGCTGCCCGCCGTCGCGCGCAGATAGTATTCGCCGACGAGATCGAAGAGACCCGTCGTCGAAAGAATCCGCGCGACGATCATGCCGCCGAACAGCAGGCTGATCGGTCCTGCCGCGGTGCGCGCGGTCGCGATCAGATCCTGCTCGTCGATGATGCCGAGCGCGATCAGCACGCTTGCACCGACGAGCGCGGCGACGGCCATGTCGATCAGATCGAAGGCGATCACGAGGATCACCGCCGAGAACACGCCGACTACGAGATAGATTTGCCAATCGCTCATGATGGGCTCGCGCGGGCGCTATTGCATCGGCGGCGCGTACATCAGGCCGCCGCGTCGGTAGAGTTCGTTCAGTCCGCGTTCGAGTTTGAGCGGACTTCCGGTGCCGAGATTGCGGTCGAACATTTCTCCGTAATTGCCGGCGCTTTTCAGCGCACGAATCGTCCAGCCGGGGTCGATGCCGAGCGTCGCGGTGACGCTCGCATCCGGCACGAGCGCGCGGGCCACGATCGGATCGCGGACGCGCTCCGCTTCGTTGCTCCGCGTCACGCCGACTTCTTCGGCGGTGATGAGCGTGAAGAGCACCCAGCGGACGATGACGAGCCAGCGGTCATCGTCGCCGCGCACGGCGGGCGCGTGCGGCTGCTTCGAGATTCGCTCGGTCAGGATCGTCATGGACGACGGGCCGCCCGGCGCGCGGCTGCGCAGCGTGGCGAGCAGGGAGGTATCGGCGGTCACGGCGCCGCATCGGCCGGAGACGAACGCGTGCTCCAGTTCCGTCACCGAGCCGAGCACGAGCGGCTTCAGGTCGAGCGCGTTCGCATTCGAATAGCCGGCGAGATTGCTTTCGCTCGTGGTCTCGCGTTGCACGCAGACCGTGGCGCCCCTGAGCGACGCGAGCGTGCGAATGCCGCTCTTCGCCGGCACCATGAACGCCTGAGCGTCATAGAACAGCACGCCCGCGAACTGCACGGCGAGCGTGCCTTCGCGCAGCAGCGTCCAGGTCGTGTTGCGCGCGAGCAGATCGACGCGGCCCGTCCTGAGCGCCGGAAAACGCGCGGACGTCCTGAGTGGAACGAAGGCGACCTTGTTCGCGTCGCCGAGCGTCGCGGCGGCCACCGCGCGGCAGAAGTCCGCGTCGATACCCGACCAGTGTCCGGACGCATCCTGCTGTGAAAAGCCCGCGATGCCGTCGCTGACGCCGCATCGCAGAACGCCGCGCGCCTTGACTTGCGCGAGCGTGTCCGATCCCGCCGCGAGGACGGGCGCGCCCGATGTCAGCAGCGCGAGCAGCACGGCGCCGACGATCGCGATGAATCTCCCCGATGCGTTTGCCATCGTCTTCTCTTGTTGAAGACTTCCGTTCACGGCGTATTGCCACGCAGTTCATGCTCGAAAGGCGAGCGTGTGATATTGCTTGTTTCTACCCGTTCGAAGAGACACGTGACAATAAGGTTGTAGACGAAAACGGATTCAGTTCAAGCGGTCATTTACCGGATACTGTTGCCCCGCCAGGGGCTGGGAGAATTCGATGCGCGCCTTCGTCTCGCTGCCGGTTCTTGCGTTGCCGATCCTTCTCGCCGCGTGCAACACGCCGCCGATTCCGCCGGGCAAATCGGTGGACATACCCACGGCGCTCCAGAACGTCCTCGATGGCGTGTGCAACTTCCGGAAGACGCAGGCCGAGCGCAAGCAGAACTACGGCGTGGCGATCGATTCGATCACCGTCGAACTCGATCTGACCGTCGATGGTGCGCAGACTCCGCCCGTCGCCGTCGCGCCCGATATCAAGTTCATCCCGACCGTCAGTTACGGGCACATCATCACGGCGAACACGGGAAGCAGGCTGCTCGTGTCGCTGAAGAATCTCGATGGCGCGAAAGGCGCGGACATGCAGTGCCCGCCGCCGCCGCCGCCCGCCAGCCCCGCTAAGTAAGCGAGGGTTTACCGCAATCCATTCCTGCTTGACGTCGGCTGCGCTGCGCCTGATACTTTGTCCGTACAAAGTGATGTTTAAGACAGGAGGCATGACGCAATGCATTCGGACAGAGTAGGCAAGCAGCGATATCGGGCGAGTTACGGCCGTTATCTGGAGGATTTCACAGTCGGCGATATATACGAGCATCGCCCGGGCCGCACGATCACAGACGCGGACAACATTCAGTTCTCGCTGCTGACGATGAACTTTCATCCGATGCACTGCGACGCGCATCACGCCTCGAAGAGCGAGTTCGGCAAGCTTCTCGTGAGCAGCGGCCTCACGGTCGCGATCGTGCTCGGCATGTCGGTGAACGACGTGAGCGGCAAGGCCATCGCCAATCTCGGCTGGAAGGAAATTCGCCTGACGGGCCCTGTTTTTGCGGGCGATACGCTCTATGCGGAGTCGGAAGTGCTCGAAGTGCGCGAATCGAAATCGCGCCCGACGCAGGGCATCGTCACGGTGCACACGCGCGCGTTCAATCAGGACGGCAAGCCCGTCATGGATTTCATCCGTACCGCGCTGATTGCCAAGCGCGGCCACGGCACCGCCGAAGACTGACCGCACATATCGCCGGCGTTGTCGCGCGCCGGCGTCCCGTTTCCGTTTCGCATACAAGACCGTTCGATTGCATCGATGCATCGGCGCACGGCGGCGAGACGGTTCATCGTCACAGTACTGGAGACAACTGTGAGTCATTACGTTAGCTCGGGCGCCCGGCTGGACCGGCTGCCGATGTCGCGTTTTCACTGGAAGATTCTGGGCCTCATCAGCGCGGGCGCGTGCCTCGACGCGTTCGACGTCTATCTCGCGGGCGGCGTATCCGCCGCGATGCTCAAGGCGGGTTTCTCGACGATGCAGCTCAACGCATTGTTCGTGTCGTCGGGCTTTTTCGGCATGGTGATCGGCGCGGGCTTGTCCGGCTATCTCGGCGATCGCTTCGGACGCCGCTCGTCGTATCAGTTCAATCTCGCGCTCTTCGGTTTGATGTCCTTCGTCGCCGCGTTCGCACCGAATATCCAGTGGCTGATCGGCGCGCGCTTCGTCATGGGCATCGGGCTGGGCGCGGAGCTGGTCGTCGCGGCGGGCACGTTGTGCGAGTTCATTCCGCCCGCGTATCGCGGACGCTGGATTTCGCTGCTCGGTCTCATCGTCAATTCGGGTCTCGTGCTCGCGACGAGTGTCGGTTACGTGGTGATTCCGCATCTCGGCTGGCGCTGGATGTTCGGCATCGCGGGCATCGGCGCGGTGATCGTATGGGCGCTGCGTCATCGCATGCCGGAATCGCCGCGCTGGCTCGAATCGGTCGGACGCACGCAGGAAGCCGAGGACACCGTGAGCGCGATCGAAGCCGAAGTCGCGCATCAGAAGGGACCGCTGCCCGACTGTGCGCGCACGCAGAATCTCGAAGTGCCGCGCGCGCCGCTGTCGGCGCTGTTTCGCCGCGGCATGATCGGACGCACGCTGACGGCCGCATTGACGGCGATCGCGGTGAACGTCGCGGTGTACGGCTTCGTCGCGTGGCTGCCGACGTTCTTCGTCCACGAAGGGCGCGATATTGTCACGTCGCTCGGCTTCACGACGCTGATGTCGTTCGGCGCACCGTTCGGCGCAGTGCTCGGCTACCTCACCGCCGACCGCCTCGGACGCGCGAAAGGTCTCGTGTTCTATAGCGTCATCGCGATCGTGCTGGGCTTCGTCTATCCGCAGATGACGGCCAACGCGGCGATCGCCATCGTCGGCTTCACGCTCGTCAGTTGCATCTTCGGCATCGTCACGCTGGGTCTCTTCGGCTACGTGCCCGAGCTCTTCCCGACCGCGCTGCGCCTGCGCGGCACCGGCGTGGCGGGCGTGTGCGGACGTATCGCGTCGATGCTCACGTCGTATGCCGCCGTGATCCTGTATGCGCAACTCGGGCTGTTCGGCGTGCTCGGCATGGTCGCGGGCGTTCTGATCCTGCTCGTGATCGCCGTGCTGAGCCTCGGCGTGGACGCGAACCAGTTCTCGCTGGAAGAAGTCTCGCCCGATGAAGAAGCCAACGCAGACGATCTGCCGCTCAACCATCAGGGAGCCACGCGATGAACGCACGCAACGACATGCAGCAGGCGCAAACCGTATCGCAACGCCTTGCATCGTTTTCGACGCATCTGCAATTGAGCGACGTGCCGCAAAGCGTGCGCGAGCGCGCGAAGCATCTGATTCTCGACAGCATCGGCCTGGCTTATGCGACCTTGAAACTGCCGTACGCGACCTCGACGCTCGCCGCGATGCAGGAGCTCGGCAGCGGCGAAGCGACGGTGTTCGGCCACACGCAGAAGCTCGCATTGCGCGATGCGATGCTGCTCAACGGCCTTCTGATTCACAGCCTCGACTTCGACGACACGCATGCACGCGGCGTGATCCACTCGACGGCGAGCGCGTTTCCGGTCGCGTTCAATCTCGCTGAGCGCGAGAACGCGAGCGGCGCGGATCTGCTCACCGCGTATCTCTGCGCGATGGAAGTATCGACGCGTGTCGGCTCGGCGGCGAAGAGCGGCTTTCACAACGCGGGCTTTCATCCGACGGGACTCGTCGGCGCATTCGGATGCGCGCTCGGCGCGGCGCGTCTTCTGGGTCTGCCGGTCGAAGCGGCGCAGCATGCGCAAGGCATCGTGCTGTCGATGGCATCGGGCAATCTCGAGTTCCTGCAGGACGGCGCGTGGACCAAGCGTCTGCATCCGGGATGGGCGGCGGTAGCGGGCGCGACTTCGGCGACGCTCGCGAAGCATGGTTATATCGGTCCGGGCGCGGCCTATGAAGGACGCTTCGGTCTCTATGCGCTTTACATGAAGACGCCGCTCGAAGCGGGCGATATCGATATCGCAACGGCGGGCCTCGGCGAGACATGGGAGATCGACGGCGTTGCGTTGAAGCCGATTCCCGCGTGTCACTTCACGCATGCTTCGTCGGATGCGGCCATCGCGCTTCATCGCGCACATGGTTTGCAAGCCGACGACATCGAGCGTGTGATCGTGCGCGTGCCCGGCCCGACGATTCCCATCGTGTGCGAGCCGGTCGCGCCGAAGCAAAAGCCGTCGAACAGCTATGACGCGCAGTTCAGCATTCCGTACATCGTCGCGACGGGGTTGTTGCGCGGCCGCTTCACGCTCGACGATCTCGAAGCCGAAGCGCTCGCCGATGAAACTGTGCGCGCCGTCGCGGCCCGCGTCACGCACGAAGCGGATCAGGACTCGACGTTTCCGCGTCACTACACCGGCGAAGTGATCGTCCATACGCGGGACGGCCGCATGCTGACGCATCGCGAGTCGATCAATCGCGGCTCGTCCGACAGGCCGCTCACGAATGAGGACATCGTCGCGAAGTTCTTCGACAACGCGCAGCGCAACGTATCGCGCGATGCCGCCGAGCGCATCTGCGAAGCGGTGCTCTCGCTCGACACGCGACCGGCGCGCACGCTTGCGCAAGCGCTCGCATAAGACGTACACACGAATACAGGAGAAGCAATGGCCACCATCGACGCCGATCAACAGCAGGACATGAGCAATTACGAAGAGAACGAGACGCTCATTCTCGACATGCTCGACCGCTTCCTCAAGACGGAAGTGAAACCCTACGTGCACGAACTCGATGCGAAGGACGAGTATCCGCGCGAGATCGTCGAGAAGATGAAGGACATGGGACTCTTCGGCTGCCTGATCTCGCCCGAGTACGGCGGCCTCGGTCTCACGACTTCGACGTACGCGAAGATCGTCGATCGCATTTCCGCGGTATGGATGTCGGTGAGCGGCATCATCAATTCGCATCTCATCATGGCGATGACGATCCAGCGCAACGGCACCGAAGCGCAGAAGCGCGAGTTCCTGCCGCGCATGGCGACGGGCGAGCTGCGCGGCGGTATCGGCCTGACCGAACCGGATTGCGGCACGGACCTTCAGGCGATCCGCACGGTCGCGAGGCGCGACGGCGATCACTATGTCGTCAACGGCAGCAAGACGTGGATCACGAACAGCAAGTACGGCAACATCCTCGCGCTGCTCGTGAAGACCGATCCGGAAGCGCAGCCGCGTCACAAGGGCATGAGCCTTCTGATCGTCGAGAAGGGACCGGGCTTCGAAGTGAGCCGTCAGTTGCAAAAGCTCGGCTATAAGGGCATCGATACGTGCGAGCTTACGTTCACCGATTTTCGCGTGCCGGTGTCGAGCGTGATCGGCGGGCAGGAAGGGCTCGGCCTCAAGCAGATTCTGAGCGGGCTGGAGCTGGGCCGCATCAATGTCGCCGCGCGCGGGGTCGGTGTTGCGCAAGCCGCGCTCGATGAAGCGGTCGCGTATTCGCAGCAGCGCAAGACCTTCGGCAAGCCGATCTGCGAGCATCAGGCGATTGCGCTCAAGCTCGGCGAAATGGCGACGCGCGTGGAAGCCGCGCGCCTTCTGACGGACTCGGCCGCGCGCGCATACGACAAAGGTCTGCGCTGCGACATGGAAGCGGGCATGGCGAAGTACTTCGCAACCGAAGCGGCTGTCGAGAACAGCATGGAAGCAATGCGCATTCATGGCGCGTATGGCTATTCGAAGGAATACAACGTCGAGCGGCTGTATCGCGATGCGCCGCTTCTGACCATCGGCGAAGGCACCAACGAGATGCAACGCCTGATCATCGCCAAGATGCTGATTGCGAGGAACCCTGCATGAGCCTGCCTCTTTCCGGCGTACGCATCGTCGCCATAGAACAATACGGCGCGGGTCCGTTCGCGACGCAACATCTCGCCGATCTCGGCGCGGAAGTCATCAAGATCGAAAACTTCCGAGAAGGCGGCGATGTGGGCCGCAACGTGGGACCGCATTTTTTCGGCGAAGGCGATAGCCACTTCTTCGAAGCGTTCAATCGCAACAAGTGCAGTCTGACGCTCGATCTGAAGAAGCCCGAAGGGCGCGACGTGCTGCTCGATCTCGTCAAGTCGAGCGATGCCGTCTTCAACAATCTGCGCGGCGATCTGCCCGTGAAGCTGGGTCTCACTTACGATCAGTTGAAGGACGCGAATCCGGCTATCGTATGCGCGCATTTGTCGGCATATGGACGCACCGGCAGCCGCGCATCGTGGCCCGGCTACGACTATCTGATGCAGGCGGAAGCGGGTTATCTCTCGGTCACTGGCGAGCCGGACAGTCCGCCGGCGCGCTTCGGTCTGTCGATCATCGATCTGATGACGGGCACCACCGCCGCGATGGCGCTGCTCGCGGGTCTCGTGCAGGCGCGCACGACGGGCATCGGCCGCGACATGGACACGAGTCTCTTCGATGTCGCGCTGCATAACCTCGCGTATGTCGGCACTTGGTATCTGAACGGCGGCACGGTGACAGGACGGGACCGGCGCTCCGCCCATCCGTCGCTGACGCCGAGCCAGCTGTACAAGACGAAGGACGGCTGGATCTTCCTGATGTGCAACAAGGAAAAGTTCTGGGGCGTGCTGGCGGAGATACTCGACAAGCCTTCGTGGATCACCGATGAACGCTTCTGCAATTTCAAGGCGCGGCTCGCGAATCGCGATCTCGTCGAACAGGAACTCGATGCGGCGCTTTCGCGCGCGACGACCGCCGAATGGCTCGCACGTCTGGGCGGACGCGTGCCCGCCGCGCCGGTGTACGACATCAAGCAGGCGCTCGACAATCCGTTCGTCGCGGAGCGGCAAGGCGTGACCGAAGCGGAGCATCCGCGCTTCGGCAAGGTGCGCAACGTGGCGGCGCCGGTTCGCGTGAACGAGACCTTGCCCGCGCGTTCGGCGCCCGAACTGGGACAGGACAACGCGAGGCTTTTCGCCGAACTCGGTTACGATGCTGGTCGGATCGCCCGGTTGCGCGAGAGCGGTGCGGTGCAATGACGATGCTCGCACCGGATGATGTCGCGCGACAGGCGGATCCCTCCGTCAATCCTTCATCGTGCGTGCAAAAGATGGTCAACGTGCTCGGTCAGCAGCCGCGCTATCTGCAATTGGCGCAGACGCTCATCAACGAAATACAGAGCGGGCGCTTTCCGGTGGGCTCCACCATTCCCACCGAATTCGAACTCTGCGAGCAGTTCGGCGCGAGCCGCTCGACCGTGCGCGAGGCAGTCAAGCAGCTCGTGCAGCTCGGCATGGTCGTGCGGCAGGCGGGCATCGGCACGACCGTCAAGGCCGTGAATTCGGAAGGCAGCTATCGGCAGGTCATGCAGCAGTTGAGCGACCTGCATCGCTATTCCGCCGATACCGCGCTCGAGGTCCTGAAGAAAGAGACCGTCGAAGTGAGCGATGCGTCGCTCTGCAAGATGTTGCAGGCGAAGCCCGGCGAAACGTGGTTGCGTCTCGAAGGCATTCGTCGTTCGCCGGAGAGCGTCGATCCGATCTGTCATACCGAGGTCTATATCCAGCCGGCGTTTCGTTCGCTGACAGGCATCGAGGATGATCCACACACGCCGATCTTCACGATGATCGAGCGTCAGTTCGGCGAGCAGATCGCGCGCGTGGAGCAGGAGATTCGCGCGGTGGCGCTGCCCGCGAACATCGCGCGTCTCGTCAACGCGAAGGCGCGTTCGCCCGCGCTATGGCTGTCGCGCCGCTACTTCAACAAGCGCGGCGAGATCGTCGAAGCGGCGGTCAGCATTCATCCCGCCGACCGCTTCAGTTATTCGGAGACGTTCCAGCGCGGCTGGAGCGGCACCTGACGCATTCGAGGAAATCCGCATGATTGCACGCAGTTTTTTGTTCGTTCCGGGCGATCGTCCGGAACGGTTCGACAAGGCATTGGCGACGCACGCGCATCGCGTGGTCATCGATCTGGAAGATGCCGTGGCCATCGATGCCAAGGCGCAAGCTCGCGCGCAGATCGCGCATTGGTTACGTGAGACGCATGAGCGCGTCGTGATTCGCGTCAACGCTTTCGGTACGCCATGGCACGAGGAAGACGTCGCGATGATTCGCGCGGCGAACGTGCGCGCCGTGATGGTGCCGAAGGCCGAAGATGCGGCGCAACTCGCGGATATCGCGGCACGTTGCGCCGATGAGATCGAGTTGATCGCGCTGGTTGAGAGCGTTGCGGGCGTGGTGCGTATGCGCGAGATCGCGCAATGCGGGCGCGTTGCGCGGCTCGCGTTCGGCTCGTTCGATTTCGGCGTGGACGCGGGCATCGACGGCACCGGGCGCGAACTGGACTACGTGCGTTCGCAGTTCGTGATCGAGTCGCGGTTTGCGGGCCTGCCGCCGCCGATCGATGGCGTAACGCTCGCGACGGGCGACCTCGACGCGATCAACGCCGACGTGCTCGATGCGCGCCGCTTCGGTTTCGGCGGCAAGCTATGCATTCATCCGAAGCAGGTGGACGCCGTGAATGACGGCTTCGCACCGAGCGCCGCCGAACGCGAATGGGCGGCACGCGTGCTCGCTGCGCTGGAAGCGAATCCGCGCGGCGCGATCTCGGTGGACGGGAAACTGGTCGACAAGCCGATCGTCGATCGCGCGCGAAGAATTCAAGCCGCGTGAACGCGGTTCAACGGAGAGCAAGCGAATGAAGGTATTGGTTCCAGTGAAGCGCGTCGTCGATTACAACGTGAAGGTCCGCGTGAAATCGGATAACACGGGTGTCGATATCGCCAACGTGAAGATGTCGATGAACCCGTTCGATGAAATCGCTGTTGAGGAAGCGGTGCGGTTGAAGGAAGCGGGCGTCGCTACGGAAGTGATCGCTGTGTCGTGTGGTGTTACGCAATCTCAGGAGACGTTGCGGACGGCGTTGGCTATCGGTGCGGATCGCGCTGTGCTGATCGAAAGCGCAGAGGAATTGCAGCCGTTGGCGGTGGCGAAGCTGTTGAAGGCATTGGTCGATCAGGAGAAGCCTGAACTCGTGATCCTCGGCAAGCAGGCTATCGATGACGATTCGAATCAGACCGGTCAGATGCTTGCTGCATTGACGGGTTTGCCGCAAGCGACGTTCGCATCGAAGGTCGTTATCGCCGATGGTAAAGCGACTGTATCGCGTGAGGTCGATGGCGGCGCCGAGACGCTTTTGTTGAAGCTGCCCGCAGTAATCACGACAGACCTGCGCCTGAACGAGCCGCGCTATGTGACGCTGCCCAACATCATGAAGGCGAAGAAGAAGCCTTTAAGCACGATGACGCCTGCCGATCTTGACGTCGATGTTACGCCGCGTCTGAAGACGCTGAAAGTCGTCGAGCCACCGAAGCGCAGCGCGGGCATCACCGTGCCCGACGTGAAGACGCTGGTCGAAAAACTGAAGAACGAAGCGAAGGTGATCTGATGACGACTCTTGTTATTGCAGAACACGACAATGCGTCGATCAAGGCAGCGACGCTGAACACGGTTGCAGCGGCATCGAAGATTGGTGGCGA